>NZ_JAJNIE010000004.1:0-187807 GCF_022387115.1 Mammaliicoccus sp. F-M27 | reverse complement strand
TCATAGAAAAAACACCTCCGTATAAATTCATTTTAATATGAATTCAACGAAAGTGTTTTTATTTTACTCCCACATCATGGGGTTAGTGCAAACTAAGTGGGTGTTTTTTATATTTATTCA
This sequence comes from Mammaliicoccus sp. F-M27, assembly GCF_022387115.1. Lineage (NCBI taxonomy): Bacteria > Bacillati > Bacillota > Bacilli > Caryophanales > Staphylococcaceae > Mammaliicoccus > Mammaliicoccus sp. F-M27. The sequence continues at coordinate 187,687 of NZ_JAJNIE010000004.1, read as the reverse complement.
TTTGTGTCTAATATACATATCCGTTACCATTAGATTCTGGGTTGTTTTTTTGATAAGAAGAAATATCAATATTTATTTTTAAACTAAAAATCCTAAAATAATTAAAATTATTAAAGATATAAATAATACACTTAGAGTAACAATCCAAATTAAACGATAGTTTATATCCATTTCATATAATTTTAAGATTTTAAATATAGTTAATACTGATATAAGAACTAAAGCAAAGCAACTAAGGCCGAATAATATATATAAACTAATTATTAGAATTTCCATTTTAGATATACTTGTTTATAACGCAGAAGTCTTTAATAGCATTATACTTTTTGAAATTTTTACAGGCTGTAGTTAACCCGTAATTATATATATCATCAGCAAAATTAGTTGCAACGGTCGTACCAACAGCAGCTACTATACCAATCGCAGCGGCCCCAATTAAAGGTAATAACGGTAGAGCTTCAGTTTGAACACCATCTTCTTTTTGTTGGCTCTTAAGTTTATCCTGTTGCAACAAATTTAACTTTTGAGAATCTAATGTTTTTAAATGCTCCTCAACTTTATTAATTTGTTCATCAGATAAACCTGAATTTTCTTTAGCTATTTTTTTATCAAAAGTATATTCTCCAGATTTAGTGTCATAGTTAAAACCTTTTAAAATTTTAACTCCTAAATCTTGATAATAATCTCCACTCTTCATTTCAGCATTAACAGGATTAGAAAAAATACTAGAAACAAATATAAGTAATGCCATGAAACTTAAAAGAACTTTAAACTTATTCATAAAATACCTCCATAAATTATATTTTGAATACAAGGTCACTCTAATATAAATAACTCTAAAAATGTTTGATATTCCCTAGCTGTTTACTTTTTGTTCTTAACTGTATCGATTATTTTATAGCAAACTACATAGAAATAAATGTGCCTTTACATATTATCCCCACAATCCATATTCAATTTATACATTTCAAGTACAAAAAAACACTATCTCATATTAGGGTAGTGGTTACAATAAATAATATAAGGTTTTGTATAACGTTAATAGATCGTGTTTATGAGTCTTATATTAGCTTTAAGAATAAAAAGGATAAGGTGCGTTACAAGTGCTCATATGATTGATTTTATACAAAGTTAATTTTTAGCATGGATGGTATGAAAATAAAACTTGAGAATTTAATAATAATTTTGGGAATTCTATAGGTTGTGTTGTTTAACCCACATCGTTATTGAGTTTGAGTGTAATCGTTCGATAATCCTGGTTGAATTTCCAAAGTGCTAAATTTAAAAATTAAATAATTAAATTTAGCACTATTAATTTACTAGAAATGGTTTATTATTATAAGTAATATGATAATTAAAGGGGAATGTTTAATGAAAAAGTTAACAGTATTATTATTCGTATCATTGTTAGTATTGGGAGCTTGTGGTCAAAAAGAAGAATCGACAACTAAGGATGATACTAAGGAAACGAAGAAAGAAGTTAAGAAAGAAGATTCTAAAAAGAAAGAAACAGATAAAAAAGAAACTGCTAAGAAATCAGAACCTAAAACAGAAGAACAAACTACAGAAGAAGTTGCAACTAATGAACAACAGCCTACCGAAGAAGTAAATACAACTGAACAACCTACACAAGAACAACAAACTGTTGAACAACCAGTGCAACAACAACCTGTTCAAGAAGCGCTTACACAAGATGAAGTTACTCAACAATTTAAAAATGGTCAAGATGTAAATGGACAAGTTGATGATGAAGGTAATGAATACGTTCAAGCTCAAGGTGGTGGCGATGCGATGGGTTATTACAAACCAGACGGTTCATTTTGTACTGTTGGTGGTTGTGTAAGTCCAGAAGCACAAGAAAGAATGGATAGAGAAATGGAAGAATCAGAAGAATAACTAAAAAACCTCACTTAATGTGAGGTTTTTTTTATCATTATGTATGAAATTAGGAATGGCTCGGGTCACGCAATGTAACCAGAACTAATGATAATCAATGAAAAATTGATTTGAAATACTTTTTGTTATTGTTTTAGCTGGAATAAATTGTATAATAATTTTACAGAAACAGATAATCATTGAATACTAGTATTAAAAAGGAGGTATTTAAATGATATTAAATAAAGAACAAGCTCGATTCTTAGAAATTATGAAAAGTTTAGGTTATGAAATAGATAAAATGAAAAAAACTAAAGGAATTGAAGTTAATCTCTTTGATAAACCTTTTAACATAACTGTGGAAGATATTTTAAATACAAAATCATGTGAACAAAAAAATCATCTGTAAAATTTTATTCATATATCAATAATAGTAAAAGTTTTTAAAACGTCTAGCATCACTTCTAATTTATTAAACTCACTATCAATTTGTGAGTAATAACTAAATTCTAAATTATTTATTTTGTTGGTACCAATTTATAGCTAGTTTCTCGATTTCTTTTACAAATTCATTTTTTCCATTTACATAACTGTTTTTGTCGCCACTATATTTATCAATGAGGTTAAGTTTTAAGTTTTCATATTCTTTAGCAACTTCAGGAAACTCAATTAGGTAATCTCTAAATGCTAAATGACGAATAATATTATTGTCATCTTTGAGATCATAAACGTGAACATGATAAAGTTTCTTGCCTGTGCTTTTATCACTTTTAGTAAAATTTTTATAACAATATGAAAAGTTTTATCATCTTATAACATGAGATTTCTATTCTTTTTCTTGTTTCTTCTTTAAATAGTCGCTTATTAGAATATAAACGACACCAATAACAACACCAATAAGTATTGTAGTTGTAACAGGATTGAGCGGTTTATCATTAAATAAGGCATTATAGAATAAATTTAAGACATATAGTAAAGAAAATAAACTTAGTATAAACATGATTACTTTTTTCATAACACACCCCCTTAAAACATTATAACATATAGAATATATTTAATAAGATTCATTTTATATAGTATAAAACTATATGAGTAAGTCATAAGAATGATAGAATTAGAAAAATAAAAGTTCTTATAAATTTATTTTCTCACTTGAATAATAATAGCTTTCTTTTTTTGGTCGTATAAAAATAGAAACAATAATAATTACACCTATTTTACCAATTATCATTAAAAGTATGAGTATTACTTTAGATAAAGAAGTTAAGTCTGCAGTAATACCGGTTGAAAGACCTACAGTCGCAAAGGCTGATATTGTTTCAAATAATACTTTCGTCATGTTCAAATTTGGACTTTCAATCAATATGATTAATGTTGATAAGAAAATTAGAGTACTTGATAAAAAACAAATTATGATCGCTTTACTAATTTGTTCAGCCATAATACTTTTTTTAAATATATGGGTATGTTTTTGACCTTTTAATTGTGCGTATAAATAAGCCACTATTATTGCAAAGGTAGTTACTTTAATTCCACCACCGGTACTCATAGGTGCTGCACCTATGAACATTAACAAATCGAATATAAAAAGTGTGGAGTCATGTAATTGACCTATATCTACGGTGTTAAAACCGGCAGTTCTTGTCGACACTGATTGAAATACAGATTTATACACTTGAACAATCCAGTTATCATTTTTTAAAGTATTATTTTTTTCGATTAACCAAAATGATATAGCTCCGACAAAAATTAATATACTCGTAGTAGTGAGTACAATTTTTGAATGTAGTTTTAACTTGCTTATACGATTAGATCGCCATAAATCTACAATAACAATATATCCAATACCACCAATGATAATTAATAATGGAACGATTATATTGACTATGAAGTTATTGCTATAGGGTATAAGGCTATTTGAAAATAGTGAGAAACCTGCGTTGTTAAATGATGAAATAGATGTAAATAAACTAAGAAATCCTCCTTTAGCTATCCCGAAGTCTGGTATAAACACTAGCGACAGAATAAGAGCGCCTAGTAATTCCACAATGAAACTAAATATTACAAGGTGTATTGTTATTTTTAATAAGCCAGAATCATTATCTATACTCCATGTATACATTAGTAACTCTCTGTTTTTGAAAGTTATATTCTTTCTTGTAAAAATCATAATAAAAATCGTTAATGTAACAATTCCTATACCACCTATCTGAATTAACAATATTATAACTAAGTAGCCTAAATCATTAAATTGACTAGGAATATCTACTGTTGAAAGGCCAGTTACAGTAAACGCACTAGTAGCTATAAAAAATGCATCTATAAAGCTGATTGATTTTCTTCCAGTCATCGGTAAATAAAGTAGTATAGAACCAATAACTGTCGTAGTTATAAACAGTGTAAGATAAAGCATAGTTAACTTAGATATAGTGTTCATTTAACATCACCTTATATATGAGATAAGTTGATATTAGTCCTATATAGAAAGAAAGGCAATTATAATATGATATTTTACACATTATTTATAGAGACTGACACTTAACACACAGCGTGAATTTCGAAATATTTATAAGTGAAGTATAAGTGAAAATATTGAATGGATAAGAAACAAGCTCTTAACTGATAAGGTTAAGAGCTTGTATTTATTAGTTAAAATTAATAATCTTTATTTTTCTAATTTAAATATACTGATTGCTAAGCCTATCAGTACGGTGCCGATTGCATAGTCTAGTATGGATTTGAATTTATGGTTGTTGAATAATTGTCTTATGTAATTGAATAAGAAGCTGCACAAGAAGAACCATACAAACACTGTTAAGATAAATAGTGAAGACAACATGATTATTTTCATTGATCCGTCTTGCTTTGTAATAAATTGAGGTAAAATGCTGACGTAAAATAGTATTGCTTTAGGATTAAAAATTGTACTTAAAAATCCTTGCTTATAAGATAGAGTCAGTTTAACTTGTGATGGACCTGTTGGATGAGTGGTTATATTAAATGTCTTCTTAGCATTTAATATGGACTTAACACCTAAATAAGCGATATAAATAGAACCTAAAATTTTAATACCAGTAAAAACATAATATGAAGATGTTAAAATAAAGATTAAACCAAAAGCAGCTAAAGCAGAATAAAAGACATGGGCGCTTGATATGCCTAAACCTGCCATAATGCCATTTCTAGCATCTCCTTTAAGTGTATTGTTCAACACTATAAAGAAATCAGGGCCAGGGATGATGATGATCATTAATGCTATGACAATGAAACTTAACCAGTTATCCATCTATGCTACACCTCTTTGTTGATGATTTATTCTAAACAATATAGCAGAAAATTATGAAAATAACTACATTATTTTTAAAAATGATATAATTCATAAGAGTTAATCTATATAAGAATAGGTGATTTGATGAAGATAGGTAAATATAGAATAGATTCAATGTGGTTAAGTATGATACTTGGTTTTGTTTTTGTATCTTTAGTTGTACCACCTTTATGGTTTTCTGTTTTTGCTTTATTATATTTTGCATATAAAAGCGGTGGAATTGAAAAAGAATAGTTAAGAATATATTAAAGCTAGCTATGATAACATAACTAGCTTTTTTTATATTAAATATGAGAATGAGGTCATCGAACAAACGTCTCAAATACAAACTTTAGTATAGTGAATAGCGTTAATAGGGCGCCGAATGAAAATAGAAATATGTTAAAGATGCTTTTTCCTTCCCATATTATTACTAGCAATCCGACTAATGTTATGATAATGCCACATAATAAGTACATATTTCCTCCAACTGATTCTTCTAAAAAATTCAATTTAATTTATTATTATTATTTTATCACAAGTATCATTATGAAGAACGATTAAAACTTCTAGCATTGACATGAATATTTTTTTATTATAACATTTAAGTGGTTACTTAAATGATTAAATGACTTAAAAGAAAAAGGTGTGATTTATGAAAGATATTTTTAAAGCTTTATCTGATGAAACGAGAAGAGAGATTTTAGAGATGCTAAAGGATACTAAAATGACTGCAAGTGATATTGCTAGCCATTTTGATATGAGCCAAGCGAGTGTCTCACAACATTTAAAAATACTTAGATTGAATGACTTAATTTATTCAGAAAGACAGGGGAAATACATTTATTATCATTTGAATTTGTCTGTTTTTGATGAAGTGATTAAATGGGTGATTCAGTTTAAAGAGTAAAAGAGAGGGTTTTTATTGTGAAAGAAATATTAAAACGAACTAAATTTGATTTATTTATTATTGGTCTTTCAGTTATAAGTTGGATTATAGCACTGCCATTTCTACCTAATTCTATTCCAATGCAGTATAGTGCAAGCGGAGAAATAAATTGGTCTGCTAATAAATTGATTGCTGCTATTGTGATGATTGGTATTATGATTTTTTGCTATGTCGTAACAAACATAAAAATTGCTAAAGACACTGATCAAGAGAAGTTCTCAAATGTGGCTTCTTTAAATGAACTTCTTAATCCTTTAGGACAAGGATTTATATATGTGATTTCTTTAATTATGATTTTTAATGGTTTAGGTCACAATATTTCTGCAAACTTTATCATTCCAGTGCTTGTTGGTTTATTGTTGATTATTACTGGGAACTATTTACCTAAAGTACCAAAAAATAATTCACTAGGCATTAAGAATAAATGGACGAAGGCAAGTGAGTTTGTATGGAAAAAGACCCATCGATTTGCTGCTGTTATTTATATAATAGGTGGTATAGTGATGTTTATATTAGGTTTACTTAACATTATTAACTCTGCTATTACGATTACTTTAGCCATACTAATTGTTCTATTACCTTTTCTTTATTCTTGGATGACATATCAAAGTTCAGTGGAAAATTGAAAGCTTTAATTTTTTGGATTGTATTTATCTGTGAGGCTTTATTTATTTTATTAGGAATTGGTTTTGATATCTATACTAATCATATAGGCGTTAAGGATATATTCTACGATTCTTGGATGACAAGTCAATTTAATTATAAACATAACTCAGCAGGTACTTTTACAGCTGTCGCACTAGCTTATATCTCTTTAATGACAATGTTTATTGTTATTTATTTCGTATATAGAGAAAAGGGAACTAAGATTAAAATATTTACGTCGATTTTTATTCTTGCTACGTTGATTTATACATTTTATATATTCATAACAGGACTCAATTATATAGTTGATTTTATATTTATACATTAATACGGTAAATCAAAGGAGAATGTATGAACGATAACAAAAAGAAAAGAAAACCCATTACATTTGGAGACTTTTTAGATGGATTCTTTTTCATTGGAGAACTGATTAAAGGTGTATTCTTTGTAATACCAAGAACAATTGCGTGGATTACAAAATTTATTTTTAAGATATTCGATTAAAACATCGTAAAGGTGTTTTATTTTTTTTGGAAGAATTACAGTTGGATTTAAAATTATATTATTCATACAGGCTTTCTATGTTGCTTGTTTGGTGAGTCTTGCAACATACAGACGTTCTATGTTGCTTGTTTAGTCAGTCTTGCAACATACAGAGCTTCTATGTTGCTTATTTGGAGAGTCTTGCAACATACAGGCCTTCTATGTTGCTTGTTTGGAGAGTCTTGCAACTTACAGGCTTTCTATGTTGCTTGTTTAGCCAGTCTTGCAACATACAGCATGTGCTTAAAAGAACAAAGGACTTTAAATAAGAAAAACAGTAGAAATTCAATTTTAATAATGAATTTCTACTGTTTTTTAATTTCTAGGACATTTATATCCTAGAATCTTTATTAAATCTTAATGTACGTCTTCTTTTTTAATATTACCAACATGATAATCAGCTGTTTCATATATAGCAATGTAAGCTTTAGGATCAACAGTGTTAATAATTTCTTTTAATTTTTGTTCTTCAAGTCTATTAATTAGACATGTCACTTCTGTTAACTGAGTCTGCATATCACTAGCTGTAATCACTGAGTATGTACAATATCTACCTAATTTAGTTTGTATCTCAGTAATTAAAGTTTCATGATTACTTGAAATGATTTTGAATGTTTTAGAACCACTAAATCCTTCTTCAATAATATGTATCACTTTAGATGCGATGAAATAAGCAATTGAAGATAAAATAGCGCCTTTTAAACCAAATACCGTTGAAACTAAAATAAATACAAATGAATTTAAGAATAAAATTAAATCACTCGTTCCAAAAGGTAATTTTCTCGATAATAATACAGCTAACATATCGATACCATCAAGAGCGCCACCATTTCTAAGTGCTAACCCCATACCGAAACCAATAATCACACCACCAACTACTGTTACTAATAAAGAATCTCCCTCAATAATAGTAGGAATGTTGTGCATAATTGAAGTGAAAATAGATAAAGATAAAATACCTATAATAGATAGAAATGCGAACTTTTTACCAATTTGTTTATAACCTAACCAAACAAAAGGTATATTAAGGATACCAATCAAGATACCTAAAGGTAAATTTAATAATGTAGAACTTACAATACTAATACCCGTTACGCCACCATCAGATACATTATTAGGAATAAGAATAGATTCAAGACCGTAAGCAGTAATAAACGCCCCAATAATGATCAGTAAAATTCTGACGATAAACATTGTTTTTTGTTTCATAAATTTCCTCCTTTAAAATTGCCACGTATTATTATGACATGATTTTTATGAAAATCACATAAAAAGGTTCATGATGAGATACACCATCATGATTTAGGAAAAATGATGAAACATGTTCATATATAATTTCTCCATTTTATCTCCTTTTATATAGAATACTATTTCAATAATTTTAATTATATGTTTACATTATATGTGAAGTCAAAAATATTAGGGAGAATTTTTATGCCATTTATCGTTAAGCACAGTACGCTTTTAAGAGTGCTTTCACTTTTAATATTTGTAGTGGTAGGATTGAATTTACAAATAACAGATGATTTCGTTATTCATTTCGCAGTATTTATTTTTATTTTTGTATTTGGATTATTCCAAGTTTTAATATCAATAATAGAAAATCATTATTATGCTATAAATTATCGTAAATTTATACATAATACAATTTATAGAATCATTCACTTTTTAGTATTGATTTTTGTTGCATACATAGTCTTTTTCATGACGAGCTTATACACGAATCAATTTGTTGTAGTCTCATTATTTATATTCGCAGTACTAACAGGAATGTATATAGATCATAGAGATGACAAGAACACACACCCTAAAACAAAAGGAGTCCATAATGAATAAAAGTATTCCATTTATAATAATTAGATTAGTAATTCTATTTATGATTTTGTTTTCATATAATTATTTTGAAATTTACAATAAACTCGGATCTTTATTAGGATTTGGTTGCTTACTCATTATTATGGTTTTAGTAAGTATCCTTTTAGAAAAAGTATATTATAAATTTAGTAATAAGAAAGATTAAATATATAAGAACACCGTGAGAACATTGGGTATGAGTGATTTTATTGATTTAATTCCTTAATATTTAATCCTTCATTTTCGCTTGGAGCTTTAAAGAATTTGGATACATGATTAAACATTTCGATTGTGTCAAAGTGCTCTCTACTCGGGTCTTCGTAACGTCTCTTCTTAATTTGTTGGATGCACTGGTCGTCTGATAAGTTTAAAAAGATTAATTGATGACTCGTTTGTATATCGGAAGAGATTTCTACTAACCATCTTCTTTGTTCGACCGTGTTACCTGGAAAGTCCATGACTACATCTGTTCCAGTTTTTAATATGCTTTGGACATGACTTTTAATTAATGGTTTAATTTGATTTGAATATTTTAAGTAATGCTCGAATGAGTGAATTTGAGTAGGGTAAAGCGTTTCTAACCATTCGTCTTCTGATATTAATACAGCGTTATTTTCTTTTGCAATTCGTTTTGCTTTTGTTGATTTTCCCGCGCCCATTTTTCCTGCAAAAAAATACAATGTACCATACTTAGTCATATTGTGTGCCTCCGATTTATTTGTATATCATTCTTTTATATCATATAATCTCGTGAAGTGTCATTTTATAAGTGATACAATTAAATTTAAAATAATTTATAGTGAGGCCATGGTTATGACAAATATTTATTTTTTAAGACACGGTGAAACGGACTGGAATGTTATGGGAAGAATTCAAGGTAGAACGGATATTCAGCTTAATGATAATGGTGTCCGTCAAGCTAAAGAGAGTAGTGAATTTTTATCCGATTTTAATATAGATTGTATTATAACGAGTCCTTTAAAAAGAGCGAAAGATACAGCGGAAATTGTTAGAGAGAAGCTTAATGTAGAGTTGATTGAAATGGAAGAATTTATAGAATTATCATTCGGTGACGCTGAAGGCATGACGCTCGTTGAACGTTTAGAACTATATCCTGATCGTATTTATCCTAACCAAGAAGAAGACGAAAGTATTAAAGCACGATTTTTCAAAGGGTTAAATACAGTGCATCAGAAATATAACAATAAAAACGTACTTATCGTATCACATGGAGCATTTATCAATGCGATTTTATATCATTATTCTAATGGAGAAATAGGTACAGGTAAGATTAAGCTCACAAATGGCGGTATTACATCATTGAAAATGTCAGACGATAAAGTGGAAATACTTGAATATAATCAAATCAATCATTTATCTCAATATAATCGAATAGGTGAAATTTAGGAGTATGAGTTACATGCTCAAATTGTATTGCTTTTTACGTTGTTAAGTTCGATTATAGTATTTTTATCTTATCTGTTATTTACTTAAAAGAGTCTTGGGCATAAATGTCCCAAACTATAATGATTTTGTAAAGTGCATGCTTGCCTGGGGGTATGGCTCGAGCCTGTAGTCTCTCACTCATACTATTCCCCCGGGCGTCAGCACTTTATAAAATCAGAAATATAATATCATCCAATCCGAAAATGATTCCAACGGATTGGATGATTTATTTTAAGTTGGTATTTATGTCCCAAATTCTTTTTGTAATACTATATTGACCATTTAATTAAAGAGGATGAGTATGTTAATCCTCCTCCAAATCCTACTAATAGTAGAAGGTCACCTTTTTTAATTTTGTTTTCTGAAATTGCACGGTTAATAGATAACGGTATTGTAGCAGAAGATGTATTGCCATAGTATGCAAGACTCATTAAAGCTTGTTCTTTTTGAATATTGGATTTGTCGCAGATGGATTCAATCATTCTTGAGTTGGCACTATGTGGTACAAACCAATCTAAATCATCGATTGTATATTTTGATTTATTTAATGTGTCTTTGATAATTTTAGGAACTGTTCCTACAGCCCATTTATAAACACCTCTACCATTCTGTACGACAAAACCTGGATTATCTAATTCTTCATGAAACATTTCTTTAGATAAGTTCGAACAGTATAAATGTGAACCTTTATCTCCGTCAGAACCAAAACTACTTGCTATGAAACTAGGATCATTCTCGGAATATTCTACTAAAAATGCACCAGCTCCATCTCCAAATAGAATACATGTGTTTCTATCCGTATAATCTGTTATTTTTGATAATGTTTCCGAACCTATGACTAAAACTTTTTTACTTTGACCTGAAGTAATCAAGCCATTTGCTATATTTAAGCCATACGTAAATCCTGCACAAGCTGCATTAACATCTATTGCGCCACTATTTTTGATGCCTAATTTTGCTTGAATATATGATGCAACACTTGGTGTTTTATAATCGGGTGTTAATGTTGCATTGATAATCATATCAACATCACTTAAATCAACATTGTAATTTTGTTGTAAGTCTAGAACGGCTTTATAACTAAGATCACTTGTATATTCATCGTTCTGGGCAATTCTACGTTCGATAATTCCAGTTCTTTGTTGTATCCATTCATCGGATGTGTCTACAATTTTTTCGAAATCTTGATTGTTCATTATATTTTTAGGAACATAAGCGCCTTGAGCAGTTATTTTTGCATTTGAAATCATTTTTATCACCTTATTTTATCAATTTAAATTTAGTACCTAGTCATATTATTACATATTAATACTTGATTATAAAGTAGGTGATGAAAAGTTGATTGTATATTGTGATGTGTACAAATATCAATTATGGGGTAATAGAACTGAGAAAGGTGAATAACCTAGCGAAAGTATATTGTGTGAGGAGTTGATTTAGATGGGGAACGTGTTAAAACGTATTCTAAGATATATAGGTACAGCTGTTATATTTAGAATGATTCGTAAATTATTTAACAAAGGTACAAATAAAGGTTAATTAATACCTAGGATTATTAATTTTTATTAAAATTTTTATTAAAATTATGTTTAAGTAATAATTATGCCGGGTATTTTATTATTACAAAGCTATTTACCTAGAGTGGTTTTGAAAAAATATTTATTCGTATATTGTAATATAAGAAACACCTCACAATTTTTTGTGAGGTGTTTTCAGTTTATCTAGTATTTTACAAAATAGTGAAGATAATTCGCACGAAGACTTAAAAGATAAAGTAAAAAGAGCGCAAATTCTTTAAAAACAAGAATTTGCGCTCTTTTACATTAATCTAGGATGTTAATGTCCCAGACTCTTAATACGTTAGTATGCTTATATACTAACATTTATTTTGCATTCTATTTTTTTCTGATTGCTTTTAAAATAAATGAAAGTATTAAGATTAAGATAATTGAACCAATTAATGCTGGAATAATAGCAATTCCGCCAATTACTGGTCCCATATCTCCTAATAATGATCCACCAATTGCTGAACCAATTATACCAGCGATAATGTTCCCGATAATACCACCTGGAACATCTTTACCTAAAATAACGCCTGCTAGCCAGCCGATTAAACCGCCGACAATTAACATTAATATAAAGCCCATAATAATTACCTCCTATGTTTGATTTCTTTATATATATATATCCAAAGAGAAGAGACGTTAAACACTTTTATAAAATATATGTTGGTAAAAATACACAATCAAGGTATTTATTCGGGAATTATTTAGTAAATAGGAATAATTTTGTCAGCTTTAAGGATGTCGTTAGTCCAAAAATATTGTTTCCCTTGTCCAGTATATGCAGGGACTAAGACCTCGTTTCTAATGCAAGCATAGAACCATTCAGGATTGACACCACTATATAATAAAGTTTGATATTCAATAAATTCATTGTTCCAATCTATTTTAAGATTTTTCATACATGACACCTCACTACAATATTAAGCTTTATGACCTGCGATTAAACCTTTTCTTTCTCGTAATGTACCACTGTTTAATAAGCTTGAACCGCGCATAACAATATTTTTCCCATATTTCATACGTATAAAATCCAAATGATTTTCTATCGTTTCTGTCTTAACTTGAAATGGATCATCAAATAAAGATAGCTGCTTAATTTGATTAGGAATAAACTTACCAAATGAAATAGCAATCGTTCGATAAAGACGATCAGGTTCTAATCGTTGAGATAAATAGTCCCATAATAAATTCACGATGACATAAGTATTCATAAAACCAGTCTTATTTGTAAATTGTTTGCGAACACCACCCATATCAGCATAACCAACGCTAACACTTATCCGAGTGGGGTATAAGTTTAGCTTTCGAGATCTATAATATACTTCATCTACTTGTTCGTTTAATACAGTCTTAAGTTCATTCATACTATAATCACGCATAAGTATTTGAGATTTACCTAAAGATTTGTCATATGCTTGATGAGGTTGTCTAATCATACTTTCATCTATGCCGTTAGCATGTAAATGTAAATCGACTCCAATCACACCAAAATCCCGCTTCAAATATTCAACAGGGTAGTTTGCTAAATGACCAACTGTAAATATGCCTTTCTTGTTGAGTTTAGCTTCAGTACGTCTATTAATGCCCCACATTTCTCGCAAAGGTTGAATTGACCACAATTTGGCAGGCACATCTTCGTAACGCCATTCTGATATACCGAGTGGTGTATGCTTAGCGTCAATATCCATCGACAGTTTAGCGAGTAATAAATTTGATCCGATTCCTATTGTGCTACGAATATGAACAAGATTAAATATGCGCTCTTGAAGTTGTATAGCTAATGAAAAAGGAGAATGCGCGAATAAATGATAAGATTCAGAAACATCCATAAAAAACTCATCTATACTATATTGATGAAAATCTTCAGGTGCGACATAGTCTAAAGCAATTTTGCTAATTTGAGTTGATAATTGAATATACTTTTTCATGGATGGATTAATAATATAAATATCTTTGCGTTGAGGTATTTCAAATAAACGAGATCCAGTTTTAATACCTATTGCTTTTAATGGTGGTGTAGCAGCAAGCACGACAGAACCTGGGCGCTTTGTATCAGCAACGACAGCAAGTTTCGTCGTTAAAGGGTCCAGGCCTTTTTCAATACAAGATACAGATGCAAAGAAACTCTTCAAATCGACACATAAAATATCGCGATTTAAGCAATAACTGTAGTCATACATAAAAATCACCCCAGTCATATAGTACTCTTATTATACGAACATACGTTCTGTTTTGTAAAGAGAAAAGTCGTATAAAAAGTAATGTATTTATAATAGCGGATTCATATATTGAGTAAATAGCATTTAAAATAGAACCTAATAAACATTATTGAATTGTTGACAATAATATTTTTTGGTAATGAAATATAGGCAATATAAAACGCTGCTGGAGGTGACATTGATGTCAGAATTTATAACTAGAAATGAATTTGAACAGTTTGAGAAGCGGGTTGATGAGCGCTTTGATACTTTGAATGGTAAGATAGATCGATTGCCGGATATTATAAAAGATAAGATTACCAGCTCAATGAACAATCTTGAAAAGGGCATAAATGAAACGAATAAGAAAAATAGCAAGATGGTTATTACTTCGGTCTTATCTGGCATGGGTATATTAATAGCGTTTGCGGGGTTAATAGGAAATATATTTGGTGTGTTTTAAAATAAAATAAGGCAGTGCATTCTTATTAAAGGATGTACTGCCTTAATTGTTTGTAATCAATATTTAATATGCCGGAATATTCTTCAACTGTATGAATTAATTATATTTTGTAATACAATGTAACAATAAAATTTAAAGGGGGATAATGATGAAGTATAAGTTTGGAACAGCTTTAATATTGTCATCGAGCTTATTACTTTCTCAATCTAGTTTCTATGTTAATGCTGAAGAGAAAAGTAATGAACAGACTGAGAACACAAGCAAATCAATTAGTTTTGAACAAGCACAAAAGATGAACCCAAAAGAACTTACAAATTTATTAACGGATGAAGATTTAAAATTACATAACAAAGTTGCAGAACATCAATCAACTGAGCTAGAAACAAATAGGAATACGAACGAAGCTTATCAAAATGTAAATGGCTATATTGATCAAAATAATATTAAGCCTTCAGCAATTACACAAGATACAAGAATGAACAGTTTACCGAAATATGATTATAAGTCAGATAAATTTATCGGTGTGGTGATTCATGAGACGGCGAATCCAAATAGTACCATCGATGAAGAAATTAATTATATGTATAATAATTATGAAAGTGCTTTTGTTCATGCTTATGCAGGTAGCAGTAAAATTGTTCAAACAGCATCAAGTGATTATTTAGCATGGGGTGCTGGTGCAAAGGCTAATCCTTATTTCTATCAAATAGAGTTGGCACAATCTAGTACTTTCGACCAATTTGCGAAGTCTGTAAACAATCAAGCGTACTTAACAGCTAAAATGTTAGACCAAAATGGACTTAAACCATCATTAGCAGATCATAACGAAGGAACAGGTACAGTTATTAGCCATAATGTTATTAGTCAATATTATGGAGGAACTGATCATACTGACCCGATTAATTACTTTAGTCAATGGGGTTATGATATGGATCAATTTTATAGTCTCGTACAAAAACATTATAATCAGCTAAACGAAGCAAGTGATACCGTTACTGGCGATACACATACAGTCGCTTCAGGCGATACATTATACAATATTTCTCAAAGAAGCGGTGTAAGTGTAGATAACATTAAAGAACTCAATGACTTAAGTTCAAATGATTTAACAGTAGGACAAGTTTTAAAATTGAAATAAAGTGAAAAAAGCTGGAACAATTGATAATTTGTTCCAGCTTCTTTTATTATAAAATATATTCAGACTTCAGCAATGCCATAATATATGCATCTTTATATTTTCCATTAGTATAGAATTGTTCTATTAATAAACCTTCGATTTTAAAACCTTGTGATTTATATATGTGAATAGCCTTTTCATTATCAGTATCAACATATAAATAAAGCTTATGCATGTTTAAAATGTCAAAAGCATAACTCGTTGCTTTTTCAAAGGCGAATTTAGCATATCCCTTGCTACTAAACTCGGGTTTAATAATGATTTGAATTTCACAATTACGATGAATATAATTGATCTCCACTAATTCCACAATACCTACAATGAAATCTTCGTCTTCCACAATAAATCTTCTTTCAGACTCATCCAACAGATGTTTATCAAATAAATATTGAAGTTCAGTTAAAGATTCATAAGGTTCTTCAAACCAATATGACATAATTGAATATTCATTATTTAATTCATGAACAAACGGTAAATCAGTAATTTCTAATGCTCTTAGTTTCAAAGTTCCACTCCTATAAAATTCTAATTAACCATAGTATTACATTATTTAAGTGAATAACCAAGAAATACCACAGCTATTAAATGTTAGCTAATGATAAATTTAGGAATCAGCTTAATATAAACGAGTTCACTCATAAGTTCGACAAGCGTTTGCGTCACGATAACTGTAGTTACAATCGTTGACCACTGGCTAGGTAAAGATAAAGCTAACGGTAAGACGACTAATGCATTTCGCGTGCTTGAGCTAAAAGCCAATGTCCGCTTTAAATCTACTGGTAAATTGAACATCTTTCCTGAAAAGTTACCTATAAAAGGCGCTAAAATCATAAAGCATATGTAGATGGGTGCAACTGACGATACGACATGTAAATCAGAAAGAATTTTTGTGATTTGTGAGCCTATAACCGACATTAATACGAACGCCATAAACGGTACAGGGATCCATTCTGATAAAGTTAAGACCTTCATCATTTTATTAGATTTTCTACTTAAATATTGCAATATAATAGCGATTAACAAAGGTGAAACAATCAATAATATAAAGGTTTCCAAGAAAGGCTTAATATCAATATATTGTGAGAAATCTTGATTTAAAAATATAAAAAAATAAATAGGTAGCAAAATAACTTGTAAAACAAATAATATCGGTGTAGAAATCAACATGTATTCCGCATTACCATGCCCTAACTTCGTAAATACAATGACATAGTCAATACATGGCGTCAGCAAGACTAAGTAAATACCAATAAGAAGCGGTGTAGAAGTAATATTAAAAACTGTAACCAGTAAAAAAACGAGAACAGGAATTAATAAAAAGTTTGATAAAACAAGTGCGAAAATATATCTAAAATTCAATAATTTATTTCGTAAAGATAAAAATGGTACTTGAGCAAACATCCCAAACATTAAAATAGCGATGAGAACTGAAATCGAAGGCTCGAAAATTTGCTGAGTATGTTCAAAAAAGAGACCACAAAAAATACCGATGAATATAAAAACGATATAAATATAAATTTGATGATCCTCTAAACATAATTTTAAACGGGACATAAAAACCTCCTGTAGATACCTGTATTCCTATAAATCATAATATGTTGTACTAATTAATTCAAATAGAGATGGAGAATAGTTTAGCTTAGAAAGCAAGAATATGTGGAAAAAAAGGAGGTAATCACAAAAGTGCAATATATGATATTATGTATAATAATATTATATATTACAATAATATAGATTAAAGGACATATCGTGAAATCATTATATATGATAGATAATTATAGAGACTAGAATGAAAAAATTAGAACAATGAAATTAAGTAAATATTTATTTAGAAAATAAGGAGCGTTCTATGGAGGAAATTTATATAGATGAACATTTATTATTAAGAGATGCAGAAGTAAAAGACATAGAGGATTATATTTTTATACCTTTCGATAAAGAGTTATTGAAAATGTACGGTTCTAGTATGAATTATAAAACTCCAAAATCGAGAGAAAAATCAATTTTATTAATTGAAGAAATTCAAAACGAGCCATATGAATGGGCAATAGTTTATAACAATATCTTTATAGGACAAGTAAGATTAGTTATTGATGAAGCTAATAATAAATCTAAATTTGCAATAGGTATTTTTAACCCTAAATACTGGTCTATAGGAATAGGGACTAAAGTTACCAATGCTGTACTAAATTATGGTTTTACAAAATTGAAGTTACATAAAATTTATTTAAGAGTACTAAAATATAATAAGCGTGCAATCAAATCATATGAAAAAGCAGGATTTGTTATAGAGGGTGAAGAACGGGATAGTGCTTTTATAAAGGGTCGCTACTATAATGATATACACATGGGGATATTGAAAGAAGAATACTTTAATAGGAAGTGACTATATAAATGGATTGACAGAAGAACAAATAAAACTACGTGAGAGTATTCTGGCTAAGCCCTTATTTGCTCATATTTCTACTATACATAATGACGAGCCTAGAGAATCACCAGTATGGTATTTGTGGGAAGAGAATCAATTATGGATTATAGGAAATTATAAAACTGATTCCTTTCCTAAAAGAATAGAAAGAAATTCAAAGTGTGCTATAGGTATTGTAGATTTTGATGTGTCAGAAGGAATTGTTAGACATGTAGGTTTTAGAGGTAATGCTTATTTAGAAAAAGCTAATCATAAAATTATTGAAAGATTATTTTTTAAATATTTAGGAGAATATAAGAAATGGCATCCAAGGTTTCAAAGTGTGCTTGATAATAAAGATTATGTGTTAATAAAATTTGAATATAATACGATAGTAGTAAGAGATCAATCATACTAAATAATCAATCGATTGGGTTATTGTGCATGATTATTTAAGATTGGAAAATGAGAGAATTATAAATGAAGATGTGAGTGTCTATAAGATGGTTGAAATTGTATTGAAATATGTAGAAAAAGCACAATACTCTTTAATTTATTTCGAATAGTGAAACAAAATAGATGAAATATTAGTAAAGGTGTTCTATTATGTACCAATACGATAGATAATAAATCAAGGGAGTAATGAAAATGGGAAGTTTTATATTTAGCGTCTTAGGAATTTTAGTATTAATAGCTTTTAGTGTGATGTTAGGCACGACTGTAGTTAAAGCGATTAGAAATACTAGGTTCAGGGTTCCATTGCTAAGTACCATTGTATTATTCTTTTTACTTTTAGGTTGTGCTGTGGCAGTGGTTTCAACTGAGCCAGTACAAGATAGTAATTCGAAACTAAAATTTAATGGTCATGTTGCTGAGGCTCAAGTGAACGAATATGAGCAAAACAAAATGAATCATTCTAAAGAAATCGATTATGATAAATTCAATCATGAAACGTATGATCATAATCAATTATTAAAAATAACGAATGCTAAGGTTAATAAAATAAGTAATAGTGAAGTTGGAAACAAGGTTGTTGAAGTTACAAAAGGTAACGGTAAAGACAAAGCTTCTTATTTTATTATAGATTATGACCATAAAAATTTAAAAGAAGGTCAAACTTATAATTTTTATGGTAAAGAAGATTTGAAATATGATGCCAATATCCAATTACATGGTTTAAATGTATGGAAAGTTGAATAGATAAAAAAGAAGCGACAATTAATTGCCGCTTCTTTTTTTATATTTTATGAGGGGATTGGACTTTTTCTTGATCGATATTATCACCAATCAAAACCAAATAATTATCAATATTTAAATTAAATGGCTCGACTTTCAGATTACCGTTCGTGTATTGGATTAGATATTTTTGAGCATTATTTTCGAAAGTTATAAAGCCTTTAACACGATATATATTGGGGGGTAAATGTTTAATCCAATACTTAAATGATTTGATATCTAATGGATAAGTTATTGAATAGTATTGATGAAATATATGTCGATGCTTAATTGAATCATGTCCTGCTTCTGAAAACACCTGTTTTGTTTTAGCTAAATCATTATAATTGATTTTGCCATATGTAGTACAAAAAATATTCGCTTTATTATATTCATCTTTAATAGTTTGAATGGTTTGTAAAGATTGATTTATTTCGAGTAAATCAATTTTATTTACTATTATGTGAGAACAATATTTAAGTTGAACTTGTAAAAGTTTCTGTGTATCTATTGAATAGGATTTTATGTTATAAAACTGAGATAAATCAATGATACCAATCAGAGATTTAATAGTTATGAATGGTGACAGTACTGGATTCAAACATGCATCTAATACTTCAAGTGGGTGGGAAACACCACTACATTCGATTAAAACAATATCCGGTTGATAGGTTAGATAAATTTGGTGTAATTGTTTTGTTACATCTTCCTTTAATGAACAGCAAATACAACCATTGGTCATTTTGTTTATTGGTAGATTATCAGATTGAATTAATGAAGCATCTATATCTCGTTGTCCAAATTCATTTATAATAATGGCCACTTTCTTATGTTGCAATCGTATGTCTTTTATTAAATGATTCATTAAAGTTGTCTTTCCAGTTCCTAAGAATCCAGTTATAATCATAATTTCCATTTAATTACCACCTTTAGTAATTTTCAATCTAGATAAGCTCTACTTCCAACAGTATTTTTTGGGTCTTGGTAATTGCCATTATAAGGAAATGTTGATGGTGTGAGCGTTTTTGCTAGAACTAATTGACATATTCGTTGATGTTCATTAATTTCTAAAGTTATTTGACCAGAGAAACCGGGATCTACTCATCTAGAATTTTGTATAAATAATCCAGCTCTTCCGATAGAACTTCTGCCTTCTATAAATCCTGTTAAAGTTGAATATAATTTTTAGGAGGTAAAGGTAATAAAAAATTGTTGTCTAAAGTTAAATCAATTGAAGCTAGTTCTATAAAATTTTATTTAAAGGTTTAATATTTAATATGTATTTATCAATATAGTTGTGAATATCGGTATCAGACAATATCATCGGGAACACTCCTTAATATACAAAACGTAATTATTACGTTTTGTATATTGTAAAAGTAACATCTTTAAAAGGATTAAGCAAACTGAAATACAATGAAAAAATTTTACTTGCCAAATATAAATTCATGTATTATAGTTAAACCGTAGTCATTACGATTTACCTCCAAGAGATGTAGAGACTACTTTACTTACTTTAATAGACGATTCCAAGCCAACTTAACTTTGTTGGCTTAATTTATTTCAACTTATTCATGAATAAATAAAAAAGGAGCATTAAAAATGGCAAAAAAATCAAAAATTGCAAAAGAACAAAAACGTATCCAAATGGTAGAGAAGTATCGAGAACAACGTGAAGCGTTAAAGGCAAACAAAGATTATGAAGGTTTGAAGAAACTTCCTAGAGATGCTTCTCCTACACGTATAACACGCAGATGCCAAGTTACTGGAAGACCAAGAGGTGTTTATAGAAAGTTTGGTATGTCTAGAATTGCTTTAAGAGACTATGCACATAAAGGTCAAATACCGGGCTTGAAAAAATCGAGTTGGTAAAGTTTAAGTTTTATGGGATAAATATATAAAATAGGGGGAAGCACTTTGAACAAAGTACCTGTAACAGTGTTGAGTGGTTATTTAGGTTCTGGTAAAACAACGCTGTTGAATAATATTTTGAAAAATCGAGAAGGTTTAAAAATCGCTGTAATCGTTAATGATATGAGTGAAATTAATATAGATAAAGATTTAGTAATTGAAGGTGGCGGTATTTCTCGAACAGATGAGAAGCTAGTCGAGTTATCCAATGGTTGTATTTGTTGTACTTTAAGAGAAGACTTGCTTATAGAAGTTGAAAAAATCGTCAAACGTGGAGATGTAGATCAAATCGTTATAGAGTCAACAGGTATCTCAGAACCTGTACCTGTCGCTCAAACGTTCTCATATATAGATGATGAATCAGGTATTGATTTAACGAACATATGTCGTTTAGATACAATGGTAACAGTTGTTGATGCTCATAGATTTGTTAATGATATGTATTCAGAAGACTTGTTGAAAGATAGAGATCAAGGTGTCAGTGAAGAAGATGAACGTTCTATTTCTGACTTATTAATTGATCAAATAGAATTTTGTGACGTTTTAATTTTGAATAAAGTAGATTTAGTAGAAGAAAAAGACTTAGCGCAACTAGAAATTATTTTGAGAAAGTTGCAGCCAGCTGCTAAATTCATTAAAACAAGATTTGCAGATGTAGCAATAAATGAAGTCGTGAATACTGGTTCATTTGATTATGAAAAAGCGAGTCAATCTGCTGGATGGATCAAGGAATTGACTGAAGGTGGTCATGCCAATCATACTCCAGAAACTGAAGAATATGGTATTTCATCTTTTGTTTATAAAAGAAGGTTACCGTTTCATGCAGAAAGATTTAATCAATGGATGGAAAATATGCAGAGCAATATTATTAGAGCAAAAGGTATTGTTTGGTTAGCACAGTACAATCATGTAGCATGTTTATTTTCACAAGCAGGATCCTTCGTAAACATACACCCCATTACATATTGGGTAGATGCAATGAAAGAAGAACAAAAAAGAGAAATACTAGATTCTAGACCAGAAGTAAAAGCAAATTGGGATCCTGAATATGGTGATAGAGAGACACAATTTGTTATTATTGGCAGTGATTTAAACGTAGATGAAATAACGAAATCACTAGATAAATGTTTAGTTGATTCACAAGAAATAGATGCAGATTGGTCTCAGTTGCATGACCCATATGAATGGCAGTTATCATAAATAAGCAATAATGGAAGTTAAAGAAAGCATCCTTTTGTATAAAGGGTGCTTTCTTTAGGTTTGAAAGTCATTATGTGATAAGTTTAAAGCTATCGAAAGGAGGAGATTTGATGAACAAAAATCTTGAAAAAGGTTTGAATTACTTAGTTAAAAGCGGTAAATTAGAAAAAACTTTACACAAAGTAAATGATAAATATAGAGCAAAAAGTGGAAAAGACTATTCTAAATATATAAACATGGCAATGAATAAAATAGATAAAAAGAAAACCATAAACAAATAATTTTTGAGGAATATCCACCAAAATCGGTGGGTATTTTTTATACTTAGTGATATGATATAAAATAAATAAAATTGTGTTAAGGAGGTTGTTAGATGATTTTAGAAACGGAAAGAATTAAACTCATACCACCAGCTTATACATACTTAGATAAACTATTTGAAGTCCATCATGATCCATTAAATCAAAAGTATAATCCAGCTGGACCTGTAGAAACTGTTGAAGAATTGAAAAAAACATTATCAGGATGGATTAAACATTATCAAGACCACGGGTTTGGTTATTACGTGTTAATCAAAAAAGATTACTACCAACCATTTGGTATATGCGGATTACAATATAAAAATATAAAAGGGCAAACCTATTTGAATATTTATTATAGAATAGAAGCGGCTCAAACAAGACAAGGACTCGTAGCAGAAGCAAGTCGAACAGTAATAGAACATGTTAAAGAAATTACCGAAAATCAATATAAAATAGTCGCTTTAACTAAAAGAGAAAATATACCATCAATCAAAATAGCAGAAGCATTAGGGCTTAAATATCAACCGGAATTTGACGATTACGACGGAGAAGGTAACGTATATTATTTTAGTGAATAATGGAGTGATGGAATGGAAGTACGATGAAGATATGATGCGATTTGAAATCACAACAAATTAATATAGAAAAAAGATGGTTGTTATAATGATTTGAAAACGCAAAATTTCTATATAAATACTTTCAATCAAGCTACATAATATAAGAAAAAGCATGAGGTTATATGACTTCATGCTTTTTAATACCAATAGTTGAGTAAACTTATAAGAATAGTTTTGTATAAATGGAAATTATGATAAGATAATCCCAATCATGGAATTACGTAAACCAATTGGAGGATATATAATGGATTATTATTTAAGAGATTTGAAACGTTCAGATATAGAAGATATTCATGCATATACTGCCTTACCTGAAGTAAGTCAATATCAGTCATGGGAACCACAAACATATGAAGAAACTGAAGCATTTGTAGAAATGTTATTAAACCGAGATGAAAATTGGATGTACAATGTTATTGTCGATGCAGATACAGATAAAGTTATCGGAGCTGTACAATTGATTAGCGATATAAAAAATCAAAGCGGAGAAATTGGTTATATCGTACATCCAGAATATTGGGGTAACGGTATAGCGACAGACATTGGACGAACAATTATTAAGTATGGATTTAAAGTACTTAAACTGAACAGAATATGGGCATCAACAGATATACGCAACACAGCCTCAGAAATCGTCTTACAGAAACTAGGTATGAAACACGAAGGCATCTTAAGACAAGACACTAAATTAAAAGATGGTTATAGAGATTCGTTAATTTATAGCATTTTAAAAGAAGAATATTAAACATGGTAACAAGGTTCGGTACTCGTTAAACAGTACTCGAACCTTTTTTGTCTTGTCATATTCCTTTATAAACTTACATAATTAACTTAAAATAAAGTTAAAGACAGATGCAATCAGGAGGGTTATGCATGCCTATTAAAATAGAACAATTAAATATACAGTTTGAGTATGAATGTGCTGAGTATGAAATACATCCTTCTCTTATTATTTTAGACGAAGAACTCACGCTTGTTGATACGGGATATCCTGGCTTTATGTCTAAAATCGAGCAGGAAATTAATGGTTTAGGCTACGATATAAACAATCTACAGAACATCATTATTACGCACTACGATGATGATCATATTGGTGCTTTAAAAGCTTTTAAAGATAAATATCCTCACGTCCAAATTATAAGTAGTTTTTTAGAATCTAAATATATAAGTGGTATGGAAAAATCTGAAAGGTTGATTCAAGCTGAGGGTTTATTAAAGGACATGTCTGAAAAAGATAAACCATTTGGTGAAGCATTTGTACAAACATTAGAAGCTTTGGAACATGTCGATGTTGATATAAAAGTAACGGATGGTGCAATGATATTGAATAATGAGGTAGAAGTTGTACAAACACCTGGTCATACAGCTGGCCATATTTCATTATATATTCAGTCTATTAATAGTGCCATTACTGGCGATGCTGCTGTTAAAGAAGGAGAAGAATTAGTTGTTGCTAATCCTAAATATAGTATGAATCTTGAAGAAGCGGAGCACTCTTTGAAGAAAATAAAAGACTTAAATGCTGATAAATATTATTGTTTCCATGGCGGTTTGTTAGAGAATAACTCAAATAAATAAACGTAAAGCATAACCGTCTTAAAACATACGCATTTCTTAAGACGGTATTTTAACTTTATGTATGATTCACTACTATCGTTATAAATTATAATTTATATGATTTACGAGCCTTCAAATGGGTATAGGGTATAACAAGGTTTTATTGAGAGGTGAAAGTATGATTAATGTTATTCAAGCTGTTGGTTCAATAGGTACATTTATTATGGCCATTTTATATTTCATTTCTGTTATGATACAAATTCGTCAGATTAAAATATCTTTTATCCCTTATTTATCTTTTGACCAAATTATTTTGGAAAAGAAGAAAAATGGTATTAAGGTGATGAATTTAACTGCCTCAGACCATGAGTATGTAAACACTGCATTAAAATTATTGAATTTAGGTGGAGGATCTGCAAAGGATATTGAAGTGGTTCTAAAATTAAATGGTGATGAAGTTCTTCAAAGAAAGATGGTTAATATTTTACCTAACAATCAGTTTTATTTGATTCCTATTAATCAAAAAGTGTTCACTGAATTTAGTGATACGATTGAAAATAATGTTTATGAGACAAATATGACGATTGAATTAAAATATAGTGGTCAAGTTTCTAAAAAGCGTTCATCTAATGAATATAGAATCTCTATCGATAATTTTGTAAATTTAGATGATAAAGATTTATATGAATTAACTTTTGAAAGACTAGAAGAATAATTAAATTGATGAAACAGGTTAGAAACAATTTTTCTACCTGTTTTTTTAATGGATGTTTTAAATGGTCAATAATAGTTAGTGATAATTTAGTTTTACACTATTATTTTGAATAATTCATGCTATGATAAAATGACTAATCAATCGAAAAAGGAGAGAAAAGATGAGTAGTATACTTTTTGCGTTATTATGGGTTATTATATCCATCGCCTTTATTACTACTTTGGTTATCACAGTAGTAAAATATGCCAAAGAAAAACAGTATAGTAGCTATTTAGTAAGTACAATTTTACTATTCGTAATTGGTGTTATTAGTTTTGTTTTTATTTTTGTAAGTTTATCTTTTGATAAAGAGTATTCATATGATCAATTATTTAAAGAAGACAAGCCAAAGCAAGTGAAACATATATCTGATACACCTAAAAAAGACTTAAAAGATTTAAAGATTGGTGACAAAATTAGCGTAGACGGTTTAGAAGTGACAGTTACTAAAGCCGAGTTTGTACTTCCTGATGACGGCTATTCATATTCACAAAATGGCAAAATATTAAAAATCAATTATAAATTCAAAAATTTAGAAAAAGATAAAAAGTTTATTGATAATTCTAATTTTAAATTAACAATTGATGGTGAAGTACAACCGCAATTTAATGGTATGAAAGATAATAAAGGCGGTTTCCAACATCAACTAGATAAAGGGAAATCTGGTTCTAGTTATTTATATTATGATGTAGTGGATACGGATAAATATCAAGTGGAAATGGACATTAAACCATCTAAGAAAACATATAAAGCAAACTGGAATATCGCAAAAAAAGATATTAAAGAAGACTTGAACAGTGGAAGAACGAGCGAAGAAGCTCCACCACAAGAGCCACAAACTTATGAACAAAATACAGTTCAACAGCCTAATAATTCTGCTGAAGAACAGAGAAAATTAGACGAAGCAGAGAAAAAACGTCAACAAGACGCTAAAGATAAAGCGGCTAAAGAAGAGGCAGATAAAAAATCAGCCGAAGATGAGAAAGCACGCCAAGAAGAAGCCGATAAAAAAGCTGAAGACGAACAAGCAGCGAAAGACAAAGCAGCTGAAGACGAAAAGCAACAAGCAGCTGAAGATAAAGCAGCTGAAGAACAAGCTGCCAAAGACAAAGCAGCTGAGCAACAAAAAGCTAAACAAGAGCAAGAAGCTGAACAGAACCGACGTGAAGAACAAGCAGCTGCTGAACGTGAAAAGCAACAACAGCAACAACAAGAACAAGCAGCCCAAAGAGAAAAAGAACGTGCAGCGCAACAAGCAGCCCAAAAAGAGAGAGACAGAGCAGCTGAACCGAAACAATCTCAACGCGACTCAAACTCATCTGAAGAACGTTAGTTGAAATAAAAAAAATATTAGAAGTAGTAGGAAGAGGTATATTGATGCAGACAGTTTATTTTAACCATGATGGTGGCGTAGATGATTTAATTTCTTTGTTTTTATTATTGCAAATGGATGATGTGAATTTGATTGGTGTAAGTGCAATTGGTGCAGATAGTTACGTTGAACCTGCAACAAATGCTTCATGTAAAATCATTAATCGCTTTTCGTCTCAACAATTAGATGTTGCCCCATCTAAAGAAAGAGGGAAAAATCCTTTTCCTAAAGATTGGAGAATGCATGCATTTTTAGTAGATGCAATGCCGATTTTAAATGAAGAAATGGATAAGCAATCTACTATTTCTAATAAAGAAGCTTATGAAGATATGATTGAAAAGGTAATGGCTAGTTCTGAAAAGGTCATCATGTTATTGACGGGACCTTTAACGGATTTAGCTAAAAGTTTAAAAGTTGAACCTAGAATAGAAGATCGTATCGAAAGAGTCGTATGGATGGGTGGAACATTGTTGGATAAAGGTAATGTTGAAGAACCTGAACATGATGGTACAGCAGAGTGGAATGCTTATTGGGATCCAGAAGCTGTTCAAACAGTATTTGATACGAATATAACAATTGATATGGTTGCGCTAGAAAGTACAAACCAAGTGCCATTAACGCCAGACATTCGTAAACGTTGGGCTAACGAAAGACGATATGAAGGTGTTGATTTTATGGGAATTTGTTATGCACTTGTTCCACCGTTAACACACTTTGTTACCAATTCTACTTATTTCTTATGGGATGTATTAACAACAGCATATGTTGGCAAGCCAGAACTTGTAAAAAAAGAAAAACAAAAAATTTCGGTAATAACAGATGGTCCTAGCCAAGGTAGAACTTTTAAAAGTGAAGAAGGCAGAACGGTCAATATTATCAATGATGTTGATAGAGATGGATTCTTTGATTTTATGACGGATTTAGCTAAAAAAATATAAAGTAATGTTTAAACGCCATTTAATAGATCACTTTAACGTGAATCTATTGAATGGCGTTTTTCTTTGAATTTTAAGTTATGCATATTAACAATTGATATGTATAAGGTTGTGCAGTATTTAAGCTAATGAATTTAAAATATTCTGATTAAAAACATTTTAATAGGTTATATGAATATATAGACAAAATGGGGAGTGTTTATTATTATGAAATTCAAGAGAAAGAACGTCAACGTTGTAGACGCTAGTAAAACTAAAAAAACGGTTGTCGCAACAGGGATCGGTAATGCGATTGAGTGGTTTGACTTTGGACTTTATGCTCAATTGGCAGTAATTATCAGTATGAACTTCTTTGGTAACATGCCAAAAGAAATTCAACTGGCATCAACATTTGCCGTATTTGCTTTTGCTTTTATAGTTAGACCAATAGGTGGTATATTCTTTAGCCATCTTGGAGATAAACATGGGCGTAAAGTCGTGCTATCAACAACGATTATTATGATGGCATTATCTACGTTAGCTTTAGGTCTTTTACCTACGCAACATCAAATAGGAATTTGGGCACCTATTCTGTTATTGATTGTTAGAATGGTACAGTCATTCTCAACAGGCGGTGAATATGCAGGTGCTATGACATACATAGCTGAAATTTCACCAGACAAGGCGAGAGGTAAATTAGGAAGCGGACTTGAAATAGGTACTTTGTCAGGAAGTATATTAGCTGCAGCGCTTGTTGGTATCATGTATGCAGTGCTTAGTGACGAACAAATGGCTTCATGGGGATGGAGAATACCTTTCATTATTGCAGCACCTTTAGGAATTATAGGTGTTTATTTGAGAAATAATTTAGATGAGAGTCCAGCATATGAAACCTCACTTGAAGAACAAGAAGAGCTTGAGTATTCTTATAAAGATATATTTAGAAAATATTGGAGAGACATTATCGTCTGCTTCACAGGTGTAGCATTCTTGAACGTTGCGAACTATATGGTGCTGTCATATATGCCGTCCTTCTTGAATGGTACGATAGATTTAGGTGGAACGATGAGTAGTATACTGAGTACTTTAACCATGGCAGCCATGATACCAGCAGTATTCTTCTTTGGTTGGTACAGTGATAAAGTGGGTAATAAAAACACCATTTTATTTGGACTTATAGGATTTAGTTTATTCTCAGTTTTAGCTTTCTGGTTAATGAGTATTCCATCAATTCCAGTTATTATTATGGGATTATTCATAATTGCATTATTCATGTCTACATTTGAAGGTGTGATGCCTTCAGTGTTACCAAGTATATTCTATACTAAAGTAAGACTTAGAACATTATCACTTGTATATAATATTGGTGCTGCAATATTTGGTGGTTTAACACCATTTATTTTGACGACTCTTGTTGAAACAACCGGTCAAAAAATTGCACCATCATATTATTTAACATTTATTAATGTAGTAGGCTTGCTCATATTCTTGTTTATGTTTAAAACGACTTCAAATAAATCATTAAAAGGATCATATCCTAACGTTGATAATAAAGAAGACTTACAAGAAGTATATGAAAATCCAAAAGATGCATTATGGTGGAATAAAGATGAAGGAACAAAAAAATCATGAAAATAAAGAGATTGGGATATAAATAACCACTCTCAAAATCAATAACAACTCATTTCACTGATTTATTCAGCTAGAAATGAGTTGTTATTTTTTATAAAATCTTACGATTTTGAAAGTGCATGCTTGCCTGGGGGTATGGTTCGAGCCTGTAGTCTCTCACTCATACTATTCCCCCGGGCGTCAGCACTTTACAAAATCGTTATAAATATCCATTTTTATAAAAAAATAAAGCACTTTCGTATAATTTAATTAATAACGACAAAAACTAAATTATCGAGGTGCTTTATGTCCAAACTTCTATTTATAATTGGATGGGGTTCGAGCCGGTAGTGGGAGCGGGTCTGAATGTTGCTTGTTTAGTGAGTCTTGCAACATTCGGGGCTTCTATGTTGCTTGTTTAGTGATTCTTGCAACATACAGGCTTTCTATGTTGCTTGTTTAGTAAGTCTTGCAATATACAGGTCTTCTATGTTGCTTGTTTGGTGAGTCTTGCAACATACAGGTCTTCTATGTTGCTTGTTTGTTGAGTCTTGCAACATACAGGCTTTCTATGTTGCTTGTTTGATAAGTCTTGCAACATACAGGCCTTCTATGTTGCTTGTTTGGTAAGTCTTGCAACATATAGCATGTACTTAAAAGAACAAAGAACTTTAAATAAGAAAAACAGTAGAAATTCATTTTTAATAATGAATTTCTACTGTTTTTTAATTTTCAGGACATTTATGTCCCAAGATCTTCTTTTATATTATTAAACAGCTTCAACATTTAATTTAACATCTATATTATCTCTAGTTGCTTTAGAGTAAGGACAGAAGTCATGAGCATCTTTTAAATATTTTTCTGCGTCTTCTTGAGATACGTTTTTAACTTTAGCATCAATATCTACTTCTAGTTTTGGACTTTCAGCATTTTCATCTTCTACTAAACGTACAGTTAACGTAACTTCTGGTTCAGCGTCACGCACTTTGTTTTGTTTTAGAATTAAATCGAAAGCACCGTTGAAACATGAAGCATAACCTGCAGCGAATAATTGTTCAGGGTTCGTAGCTTTACCGTCAGCTTGTTGTGGTGGTAACACGTCTACATCGATTGCTTTATCATCTGTATAAACATGACCTTTACGTCCACCAGTGTTTGTTGCTTTTGTTTCATATTGAGTTGCCATAAAAAAATACCTCCTTTAGTATATATTTAGTGTTTACCCACATATTGTTTTTTAAACCATAATTAAATTAAAAGTTTTCATATTTAGGTGCTGATTGTATATAATAACAAATAATCTGCGTATAGAGAGGTTACAATATGAAATCAATATTAAATGACACAGAGTAAGATGAGATGTTTACAAAGTTGGTTCTACGGGTATATTTACTGTGAATGGCAATCATTCAATATGATTTATGAAGGGTGATATAAAATGGCAGACGAAAGTAAATTCGAACAAG
The DNA here is from genome assembly GCF_022387115.1 of Mammaliicoccus sp. F-M27. Lineage (NCBI taxonomy): Bacteria > Bacillati > Bacillota > Bacilli > Caryophanales > Staphylococcaceae > Mammaliicoccus > Mammaliicoccus sp. F-M27. Next base: position 156,339 of record NZ_JAJNIE010000004.1, on the reverse strand, counting down.
CAAAAGGTAATGTTAAAGAAACAGTTGGTAATGCAACAGATAATAAAGATTTAGAAAACGAAGGTAAAAAAGATAAAACTTCAGGCAAAGCTAAAGAAACAGTTGAAAACGTTAAAAGTAAAGCAAACGATGTTATTGATAAATTCAAAAAATAATACGTGCTTAAATTTTATCGTTTTGTAATAGAAAATCCGCTAGACAAGTTCACTGTCTAGCGGATTTTTATTTACTTTATATCGTTTTCTTCAATTTCCCATTTCATTTTGTAACGTTTATCTGATGAACGTAATTGTAAATATACATCGTATTGATCTGCTTCTGGCACATCGTAGTATGCATATCCTGTATCAGATTGACCAGGTTTTAGACTAAATGAGAACCCGTCATTTGTGTCATCCATACCATAAAATTTTGAAACTCGGCTACCGTCAGCTGTAATTCCGAAGTTTGTATCACCAACAATTAAGCTTGAGTTATTAATATTTTCTAGTTTGTATGAAACTTTTAATATTTTATCTTTAGTAGGCTTACTGTATTTAGAAGTTGGTTCAACAAATTCTGCTTTTTCAACTGTCACTTTCGTACCGAAAACACTAATTGGACTACCGACTGATGTGTTTCTATTTACGATAGATGAATCGTTATCATCTTCTTCAGTAGAGTTTTCCTCTGTAGTAGGTTCTTCTGTCGTTTCTTCTTCTGTTGATTCTTCTTCAGTAGAATTTTCCTCTGTAGTCTCTTCTTCAGTTGACGCTTCTTCTGTCTTGTTGTTTGTGAAATCATCAATTTGGTCTTTTATAGGACCAGCAGCACATGCTCCTAAAATCACAGCTAAAATAATGAATATAATTAAACATCCACCACAGCCAAATAACCAAGGTTTCATACTAGAACCATTGCCGTTTCCCGATTGTTGCGGCTGATTATTAGCATTAGAATCATTAAATGGATTATTTTGTTGCGAATTTTGTTGTTCTGAGGTGTTTTGGTTAAAAGGATTCTGATCTGTCTGATTAGAATTAGCCATAATATTTCCCTCCCTATTATTACTTTTTTTAATAAAAAAATAATCGACTTTTAAATAATTAGATGCTTTCATAAAAGTATTTAATCAATGTAAAACAATTATTTTATTTATTAATTATTTTTAGTTTATAGTAAATTGGGAAATAAATCTAGGTCTATTATAAAAAACATAAAATGTTTATAGTTTGTTAATATTTTATATTTTTTCAGAATGTAAAAATTTGAAAACGGTGGGATAAGTAGTTTAAAATATAATGAAAAGGAGTGGTAATCATGTATAAAAATATTTTGTTTGGAATCAACACAGATATGAAAAATAAAAAGGTTTTAGAACAGATTGCTAAACTTGCTGGAGAAGGTTCAGAAGTTACACTTTTAAATGTTGTAAGCGAAAAAGATTTAAAATCTTCTGTGCGAACGGGCGTTCATTTAGATGATATTAAAGAAAGACGCCAAGAATCAATGAAACATGTCTTTGATTATTTTAATGAACAAAACATCAAATATAATTTACAATTTGCAAAAGGGAATCCTAAATCAGAATTAGTGCACAAAGCTAATAGTGGGGATTTCGATATTGTAGTACTGAGTAACAGAAAAGCAGAAGATACTGATACATTAGTTTTAGGTAGTGTCAGTCATAAAGTTGCGAAACGAGCGACTATACCAGTATTAATTGTTAAATAATTTTCTGTAATCTTAATAAATCATTGCTTTTCTTTTATATTCATACATCGTTTCATAGAAAAATTCCTTCTACTCATGTAAAATATAAATAGAAGAACATTGGAGGAATGACTATGACTGATGAACAAAAGAAAACGTTTCCGTATATCGTTGCGACAATATCATTAGAAACAGAAGATGATATTAAAAAAACAGTTGAAGAGCTCATTTCAAATAAAGACTCAATAGACATTGTTGAATTTAGAGCGGACTCATTAAAAAACACTTCAATTGAAAACATTAATGAAATATTAGAAAAATTTAAAGCAGAATATCAATTAGCACCAATCTTATTCACTTACCGTTCTAAAGGACAAGGTGGGTATGGTGATTTTGATCATGAAACATACTACAAATTAATGCAAGATATTATTTGTAATAAAAAAGCAGATTATGTAGACATTCAATTAGATACTTATGAAGATAATTTAATGAATTGTATAACGAGAGCTCAAAATAATGAAGTTAAAATCATCATCTCTCATCACGATTTTAAATCGACACCTGATGAAGAAGAAATGTTTGTCACTTATGAAAAGATGGCAGAATTAGGGGCAGACATCGGAAAGCTTGCCGTAATGCCAGAAAATGAAAAGCATCTTCTATCAATGCTCAACGCTATGAACAGAGCGTACCATAAGTTAAATATTGATGTGATTGGTATTTCTATGGGTGAATTAGGTAAAATGACAAGAATTACAGCTGGCTTGTTTGGCTCTAAATTTACTTACGGGTTTGTAGGTAAAGAAGCAGCACCTGGGCAAATTCACGTTAAAGAAATTAAAGAACAATTAGCATTGTATCAGGAGTAGTCTATAAGCTTAAATTCTATAACGTTAGAATTTAAGCTTATTTTTATGCTATAATTGATAATAATTATCAATGGAAATTGGGAGTGTAAATAATGGAATTAAAAAAAGCAATTACAGAGAGACGCAGTGTTAAAAATTATGATTATGAAATGTATGTAGATGAAGAAAAAGTATTTTCTCTAGTCGATTTAGCAACATATGCTCCGAATCATGGAATGAGAGAACCGTGGAGATTAGTATATATAAGCAAAAAACAAATACCAGAATTTGCTGAAAAAGTAGCAGAATCTGCATTTGCAAATGATTCAGAAAAACAAGAAAAATATATAAACAAAGTCACTAAAGTTGGTGGTATGTTTGTTATCTTGTCTAAAAGAGATCCAAGACAAAAAGAAAATTTAGAAAACCAAATGGCTGTTGGAGCATTTGTTCAAAACTTAATGTTGTTAATGCATGATGAAGGAATGGGTTCATGCTGGAAAACACCAGAATTTATATTTAGACCAACATTCCGAAAAATTGTTGGCGTAAATGATGATGAAGAAGTTAATGGATTTTTATATATTACAGAGAAAGATTCAAGCGTGAAAGTAATGGAAAGAAAAAATAAATCATTGATTACAGAATGGTAGAATATTTGGTACATATACCAATAAATATACAGTAGGAATTCATTGTCGAAATTGAATTTCTACTGTTTTTCTTATATTTTTTTGTTTGTTCTTTTAAGTAGATGCTGTATGTTGTAAGACTGACGAAACAAGCAACATAGGAGGTCTGTAAGTTTTAAAATCTCACGATTTTGAAAGTGCATGCTTGCCTAGGGGTATGGCTCGAGCCTGTAGTCTCTCACTCATACTATTCCCCCGGCGTCAGCACTTCACAAAATCGTGGGGAAATTCATTTTTCTTTATATTTTTTCGTTTGTTCTTTTAAGTACATGCTGAAAGTTGCAAGACTGACGAAACAAGCAACATAGAAGGCCCGAATGTTGCTAGACTGACGAAACAAGCAACATAGGAGGTCTGTAAGTTGCAAGACTAACGAAACAAGCAACATAGAAGGCCCGAAAGTTGCAAGACTGATCAAACAAGCAACATACAGACCCCGATCCCGAAGAAAGCGTGCGCAAAAAAAGACTGCCAGCAAGTTCACTTTAAGTGACTTTGTCGACAGTCTGAGATTTCTTCACTAGGCTATAAGCTAATGAAGAGATCTTTTATTTTGAGTAAGGGTATTTATCACCCAACCTCATTTATTATTTTAAGTTTTCAGCTAAAAATGCTTTTACATCTTCTGGAGTTTTGGCATTTGCTGAATGTAAGTGTGCAAGTTTTTCATTGTTTTTAAACACTAAAAGACTTGGAATACCCATTACATCATTTTCTGTAGCCGCTTCAGGTACTTGATCACGATTGATTTGATACCAGTTGTAATTATTATATTCATCGATGATAGGATCAATCCATTGATTCATTCTAGTACAGTCTGGGCACCAGTCTGCAAAGAATTTCACTACTACTGGTTCGTCGCTTTGTGTAATCTCTTCGAATTCTGCATATTGACTAATTGTTCTCATATTTATTTTGCTCCTTAGAAATTTTTCTTATAAACAAAGTATATCTCATTTTCATTATTTAAAAAAATATTTAACTCATTACTATATGTTAGCTATTAATATTGTTATAATGGATTTAAATAGACATATGGAGGTAAAGACATGATAAAATTTTATCAATATCCTAATTGTACAACTTGTAAAAAAGCAGCAAAGTTTTTAGAAATAAATGGTGCAAGTTTTGAACCGATTGATATTACACAGTTAACACCTACAGCTAAAGAATTGAAAGATATCATTGATGGAACAAATATTACTGTAAATCAATTATTTAATACTCGAGGCGCTAAGTATCGCGAGTTGGGTTTGAAAGATAAAATGGATGATTTGTCTGATAACGAAAAATTTGATTTATTAGCATCAGATGGCATGTTAATCAAAAGACCTTTAGCAGTTTTAGGAAATAAAGTAACTTTAGGATTTAAAGAAGAAGAATTTCGTCAAACTTGGCTATAAAAATAGTTGCTTGAATAATGGCTTTATGTCATGATAATAATTGAATTACATATAGGAGGGGATTACTTTGACAGTGCCTAGTGAGTTAAAATATTCTAAAGAACATGAATGGGTAAAAATTGATGGTGATGTAGTTACAATCGGTATTACTGATTTTGCTCAATCAGAATTAGGGGACATTGTGTTTGTTGAGTTGCCTGAAGAAGGTGACGAATTAACTAGTGGAGATTCATTTGGTAGTGTAGAATCTGTTAAGACAGTTTCTGAACTATATGCACCTCTATCTGGTAAAGTCGTTGAAGTAAACGAAGAACTAGAAGATAGCCCTGAGTTTGTTAATGAGTCATCATACGATAAAGCTTGGATGGTCAAAGTTGAACTATCTGATAAAGCTCAATTAGATGAATTATTAGATGCAGACGCTTATAGCGAAATGATAGGTGAATAACATAACTTTAAACTCCACGATGCAATAGTATCATGGAGTTTTTTTCAAAACTTAAATATGAAGTTCAAAAAAATATTAATTCATTTGTAGAAGGTGATGGCCATGGCGATGATTAAAAAAGTAATAATCGTAGAAGGTATTTCTGATAAAAAACGAGTGGAAGAAGTATTAAATGACCGTGTTCATATTATTTGTACCCATGGAACAATGGGTGTAGAAAAAATGGATGAACTTTTAGAAGAGAGTTATGGTTCACAAGTATATGTTTTAGTCGATCAAGATAAAGAAGGTAAACGTATTCGAAAATGGTTTAAGAAGTATATGAGCGAAAGTCATCATATTTATATTGATTCGACATTTTCTGAAGTAGCTCGTTGCCCAAGACATTATTTATCGAATGTGTTAAACTATCATGGATTTACAGTAAAACATGATTTCGTATCGAAAGGGAAGTATCGTTACCATGAAACACACAGAAATATTGAACGATATATACAAGCATTTTGATAAAGACTTACATTTATTATTTGGGTATACGCCTACTTGCGGCACGTGCAAAATATCTGAACGCATGTTGGATATCGCGAACGAAGTAACACAATTACCAATTAATAAATGTGATTTGAATTTTTATCCAGAGTTCTGTAAAGATTTTGAAATCTTATCAGTGCCAGTGCTTTTTATAATGAATCAAGATAAAGTAGTACATCGTATATACGCTTTTCAGTCAGTTCCTTATCTTGTTGAGAATATTCAAAAAGTTATTGACGATAAAAACTTATCATGATAGTATGAATTTAATTAAATACGTATTAACTCTTATCAAGAGAGGTGGAGGGATGTGCCCTATGAAGCCCGGCAACCGTCATATAAATGAAATGGTGCCAATTCACAAAAAGTGTAAACTTTTGGAGATGAGAGAAAGACATCTTTCAAACGCCTTTCTCTTGTCAATTAGAGTGAGGCGTTTTTAATTTAGAGATTAGGAGGCAGCAGATTTGATTGAGTTAAATAAAGTTGTTAAAACTTTCAAAACAAAAAAAGGTGACATAACAGCTGTTGACCATGTTGACTTAAATATAGATAAAGGAAGTATATATGGTGTAATTGGTTTTTCTGGAGCTGGAAAAAGTACATTAATCCGAATGTTTAATGGCCTTGAAACACCAACTGAGGGTGAAGTTATAGTAGATGGTGCTAATATTGGCAAACTGTCTAAACGAGATCTCAGACAAAAAAGACAAAAAGTAAGCATGATATTCCAACATTTTAATTTACTTTGGTCTAGAACAGTTAAAGATAACATCGCATTTCCATTAGAAATTGCAGGTGTATCAAAAAGTGAAATTAATGAAAAGACGAAAGCACTTATTAAAAGAGTAGGGCTTGAAGGTCGAGAGAATGCTTATCCATCACAATTATCAGGTGGACAAAAGCAAAGAGTTGGTATTGCTAGAGCTTTAGCTAACGATCCGCACGTATTATTGTGCGACGAAGCAACAAGTGCATTAGATCCTCAAACTACTGATGAAATATTAGATTTATTAGTGGACATAAATAAAGAAATGAATTTAACAATTATACTTATTACACATGAAATGCATGTCATTAGAAAAATATGTGACCACGTGGCAGTCATGGAAAATGGTAAATTTGTTGAAGAGGGAGAAGTTATAAGTGTATTTAATAACCCTCAAACATATGTTACACAGCGCTTTGTGAAAGATGATTTAAAAGCAGATGATCTTCAAAGAACATTAGCAGATTTTAGAGCAGAACAACCGAACGGTGAAATTTGGAAATTGAATTTTGTCGGTGGGACAAGTGCTAATCCTGTATTAGCTAAAATTATTAAAAAGTATAATATAGACATTAACGTCATTGAAGGTGATGTTAAGTTAACACAAAACGGCACATTCGGACATATGATTGTGCATTTGCCTCAAGGAGATTATTCTAAAGATCAAATTAAAAAAGAACTAAATGATCTAGGAGTGAAAGTAGAGGTGAATGTAAGTGAATAAGTCATTTGGAGATATTATTACTGAAATGATTACAATGCCAAATGTTAGATGGGATGATGTTTGGGAAGCATTATATGAAACGTTATATATGACAGTCATTTCAACAGTATTTACATTAGTATTTGGTTTAATACTAGGTACGTTATTATTTTTAACATCTAAAGGAACATCGAAAAGCTCACGTGTGTTTTATTCAATCGTGTCATTCGTTGTTAACTTATTTAGAGCCATACCATTCATTATTTTAATTCTATTATTATTACCTTTTACAGATATTTTGTTAGGTACAATAAGTGGTCCTAAAGGTGCGTTACCAGCGTTAATCATTGGTGCTTCACCATTCTATGCTAGATTAGTAGAAATAGGCATGAAAGAAATTGATAAAGGTGTTATTGAAGCGGCAGTATCGATGGGGGCTACAACATGGACTGTCGTAAGAAAAGTATTAATTAAAGAATCACTACCTGCGTTAGTTTCAGGAATCACGGTTACAGCCATTGCGTTAGTAGGTTCAACAGCTATTGCTGGTGTAATTGGTGCAGGTGGATTAGGTAACTTAGCTTACTTAACAGGATTTACGCGAAACCAAAATGATGTCATTTTGATTTCAACTATCTTTATATTAATTATTGTTTTTGTTATCCAATTTATTGGAGATATTATTGTTAAAAGAATTGATAAACGTTAAAGGAGTGTTTTACATGAAAAAAGTATTTAGTTTATTATTTATTTCGATTTTAGCAGTTGTTCTAGTTGCTTGTGGTGGAGGTAGTGGTGACAAAAAAGAGAAGAATGAAACAATTAAAATTGGTGCATCACCAGCACCTCACGCTGAAATTTTAGAAGAAGCAAAGCCACTTCTTAAAAAAGAAGGTTATGATTTAGACATCAAGACAATTAACGATTATACAACACCTAACAAATTATTAGATAAAGGTGAACTTGATGCAAACTTCTTCCAACACACACCATATTTAGATAAAGAAGCTAAAGAAAAAGGTTATAAAATTGAATCAGCAGGAAATGTACACTTAGAACCAATGGCAGTTTACTCTAAAAAACATAAAAAATTAGAAGACTTACCAAAAAATGCTACTGTATATGTTTCAAACAACCCAGCTGAAGAAGGAAGATTTTTAGCATTCTTCAAAAAAGCAGGCTTAATCAAAATTAAAGATGGCGTTGATCCAGTAGATGCTACATTTGACGACATTACTGAAAACAAGAAAAATATTAAATTTAATAATAAACAATCAGCAGAATTCTTACCAAAATCTTACCAAGCAGACGAAGGTGACGCGACAATCATCAACTCTAACTTCGCAATTGAACAAGGATTAAATCCAATTAAAGATTCAATCGCAGTAGAAGGTAAAGAATCACCATATGCTAACCTTATCGCTGTTCAAGAAGGACATAAAGACGATAAGAAAATTAAAGCATTAATGAAAGTATTACAATCAAAAGAAATTAAAGACTTCATCGACAAAAAATACGATGGTGCAGTCATCGCAGCTAAATAATAAAAAGCAAAAGAGCATCTAGCCAAAAGGTTAGATGCTCTTTTAATATATTTCTTAATTGCAAACTATATTCATACGGCTATTCTTCATAACCGACACGCCTGAGGGAAAAGTACAAGGCGAAGACTACAGGCTGAGACTGTACCCTAGGCAAGGGAGGTTATGAAGAATAGTTGTTCTATTTCACACTTAAGCTAACAAGTCATTAGCAAAATAAATAACAACCATAAATACTGCTATTGCATATAAAATGATGCCAATTGATCTATAGTTTCTTACATTAAATGTTGCAATACTTGCTATTGTAGCTGCAGTTAGTAATGTATTAAATAGGCTATTTATATTGATAACACCTACTAAATTTAATAAAAGTATAAATGCGCATATTGCACTAATGACAAATGCGAATTGTTCATAACGTTTCATGTGAACTTCCTTTCTAATATGTATATTTATTTATCATTATTATAGTATAAAAATTAATAAATAGCCTTCTTAAGCCATTCAAATAGAATATTTACAAATTGAGAATAGATTGAAATGATTATCATTCGGAAAAATTTTCAGAAAAATGCGAAATATGAAGAGTTTCTTCTATATAAATTGAGCGAAAATGTTTAATTGCCCGTGTAACTACGTTATAATATGAGAGGTAAAGATTCATAACAAACTTTGACGTTACATTAAAATTATTATAAACTAGAAAAGATAATATTGGGTTATCTTTTTTAAATGTGAATAAATTCTCTGGAGGGAAAAAATAATATGGCATCAAAATTAGAAATCAAAGATTTACACGTAGAAATCGAAGGCAAGGAAATTCTTAAAGGCGTAGATTTAACGATACAACAAGGTGAAATTCACGCAATCATGGGACCAAACGGTACTGGTAAATCAACTTTATCATCAGCAATCATGGGTCACCCTAAATACGAAGTAACTAAAGGTGAAATCCTTTTAGATGGTGAAAACGTATTAGAAATGGAAGTTGATAAACGTGCTCAAGCTGGTTTATTCCTAGCTATGCAATATCCGTCAGAAATTTCTGGTGTGACAAATGCTGATTTCTTACGTTCTGCTATAAATGCTAAACGTGAAGAAGGCGACGAAATTAACTTAATGCAATTCATTAAGAAATTAGATAAAGAAATGGATCTATTAGAAATGGATCAAGACATGGCTCAAAGATACCTTAACGAAGGTTTCTCTGGCGGTGAGAAAAAACGTAATGAAATTCTGCAATTAATGATGTTAGAACCTAAGTTTGCTATCTTAGATGAAATCGACTCAGGTTTAGATATCGACGCATTAAAAGTTGTATCAACAGGTATTAACAAAATGCGCGGTGAAGACTTTGGTTGCTTAATTATTACTCACTATCAAAGACTATTAAATTATATTACACCAGACTTCGTACACGTTATGATGCAAGGTCGCGTTGTAAAATCAGGTGGCGAAGAATTAGCGAGACGTCTTGAAGAAGAAGGTTACGAGTGGATTAAAGACGAACTAAACATTGAAGACGAAACAATCAATGCTGAGTAATATATAAGAATTATAGTCAAGTAGGAGGAGTATAAATGGCAACTGAAACAAAGTTAAATATTAACATTGAAGACATCGTTAATTATTCAGCATCTCAGAATGAACCAAAGTGGATGACTGACTTAAGAAAAGAAAGTTTTCAAAATTTAGATAAATTAGAAATGCCTAAACCAGATAAAACTAAAATTGACAGATGGGACTTTGATACATTCAAAACTCATGCTGTTGAAAGTGATACTTTCGACTCAATCGAAAGCTTACCAGAATCAGTACAAAAAATTATCGATACTGAAAATAATACAAACTTAATTGTTCAACATAATAATACACCTGCTTTTGTTAAAGTAGATGAAAAATTAACTGAACAAGGTGTTGTAATTAAAGATTTAAAAACGGCTTTAATTGAAAACAGTGATTTAGTACAAAAATACTTTATGACAGATGCTGTTAAAGCAGATGAGCATAGATTAACGGCACTTCATGCAGCATTAGTAAATGGCGGTGTATTCGTATACGTACCTAAAAACGTTGTAGTCGAAGAACCTGTTCAATATGTTGTGCTTCATGATGATAGTGATGCAAGTTTCTTCAACCATGCGATTATCGTAACTGAAGAAAGCGCAGAATTAACATACGTTGAAAGCTATTTATCAACTGTATCTTCTAACAAAGGTCAGTTAAACATCGTTTCTGAAGTTATAGCTGGCGCTAATTCAAACATTACTTATGGCACAGTTGATTTTATGGATAAAGGTTTCACTGGTCATATCATTCGTCGTGGTACAGCAGATGCTGATGCTACAATAGATTGGGCTTTAGGCTTAATGAATGACTGTAGTACAATCAATGACAACACGACTTACTTAATGGGTGACCGTTCAAACTGTAACCTTAAAACAGTAGTCGTAGGTCGCGGAGAACAAAAACAAAACTTTACAACACAAATTATTCAATATGGTAAAGAATCAAATGGACATATCTTGAAACATGGTGTTATGAAAGACAGTTCTTCTTCAATCTTTAATGGTGTTGGATACATTAAACACGGCGGTACTAAAGCAGATGCACAACAAGAATCACGTGTACTGATGTTATCTGAAAAAGCTCGTGGAGATGCTAACCCAATTTTACTTATTGATGAAGATGATGTAACTGCAGGACACGCAGCTTCAGTAGGTAGAGTAGATCCAACTCAACTATACTACTTAATGAGTAGAGGTATTTCTCGTGAAGAAGCAGAACGTTTAGTTATTCACGGTTTCCTAGATTCAGTTGTATCTGCATTGCCAATTGAAGGCGTTAAACGTCAATTACGTGAAGTTATTGAACTTAAAGTAACAACACAAATATAAAAAAGGCACAGAAAGGTCTGATAATGTGGCCGAATCAACATTTAATGTAGAAAAAATTATAAAAGATTTTCCGATATTAGAGCAAGAAGTTAATGGTAGTAGACTCGTGTACTTAGATTCATCAGCCACAAGTCAAACACCTACGCAAGTTACGGATAGTATAGTTGATTATTATAATCGCTATAATTCGAATGTACATCGCGGTGTGCATACGCTCGGAACACTTGCAACAGATGCTTATGAAAAATCGCGCGAAACTGTAAGAAGATTCATAAACGCACAGTATTTTGAAGAAGTTGTATTTACAAGAGGTACAACAACTGCAATCAATTTAATTGCGCATAGTTACGGTGATGCAAATGTGACAGAAGGTGACGAAATCGTTGTCACACAAATGGAACATCATGCAAATATCGTACCTTGGCAACAATTGGCAAAACGAACAGGTGCAAAGCTTAAATTTATTCCGATGTCAGAAAGTGGTGAACTTGAAAAAGAAGCCATTGATAACTCGATAAACGATAATACTAAAATTGTAGCGGTAACTCACGTGTCAAATGTATTAGGAACAATAAATGATGTGAAGTATATTGCTGAAGTAGCACATAATCATAATGCGGTCATCGCTGTTGATGGTGCACAGTCAGCGCCACATATGAATGTTGACGTTCAAGATTTAGATGTGGACTTCTTTAGCTTTAGTGGACATAAAATGTTAGGTCCTACTGGGATAGGTGTTTTATATGGTAAACGCAATTTATTAGATAAGATGGAACCTATTGAATTTGGTGGAGATATGATAGACTTTGTTGGACTAGAAGATGCAACATGGACAGACTTACCAACTAAGTTTGAAGCAGGTACGCCACTTATCGCTGAAGCAATTGCATTAGCTGAGGCAATAAGATATATAGATTCTATCGGTATGGATAACATTCATCAACATGAATACGATCTCGTGAGTTATGCATACAATGAAATGTCTAAAATTGATGGTTTAGATATATATGGGCCATCTCCTGATAAACGAGCTGGATTAATAACATTTAATGTAGAAGGTGTACATCCACATGATTTAGCAACTGCACTAGATTCAAATGGTGTCGCTGTGAGAGCAGGTCATCACTGTGCACAACCGTTAATGAAATGGTTAAACCAATCTTCAACAGCACGAGCAAGCTTCTATATTTATAATACTACAGAAGATGTTGACCAGTTAATTCAGGCACTTAATGGAGCGAAGGAGTTTTTCTCGTATGAATTTTAATAACTTAGATCAACTATACCGTTCTGTAATTATGGACCATTACAAGAACCCACGTAATAAAGGTGTTCTTGAAGATGGCTCTTTAACAATAGATATGAACAACCCTACATGTGGTGATCGCATCCGCTTAACATTAGATGTTGAAGGAAATGTTATTAAAGATGCTAAGTTTGAAGGTGAAGGTTGCTCTATTTCGATGTCTAGTGCATCAATGATGACTGAAGCGGTTAAAGGTCATTCAATCGAAGAAGCTTTAGCAATGAGTCAAGAGTTCTCGAATATGATGCTTGGAGAATCTTATGATATGTCTGAGGAAATGGGCGATATTGAAGCCTTATCCGGTGTATCAAAGTTCCCAGCACGTATCAAATGCGCAACTTTAGCTTGGAAAGCATTTGAAAAAGGAACGAAAGAGCAAGATAACGCGTAACTTTTGAAAAATGGGCGAACGCTATTATAAAAGAGGAGTGAAGAAAATGGCTAAAAAATCACCAGAAGTTGGAGATTATAAATATGGCTTCCATGATGAAGACGTTTCTATTTTCCGTTCAGGTAGAGGTTTAACAGAAGATATCGTTAGAAAAATATCTGAAATGAAAGACGAACCACAATGGATGCTTGATTTTCGTTTGAAATCATTAAAACAATTCTACAAAATGCCTATGCCTATGTGGGGTGGGGATTTAACAGAGTTAAACTTTGATGAAATCACTTATTATGTAAAACCATCAGAACGTTCAGAACGTTCATGGGATGAAGTACCAGAAGAAATTAAAAATACTTTCGATAAACTTGGTATACCAGAAGCAGAACAAAAATATCTTGCAGGTGTATCAGCGCAATATGAATCAGAAGTTGTTTACCATAACATGGAACAAGATTTAGAAGATCAAGGTATTATCTTTAAAGATACTGATTCAGCATTACGTGAAAACGAAGAATTATTCAAAGAATATTTCGCATCTGTTATCCCAGCTGCAGATAATAAATTCTCAGCATTAAACTCAGCAGTATGGTCAGGTGGATCATTCATTTATGTACCAAAAGGTATAAAACTTGAAACACCACTTCAAGCATATTTCAGAATTAACTCAGAAAACATGGGTCAATTCGAAAGAACTTTAATCATTGCTGACGAAGGTTCTTCAGTACACTATGTTGAAGGTTGTACAGCACCTGTTTATACAACAAATTCACTACACTCAGCTGTCGTTGAAATTATTGTTAAAAAAGATGCATACTGCCGTTACACAACTATTCAAAACTGGGCAAACAACGTTTTCAACTTAGTTACAAAACGTACATTTGTTTATGAGAATGGTACGATGGAATGGATTGATGGTAACTTAGGTTCTAAATTAACGATGAAATATCCATCTTGTTTCTTACTTGAAGAAGGTGCTAGAGGTATGACTTTATCTATCGCACTTGCAGGTAAAGGACAAGTACAAGATGCTGGAGCTAAAATGATTCATAAAGCGCCAAATACTTCATCAACTATTGTATCTAAATCTATTTCTAAAAATGGCGGTAAAGTAGTTTACCGTGGACAAGTACACTTTGGCCGTAAAGCAACTGGTGCTCGTTCTAACATTGAGTGTGATACGTTAATCATGGATAACGAATCTACATCAGATACAATTCCTTATAATGAAATTATGAACGATAACATTTCATTAGAACACGAAGCGAAAGTTTCTAAAGTATCTGAAGAACAGTTATTCTACTTAATGAGCCGTGGTATTTCAGAAGAAGAAGCTACTGAAATGATCGTAATGGGCTTCATTGAACCATTCACTAAAGAATTACCAATGGAATATGCAGTTGAAATGAACCGCCTAATCAAGTTTGAAATGGAAGGTTCTATCGGTTAATTATTCATTACAAAAATAGATAGTTTGGGCATCAATACCCATTCTTAAAATTAAAAATCTCTTCATTAGGTTATAGCCTAGTGAAGAGATTTTTTTGTTTTACTAATCTATTTTAGAAAGTGCTACTGAAGATGTTCTATTTCTTAAATCTACTTCAATTTCTTCTAAACTACGACCTCTTGTTTCAGGTAGATATTTTATAACAAATATCATTGCAAATATACCGATGACTGCGAAAATCAAGAATACTTGTTCAATGCCCATAACTGAAGTGAGCATTGGGAAGAATTGAGCGACTAATAAACTACCGATTGATAATGATAATGTCGCAATACCTGTTGCTGCGCCTCTTGCTCTCATTGGGAATAATTCTGGTAACACAATCCATAAAATAGGTCCCCAAGTGAATGCGAAGAATACAATGAACATTGTTAAACATGCTACGATAATCCAAGCACCGACTGTTGAATCGAGTCCAATTGTCCAAACGAGTGTTGCCATGATAAGTAATGAACTAACCATACCTATATTGCCTGTAATAAGCAATTTTTTACGATCGATTTTATCCATAATCATAATTGCAAAAATGGTCACAATCACGTTAACTGAACCGATACCTACTGTACCTAAAATGGCTGTAGCATCTCCTAATCCTGCTTGACTAAAGATTGTAGGCGCATAATATATGATGGCATTTATACCAATGATTTGTTGTAATAACGCAAATATGCAACCAATGACAAGTACAGGTCTTAACCAAATTGACTTCAATACTGTCCACGTACTTTCTGAAATATGAATGATTTCTTTCATTTCATCTATTTCTTTATCGATTTCTCCTTGTTTACGTGTTATAGCCATAACTTTTCTAGCTGCTTTCTCACTTTTGTGCTCAAGTAGCCATCTTGGGCTTTCCGGCATAAAGTATACGCCAATCATGAGAATAACAGAAGGTACAACAGCTAAACCTACCATCCATCTCCAAGCTTCCATATCAGCAAAAGCATAGTTTACTAAATATGATGCGAGTATACCTATTGTGATCATAAGTTGATTTAATGAACTGAGTGAACCTCTTGTATCTGTAGGTGCCATTTCTGAAAGATACACTGGCACGATTGCAGTAGATCCTCCGACAGCTAAGCCGATAATAAATCTACCAATCACTAATACAATCATTGACTGTGCAAATGAAAGTATTAAAGCACCGATTATAAATACAATGGAAATGATAAAGACAAGTTTTCTACGTCCAAGTTTGTCTGATAAAGGACCACTTGCCCCTGAACCGAATATTGCGCCGACTAACATTGAACTTACAACAAGACCTTCAGTTATATGCGTAAGTGGAATGTCATTTTTTATGAAAAGTAAAGCACCCGAAATTACTCCAGTATCATACCCGTAAAGCAATCCTCCTAAAGCACCAAGGAAGAATATTAACTTTGTTCGATAATTGCTTGCTTCCATTTTATTACCTCCAAGTATTTTGAATAAGTACATTAGATAACTGCAATTATTCGATTAATGAATAAAAATTCTAAATCAGAATTAATTATATTAAATAACTAAAAATTTGTAATTATCTAAAAAATCTGATTTAATTATAAATGTAAGCCTTTTCAAATAGAAAATCAAGTATAAATTAAAATAACAAAAAGATATTAGTTATCGTACATTACTTAAATGAGAGGGGGACTGTCATGAAGCAATCTTCAAGAATTAATGTAAATTTGATGAAAGATTATAATAAACAACTTGTTTTAAGAACGATTCAAAAGCATGGACCTATATCGAGAGTTGAAATTGCGAACCGCATTGAATTATCTAGGCCCTCTGTTTCGGAAATTGTCTCTATACTGATTGAAGAACAATGGATTGAAGAAAAACCATCGGAAATAAAAGTTAGAGGAAGACAACCGATACCTTTAGATATTAATAAAGAGAAGAAAGTCATCGTCGGTTTAGAAATTGGTGCTTATGCTACAACAGTTATCGTTTGTAATTTAAAGGCAGAAATCTTATATGAGATACAAATTGAGATGAATACGCATAAAGAGCCAGATCAAATGATTGAATATTTAGGGCAACAAATTAATTCAATCACTCAAACTTATAAGGAAAAGGAAATAGGAGTACTTGGCATAGGTGTTGGTATGCATGGATTAGTAGATACGGAAAAAGGTAAAAATATATTTGCCCCTAATTTAGGTTGGAGAAATGTAGAGATTCAGACGATTTTAGAAAACATTACTCAATTAAAAGTTCTAATTGACAATGACTGTAATAGTGCAGCGCTAGCAGAAATGTGGTTTGGTCAAGGTAAAGATGAAAGTAATTTCATTTCAGTTATCGTGGATTACGGTGTAGGTGCAAGTATTATTAATGGTGGTTCAATCTTTAAAGGTGCACATCATGTTACCGGACAAATTGGTCACGTAACGATAGATCCTGATGGACCTCTATGTTCATGCGGAAATTATGGATGTCTAGAAACTTTAACATCAGAAAAAGCAATTTTGAAAAAAGTGAAACGCAAACTAAAAATGGGTGAAACGAGTCACATAATAACTCAAAAGTTTAATATAGAAGATTTGACGATAGAAGATTTCTACCAAGCAGTCAATCAAGGTGATGAACTTTGTTTAAATATAGCAGAAGAAATAGGAAGAAATCTCGGGCTTGGATTTACAATTTTAATTAATTTATTTGGGCCAAAATTCATCGTGTTAGGAGGGAGTTTAACTCAAATAAGTGATGTTTTAATATCGAATATAATGCGTGTCATTCAGCTAAAAGTAATGGGTGAAGAAGCAAAACAGACGCCGATTGTTACATCTGCTTTAGAAAATGATTTATATACGATTGGCGCAGCTTCTTTAATCGTTGAAGATATATTCTCGTTGCCTAACCCTAATAAAAGATTTTAAGGAGGAAAAATGAATGAGTAATTTAAATGGACAAGTTGCAATTGTCACAGGTTCTGGAAAAGGAATTGGAAAAGGAATTGCTAAGCAGTTAAGTCTTAAAGGTGCCAAAGTAGTCGTTGCTACAATAGATGCTGAATTTGGTAAAGAAACGGTTGAAGAAATAAAGCAAAGTGGAGGAGATGCTTACTTTGTTGAAACAGATGTATCTAAAGAAGAAAGTATTATCAACATGGTTGAAGAAACGATTAAACATTATGGGCAGATTAATACACTTGTAAATAATGCTGGTATTACAGTGTTTAAGTCTATTGAAGAAGCCACAGTAGAAGATTGGGATTCAATTATCAATATCGATTTAAGAGGGACTTTCTTATGTTCCAAACATGTTATTTCTGAAATGAAAAAGCAAGGTGGCGGTTCAATTATCAACATCTCTTCAAATCATTCTATTGCAACTTTGCCTGATACTGACATGTATGCAGCGGCTAAAGGTGGCGTGAATGGCATGACAAGAGGTATGGCATTGAGTTTAGGTAAATATAATATTCGTGTTAATGCAATTTGCCCTGGCTTTACGAATACAGCTCACTTGAAAAATTGGTTTGATTCAATGGATAACGAAGAAGAAGTCAGAAAAGGTGTGTTATATTTACATGCAACTTCAAGAATTAATGAGCCAGAAGATATTGGGAAATTAGCACAATATTTAGCTTCAGATGATTCTGAAATGATGACTGGTGAACATTTAGTCATTGATGGTGGATTGTCAGCACGATTATACAACGCAGAAGGTTATTAACTTAAAGGAGTGTTGAAATGATGGATGTTTTATCAATTGGTGAAACGATGGTCGTGTTTGCTCCGAAAGAAGTTGGTCCTATGCGTTATGCACATGACTTTACAACTCATATTGCTGGAGCAGAGACAAATACGCTTATTGGTTTAGAAAAGCTCGGCATTAAAACTGGTTGGATTAGTCAGCTTGGAAATGATGAGCTAGGATATAAAATTCTTTCATTTGTACGTGGAGAAGGTATAAATGTTGATGCAGTTCATTTAACTGATGATGCACCTACAGGATTGTTTCTAAAAGAAAAAAATCGTCAAGATCAAACACGTGTGCATTATTATAGAAAAGGTTCTGCTGCAAGTTTAATGACGACTTCAAATATTGATGAAGAATATGTAGCACAATTTAAGTATTTATATGTAACTGGAATAACACCAGCATTGAGCGAAGACTGTAAAGATACAATATTTCATTTAATATCTGTAGCAAAAAAGCTTAACTTAAAAATTATATTTGATCCTAATTTAAGACTTAAGTTATGGAATGAAGAGCAAGCTCGAGAAACGTTGTTAAACATCATTTCATTAAGCGACATTGTCTTACCAGGAATAAGCGAAGGCGCATTTCTATTTAACGAAAGGTCTGAAAAAAAGATTGCTCAGAACATCATAGCGTTAGGCGCCTCAACAGTAATCGTCAAACTTGGTAGTGAAGGCGCTTATTACGAAAATGATGAACATGTAGGATATGCGAAAGCTTCTAAAAACGTAGAAGTTGTGGACCCAGTTGGAGCTGGAGATGGGTTTGCTGCTGGATTTATAGCTGGTTATATAGACGGATTATCTTTACATGATGCTGTCGAACAAGCTTGTAATGCAGGTGCACTGGTGACGACTGTTAAAGGTGATGTTGAAGGTTTACCGAGTAAAGAAGAAATTAAACAATTAAAAAATAATATCAATACAGATGATGTTATTAGATAAGGAGCAATTTATATGGATACTTTAAATATAATAAAAGAAACTAAACTTATTGCGATTTTACGAAATGCAAAACCGGATGATGTCTTACCTATTGTGAGAACGTTATATAAAGCTGGCGTTAGAGCTATAGAAGTAACGATGAATTCACCAAAAGCTTTAGCATCAATTGATTTAATTGCTAATGAAATGAAAGGGAAAGTGGTCGTTGGAGCTGGAACAGTATTAGATGCTGAATCTGCGAGATTAGCAATATTGAGTGGTGCTACTTTTATTTTATCTCCTACCGTTAATAAAGAAACAATTAGAATGACTAAGAAATATGGTGTGGTAAGTATACCAGGTGCTTTAACCCCAACTGAAATATTAGAAGCTTATGAATATGGAGGCGATATTATTAAAGTATTCCCAACTACTACGATGGGACCAAGCTATATAAAAGATTTACAAGGACCATTGCCACATATACCGCTTTTACCAACAGGAGGCGTTGATTTAAATAATGTTGCTGATTTTATAAAAGCTGGTGCAGTTGGTGTAGGTTTAGGAAGTGCGTTAGTCAATACTAAAGTCGAGACAAGCGATGCATATTATGATGAATTAGAAAAAACAGCTCAAGCATTTTATAACAAAGTACATTTAGAAAAAGGACGTGCATAATATGAAAATAATTGATTATGAACTATTTCAAGTACCGCCTCGTTGGTTGTTCTTAAAAATCACAACTGATGAAGGATTGATAGGATGGGGAGAACCTGTTATTGAAGGTAAAGCCAGTACTGTTGGAGCAGCAGTAGATGAGTTTATGCAACAATTAATTGGTAAGAATCCATTAAATATAGAAGACCATTGGAATATGATGTATAGAAGCAGCTTTTATAGAGGTGGACCAATCTTAATGAGTGCGATTTCAGGAATTGATCAAGCTTTATGGGATATAAAAGGGAAATATTATAATGCACCTGTACATGAACTATTAGGTGGCGCATGTAGAGATTCAATGAAAGTCTATTCATGGATTGGTGGCGATAGACCTCAAGATACTTCAAATGCTGCAAAAAAAGCTTTAGAAAATGGTTTTGAAGCAATAAAAATGAATGCAACTGAAGAATTACAATATGTAGATAGTTATGGAAAAATAGATCTTGTTATAGAGCGTGTTGCGGGTATACGTGAAGCGGTTGGCAATCAATTAGGAATAGGCATTGATTTTCATGGTAGGGTACATAGACCAATGGCTAAAGTATTAGCGAAAGAATTAGAACAATTTAAACCAATGTTTATTGAAGAACCCGTATTAAGCGAAAATATAGAAGCCGTAAGAGAAATTAGTCAAACGACAACGATACCAATAGCATTAGGCGAGAGACTATTTTCAAGATGGGACTTTAAACCTATATTAGAAAGTGGTTATGTAGACATCATTCAACCAGACTTATCACATGCAGGCGGCATTACAGAATGTAAAAAAATCATTTCTATGGCAGAAGCATATGATGTAGGCGCAGCTCCACACTGTCCGCTTGGTCCTATAGCGTTAGCCTCTTGTTTACAAGTAGATGCAACTTGTCATAATGCATTTATACAAGAACAAAGCCTAGGCATTCATTACAATAAAGATAGTGATATATTAGACTATATTAAAAATAAAGAAGTATTTGAGTTTCAAGATGGCTATGTAAATATACCTAAAAAGCCAGGACTAGGCGTAGAGATTGATGAAGATCATGTTAGAGAAATGGCAAAAGTAAGCCATGACTGGCATAATCCAGTATGGAGACATAAAGATGGAAGTATCGCAGAGTGGTAAAGAGGAATATAAAAAATCACCCAATCCGAAAATGATTCCAACGGATTGGGTGATTTTTTATATTTCTAATGTATTTCTTTATATTCGTACACTTGTAATGGATTAAATTTAATTAAATAATGCTCATACCAAGTACTGATACCGTATTTCTGTTTATAGTGTTCTAAAGCTTCATCTATATATCCTTCTGATACATCTAAATAATTACTGAGCTCAAACTTATTATGCACGCCTGCTTGATATGCTTGGATGATACTTTTTAAAGGTATAATTTTCTCGAAGCCCAATCTTCTTGCTTTATGTTCAAATTTCCATTTCCATAATTCTGTTGTATCAAGTATATTTCCATAAGAAATATCATGATGGGCTAATTCTTCTCCTAGAACTTCTAACTTTTCTCTGTTAGATAAATCATCTTTCAATAAAATTAATCCATCTACATATAAACCTTTCAATTGTCGAGGAAGGTTATTTGTTTCTTTTATGACGATGTGTTCATTATTGATAAGCATTTTTTCATATCTGTTCAAATTATCCCCACCATAAGTTTTGTCTAAAATACGTTTTATTTATTTTGATGTTTTAAGAAATCAACATATTCTAAAACTTTTTTTAGTTCTTCTTCTGTTAATTCTCCATCTAAATGTGCTGCAATAGTTTCAGCAGTCGAGTTATAAGTTCTTTTAGCTTCCCCATCTAACATATAACTCACGCTAACGTTAAACAATTTAGCCATTTCTTCTATTTTTTTCATCTTTGGTGCTTTACGACCTGTTTCCCAATATGAAATGGATTGTTTTGAAACTTGTAACTCGTCCGCTAACTTTTGTTGCGTCCATCCATTCTTCGTTCTTAATAAACTAATTTGTTCAGAGAGTTTATTTTCAGACACCATAAGTTTCCCGCTCCTTATATGATTGATACTTACATTATAACTCTTGGTTATATTTTTTCAATAAAAATATCATAAATATAACTAAAAGTTATTGACGTCAACCAAAAGTTATACTATAGTGTAACCAAGGAGGTGATAGACATGGTTAAAATGAACTTCAAAACAAATAAGGTTAACTTGAATTATTCAGAAGATGAAAACAAAATTCAAATTGATCCGGATAAGGTTAAGCAGTTTGTTGCAATGATAGGAGGATTTATTGGCGCTTTATATTTAGCTTTAAATGCTTCTGGTGTTCAAGTTGAATGGTTTAATCCTCAAAAGTTAAATGCATGGATGAATGTACTCAATACAGGTATCCCAATTGTATTTGTACTCTATGGAATTTGGAAAAATACATTCATTTTAACGAATCGCTCTAGAGAACAAGAACAGTTTTTAAAACAATCAGGAAAGAAATAAAATTTGAAAGGATGATTCAATGTTAACAGCAATCAATTATTTAACTCAAAAAGGATGGGAAATATCATCAGATCCAAGAACTTATGATGAATATCCGAAACAATACGGATATAGAAATTATACGGAAGACGGTATCAATTACGATGCATTCTGCAGTGGCTATCATAGAGCTTTTGATGTATTTAATAACAAGACAAATAATATTCCAGCAGTTACAAGTGGGACAGTTATACTTAGTGAACCATTTGGTAATTTTGGTGGAACGATGGAAATTCGAGATAGCAATGGTAACGATTGGATATATGGACACATGATGAGAGATTCTTTGAAATTTTCAAAAGGAGATAAAGTCATTCAAGGAGATATGATTGGTTTACAAGGTAATACGAATTATGATGACAATCCAATGAGTGAACATTTGCATATTCAATTGCGCAAAAAAGGAGAAAATATTACAAACGAAGTCACAAGAGTGTGCAGTGGTAAGCCGATAGAAAATTATGATATTACAAAATTAAACGAAAAGTTAGATCAATCTAAAAATAAAGGAGCAGTTCAAATGAGTAGAAAAATTATGATCGTAGCAGGGCATGGATATAATGATCCAGGTGCAGTTGGAAATGGAACAAATGAAAGAGATTTTATTAGAGCTAATATTGTAGATAGAGTAGCTAACTATTTAAAACAAGCAGGAAACACAGTTGCAGTTTACGGTAAAGATCAAGATATGTATCAAGATACAGCCTATGGACAACAAATAGGTAACACGACTGATTATGGTTTGTATTGGGTTAAATCACAAGGGTATGAAATTTTTGTGGAATTTCATTTAGATTCTGCATCGGCATCAGCAACAGGAGGGCACGTTATTATACCTAGTGGATTAGCAGCAGATAATATTGACAAAGCATTGCAAGCAGCCGTACAAAAGCACGTTGGCACGATAAGAGGTATCACAGAAAGAAGTGATTTGTTACATTGCAACGTAGCAAAAGCAGAATATATCAATTATAGACTTGTAGAATTAGGATTTATTACGTCAACTAAAGATATGAACGCGATTAAAAATAATCTGAATGCATATACAAAATCATTAGCAGAAGCAATACACGGTGCAGCAATCGGAACTAACCCATCAACATATACAGTTGTTAACGGAGATACACTGTGGGGCATTAGCCAAAAAACAGGGGTAACAGTTGCAACATTAAAAAAATTAAACGGATTGACATCAGATGTGATACAAATAGGACAAGTATTAAAATTGAAATAGGAGATGTAAAAATGGAAAATAAAACAGAAAAAAATACCTTAGACATAAACATTATCCAATGACGGCCATCATTTAATAAAATTATGTAAGGTATCCTTAACACCTTTCAATATAACATAAAACCCCCGCTATCAACAAAAAGATAGCGGGGGTTTTGTTGGTAAATTATGGATAAGTATATATTGACAGAATATTACGAATTAAATATATTATTCTTAAGTAATAAAAAAGGAGGATGATACATGAAAAATGTCACTAAAATAACTGTATTTTTTATTTTCATTATCACAACTTTTTTATTCCTTAATTTTTACAAATATTATGATGATATAAAATTGCCCGGCTACAATAAAGCAATAGTTATTGAAAATTGGGATAAAAAGCACAATAAAGAAGAAATAAATAGTTTATTAGTTAAGCTTTCTAGCCAGAATAATATATCAATGATTCGAGTAAATGAGAACTATGACGATAACGCTAATACTAAATTTTTAGCTCAGTATAATTTAAAAGAGACATTTAAATTTAATCAATTACCATTTAGTCGTGAAAAGAAATATCAGTTAATTGAACCTGATAATAAAATTTTAGATAAACTAAATCTTGTAGGTACAACCTTTTTTATTAAAGATGAATTGCCTAATGAATTTTATAAAGTATTAAAAGAACATGGTGTAACAATTACAGATTATAAATTTCCAATTCATTTTATAATAGTTGAATATATAAGTAGTTATCAATTGCTCTCTACAATGATAATTTTATTAGTGATTTTATTCATAGCTATTTTATATGAACAACTTTCTTCAGTGAAGGAAATGTCAATCAAGCGAATACATGGCTATAGTACAAGAAGGATTTGTTGTTTTCAAATATATAAAACAACAAAATTCTTTATAACACAGTTCATATTTGTCACCTTAATAGTAACTGTAGCATTATACTTGTATAATCATTTAGCTCAAATTGGATATGTATTTTTCTTGTTTTTAATGTTTGCTTTAATTTTCTATAATATCTTAGTCATTATATTGTTGGTGTCTTTTTGGCTAATTTCCAAACAAACTTATCATATTGAAAAATATATAAAATATGAAGGTGTAGGAAATGGTTTTCAATATTTACCAAATATCATTAAAATAATTGTAACGCTAACATTACTAAACGTAATATCAATTTCTATACTTAACTATCTAGAAATAGTTGATAATGCTAATAGTGAAAAGTATTGGTTTAAAAATAAAGACTTGTATATAGCAGAAATTACGACTAATGAAATTGAGACGGATAAAAACCACTTTAAGCACTCAGATCAAGAAATTATAAATTTATTAAATAATATACCAGAAAAGAATTGGGTGTTAACATATCATAGGCATTACAATTGGGAAAAATCTGGAGAAGCATATGATATAAATAATGCAATATATGTTAACAAAACTTATCTTGAAAGAAATGATATTAAGATAGTAGATAGGCAAAATATTGATTACTCAAAGATTATTGCACTAATTCCTGAAAAAGGGTATAGCCAAAAAAACATCAATAAAATTAAGAAGGATATACAGAAAGAAGTTCAATTTTACGATGAAATTGATAACATACCAAATAAAGAGAAATATTTGGATATTGAAGCTCATAAAATAGAAAATAATGATAAGTTATTTAACTATAGTACAGGTGTTTATAGTAAAGAAGTTTTCTCTTATAATCCTGTTCTAATCTTGTTACCAAAAGGTTATTATCCAATTTCATTTTATAGTGCTGCTACATCACAAGGGTTATTGCTTTTTAATGACTATGATTTAATTAAAAGTAAGGCAATTAATAATCACGGTGATAGTGTGATACAAGGATTAACAAATGCTTACAGCAGTGTTTTAAAAGATATTAAGGAAATTAAACGCAATCTAATTATTTCTGTTACTACTTCCATTTTGGGAATTGTAGTTATATCATCTGTTTATTTATTTATTATTAGTGTTTATTGTGATAAAGAGAAAAAAGTTATATTTGTCAAAACGATTCATGGACATTCATTTATAAATAAACATATAACCTTTATAGTTACCAGCTTAGTTTCAACATGTGTTGCATTATTCATCGCAAATTATTTTGAAATTATAACAATTTCATTCACATTGATGTTTTTAATGATCCTATTTGAATTACTCTCTATCGTGATATTCATAAATCGATACGAATATCATTTATTGAAAGATGCGAGAAGAGGTGAGACTCAATAATGAAGAAGCTTATTTCTATTATATTGGCTAGTGTTATATTAATTTGTATAGCTTCGTTTGTTCTGAAAAATAGTGACGAAAAATTAGACTTAATAAATCCTTTAGTTAAAAGAGAGTGGAGTTATGCTGAAGTTCCTCATAGTAAGGATGCTGAACATTTAAGTAAGCAAGAACTGGTGGATATTCAAGATTATAAAGGTATAGAATCTTATAATGCAAATGGTCAGAAAAACAACTATTTATTGGACTTCAAGGGCCATAGTCCTTCTGAAAAATATGTCAAAATCGATCATAAAGGTAAATGGGTTTATTTTATTGAGTATATTAGTCAATCTGAGTATGAAAAGATGATTAAGCAATGATTCGAGTAAATAATTTAAGTAAACAATTTAATGGTATTAATTTATTTAGTGATTTGAATTTGCATGTAAATAAAGGAGAAATGGTTGCAATAACAGGTAAAAGTGGTTCTGGAAAATCTACTTTGTTAGGCTGCATGTGTGGGTTAGAAAAAATTGATAACGGGACTATTTATATTGATGGCGATGATATCACGAAGATGAATCGCAAAAAGAAGATGTTATTGTATAGAAATAAATTAGGATATTTATTTCAAAATTATGCACTTATAACACACGAAACAATAGAATATAACTTGGATGTTGTATTAGGATATAAAAAATTGAGTAAGTCTAAGAAAAAAGAATTAAAAATTGAAGTAATGAATAAAGTTGGATTAAATAAATCATTTAATACTAAAATATATACTTTAAGTGGTGGTGAACAGCAAAGAGTTGCAATTGCTAGATTACTATTAAAAGAGCCTCTTATTATTTTTGCGGATGAACCTACTGGAGTACTAGATAATGATAATAAATATAAAATATTAAGGCTTTTATCAGAATTTAAAGGTAAATCTACTATACTCATTGTAACGCATGATGAAGATGTTATGAAATGTTGTGATAGAAATATACAACTCACTAAATGATTTTTATTATAATTTAATATTAATTTCAAGAGGCTAGGACATTAATTATTGTCTTAGCCTTTATTTATAAAAATAAGATCTTTGTCTCATTCCATTTTTACATAAATTTAAACAAACAAACTGAACTATAAATACTCTGTATGGTATGATAAATGTGGTGATAAGATATGATAAAAATTGGCCTAACTGGATGGGGAGATCATGATAGTTTATACGAGGATCTTTCTAATAAAAAAGACAAATTAAAGGCATATGCTGCTCATTTTCCTATTGTAGAATTGGATGCGACTTATTATGCGATTCAACCTCAAAGAAATATTGAAAAGTGGATTCGTGAAACGCCTGAGAATTTTAAGTTTGTAGTTAAAATTCATCAAGCTTTAACTGGTCATGCTGAAGTTACTGATTTTGCTGAGGGTAAGGTAGAGTTATTTAATTTATTTAAAGATTCTATGGCACCTTTGAAAGCGGCAGGTAAGTTAGCGATGATTCTCGTTCAGTTTCCACCTTGGTTTGATTTGAAACCTCAAAATATTAATTATTTGCGATATGTTCGTGAGCAATTAAAAGATTTTGATGTATGCATTGAATTTCGTAACCGTTCTTGGTTTAGAGATGATGTAAAAGAGTATACATTGGAATTTTTAACTGAAATGAAATTTATTCATAGTATTTGTGATGAACCTCAAAGTGGAGAAGGCTCTATTCCACTTATTAATCGTATTACACACGATGTCGCTTTTGTTCGTTATCATGGCAGAAATGTTAATGGTTGGACTAAAAAAGATATGACAGATCAAGAGTGGCGTGACGTGAGATATTTATATGATTATAATGAAGATGAATTAAAAGAATTGACTCATAAAGTGAAAATATTAAACCAGAAAGCAAAGGATATTTATGTAGTATTTAATAATAATTCAGGTGGTCACGCTGCACATAATGCCAAAACTTACCAAAAATTATTAGATATAAGATATGAAGGTTTAGCGCCTAAACAACTTAAATTATTTTAGAGGTGACAGAAGTGGCATATTTAGTGTTAGTAATTATTGGTGTGTTATCTGCAATCATAGGTGCATTAGTAGGAATAGGTGGCGGTATAATTATCGTGCCATCACTTGTATACTTTGGAATTGATCACGATTTATTGTCAGGTATGACCCCACAAAGAGCAATAGGTACATCATCAGTGATCTTAAT
Source organism: Mammaliicoccus sp. F-M27 (assembly GCF_022387115.1). Taxonomy (NCBI): domain Bacteria; kingdom Bacillati; phylum Bacillota; class Bacilli; order Caryophanales; family Staphylococcaceae; genus Mammaliicoccus; species Mammaliicoccus sp. F-M27. The sequence goes on along the minus strand of NZ_JAJNIE010000004.1, from coordinate 128,088 downwards.
TACGACTGGTCTGACAGCTACACTGGGCTATTTGAAAACGAAGCAAGTTGATGTAAAAAATGGATTGATATTCTTAATAGGTATTATTCCTGGTGCTTTAGTTGGTGCATATTTGAGTAAGTATTTCACGTTAAATTCATTTAATTTATATTTTGGGATTTTTCTTATTTTCATTTCTATTATTTTAATGATTCGTAACCATGTGAAGCCAATTAAATATTTCCAACAAGAAAAGTATTTAAAATCATTTACAGATAGATATGGGAAAGAGCATAAATATGGAATACCGCCAGTCGCTGCGGTAGTATCAGCTTTTATTGTAGGTATTACGACAGGGCTATTTGGAATAGGTGGTGGCGCCTTAATGACACCATTGATGATTATCGTATTTAAATTCCCACCCCACGTTGCAGTAGGCACAAGTATGATGATGATTTTCTTCTCTAGTCTATCGAGTTCTGTAAGTCACGTTTGGCAAGGTAATGTTTTATGGGTACATGCAATTGTACTGATTATATCAAGTTACTTTGGTGCGAAAATTGGTGTCAGAATTAATAGTAGAATGAAATCAGATACAGTTGTTTTAATTTTAAGGATTACAATGTTAATCTTAGGTATATATTTGATTATAAAAAGTGTTTTATAAGGAGTTGAATTTGTGAAACTCACAATATTTCATACGAATGATATTCATAGCCATTTAAATACATATGCAAAAATATCTCAATATATTAAAAATGAAAGAAGCAAACTTCAACAAGATTCCTTATATATTGATATAGGTGACCATATAGATTTGTTTCATCCATTAACAGAAGCGTCACAAGGTACTGAAAATGTTAAAATATTAAATGATAGCAATGTTGATGTTGTCACGATAGGTAACAATGAAGGTATGACAATTTCTCATGATGCACTTAATCACTTGTATGATGATGCTCAGTTTGATGTAACGTGTTGTAATTTATTTGATCTTGAAGGCAATTTACCTAACCATTTAACATCTCACGTCGTTAAAGATGTGAATGGTATAAAAGTGTGTATGATAGGTCTTACAGCACCATTTAACCATATATATGAAACGTTAGACTGGAAAGTGACATCCCCATTACTTGCATTAAAAAATGAAATTGCTCAAGTTAAAGAAGACTATGATGTATTACTTGTCTTGAGCCACGTTGGAATATTTTTTGATGAGCAATTATGCCAAGAATGTCCAGAAATTGATGTTATTTTCGGAGCACACACGCATCATTATTTTGAACATGGTGAAGAAAAAAATGGTGTGCTGATGGCTGCTGCTGGTAAATACGGACACTATGTTGGACAAGTCGATTTAGAGATTGAACATCATAAAGTTATTCATAAAGAAGCTTGTATTCTCGATACAACTTTATTAGAAGAAGTGACTAATAATTATGAAGAAAAAGGTAGGGCACTCTTAAACAAGCCAATTCTAAGTAGAGAGATATCTTTACCACGACGTTTAAATAGTGCTAGCTATACAACAGATTTACTTTGTGAAAGTGTTTTAGAGTTTACAGAGGCAGATTGTGCTATCATCAATGCAGGGTTAATTGTTAAAGGTATAGCTGGAAACGAATTAACCGAATATGATGTACATCAAATGTTACCTCATCCAATTAATACAGTTTCGATTAATTTAAGAGGTGTAGAACTTAAACAAATTATTTATAAAGCGATGGAACAGTCCTATATGGATGAAGTTGCGATCGGTTTTGGGTTTAGAGGAGATATTTTTGGCGGATATGTCTTTAAAAATATCGGTTATATTGAATCTACAGGTCAATGTTTTGTTAAAGGTGAGGAAGTTCAAGATCACGAACAATATAAGTTAGGGACAATTGACATGTATACTTTTGGTAGATATTTCCCGATTTTAAAAGAAATGAATATAAATTATATCATGCCTCAATTTTTAAGAAATATTTTCGAACAAAAGTTATTACAAAGTGAAAAGAAAGTGTAAGGAGCATTTAAATTTATACGTATTTTGGTTATAATGAACGAAGATGAAAATTAATTATAGAGGGGTGTTCGCGTATATGGCTACTAAAAATGAAGAAATATTACGTAAACCAGACTGGTTAAAAATAAAGTTAAATACTAATAAGAACTACACTGGCTTAAAGAAAATGATGCGTGAAAAGAATCTTCATACTGTATGTGAAGAAGCAAAATGTCCAAATATTCACGAATGTTGGGGAGAGAGACGTACTGCTACATTTATGATTTTGGGCGCAGTGTGTACAAGAGCGTGTCGTTTCTGTGCAGTTAAAACAGGTCTGCCAAATGAACTAGACTTAGACGAACCACAACGTGTTGCAGAATCAGTTCAATTAATGAACTTAAAACACGTAGTCATTACGGCTGTTGCGAGAGATGACTTGAAAGATGCTGGTTCAAATGTTTATGCTGAAACTGTTCGTAAAGTAAGAGAATTGAATCCATATACATCTATAGAAATCTTGCCTTCAGATATGGGTGGTAGCTATGAAGCGTTAGAAACTTTGATGGATTCTAAACCAGATATTTTAAACCATAATATCGAAACAGTTAGACGATTAACACCAAGAGTTAGAGCACGTGCAAAATATGACCGTACGTTAGAATTCTTAAGACGCTCTAAAGAAATGTATCCAGATATTCCTACAAAATCAAGTTTGATGGTAGGTTTAGGCGAAACTGTTGAAGAAATATACGAAACAATGGATGATTTACGTGCAAATGATGTTGATATTATGACGATTGGACAATATTTACAACCATCTCGTAAACATTTAAATGTTCAAAAATATTATACGCCGTTAGAGTTTGGTAAATTAAGAAAAGTCGCTATGGAAAAAGGCTTCAAACATTGCCAAGCAGGACCAATGGTACGTAGTTCTTATCACGCTGACGAACAAGTTAATGAAGCAGCTAAACAAAAACATAAACTAGGTGAGCAGGCACTTAATAATTAATAAGGTGATTGAATGTTAACTAAAATAGACCATAACTATTTTGAAGTAATTAAAGATGATCAACAATCATTCAATGAAGAGCAATTTACATCACGTTATTCTGAAATTCTAGATAAATATGATTTTATTGTTGGCGATTTTGGCTATGATCAACTTCGTTTAAAAGGTTTTTATTATGATTCTAATAAAAAAAGCGACTCAAATAAGCGATTTTCAGCTATTCAAGATTATTTACTCGAGTACTGCAACTTTGGATGTAAATATTTTGTGTTAAGACGCTTAACTAAAGCAGAAATAACTAGATTAACAGCTGAAGACGCACATTTTGTAGACGAAGATAATAAATTAGATGATGTGAAAATTGAACCTACAATACAACAAAATAGTAAACAAGAGCAACACAAACAACAAGAAAACGAAGAAGTAGAAACAGTCGAAGAAGAAATCGTTGAAGAACAGCAAACATCTAAAAATACTTTAAAAGATTATTTATAAAAAAGAGCCCGGAAAAATCCGGGCTCTTTTCGTATTTATAATAAAGATAGCGTACATTTTAAATATCAATAACATCATTTAAATATTCAGTAACTTCTTCTCCTTCTTCTGGAGAAAGACCTAAGATGTGACTAATGTATCCGTCTTCTTCTAAGTCATCTCTACCAATGATTCCAAAAGTATTATTTTGAGTATTCAGTACCATTGTTTTACCGTAATGTCTGTCTGTATAGATAAGTGTTAGATCATATCTACTATGCTCACCTACAAAACCAACAAATTTTATTTTTGCTTCGTCTTCTTCATCATATAAAAACATTTCTATCATAAGTAGTTACTCCTTTATTTTAAAGCTTTCTTTAATTGTATAGTATACAGAGCAATGCCGTATAATTCAAAATTATGATATTATGATATATGAATAGGAGGTTTTCTACATGTATTTCGTAGATAGCAAAACATTAAATTTAAAATTAAATTATTTAGAAAAATTAACAGTTGATTTTGAAATTGAGAAGAATTCTCCATATGCTTTAGAAAGAATCGCACATATGATGATTGAATCGGTAGTAGATATTGGGAATTTGATTATTGATGCATTTATTTTAAGAGATCCAGGAAATTACAAAGATGTTATAGATATTATGGAGCTTGAGAAAGTATTTCAGCCTTCAACTGCAGAAGCTGTAAGAAATTCTATAGACTATAGAAAAGAATTAATTCGTAATTATGAAAATATCAATCATGATGAATTAAGAAAAACTTTTGAAATAGCAAATCCATTTTATAAGCAAGCGATTCAAGATACGAAACATTTTTTAGAAAATGAAAATGTACCAGTTACAGCATTTGGCGAAGGAGATAAAAATGAAAGACTATAAAGGTTATTTAATAGATATAGATGGAACGATGTATAAAGGTTCAGAGATAATTGAAGGTGCTATTGAATTCATTGAATATTTAAATGAACATCATAAAGATTATTTATTCGTTACGAATAATTCTTCAAAAACACCTGCAGAAGTAGCAGAAAAATTAAATAACATGGGATTTAATACTTCAAGTGAACATGTCATTACATCAGCTATGGCGACTGCTGGTTATATAAGTGAAACATCTCCAGGTGCTTCTGTATATATGGTTGGTGGGAGTGGCTTGAATACCTCTTTAAGTGAGGCCGGTTTAGTCATTAAAGAAGATGAACATGTTGATTATGTTGTAATGGGACTAGATGTTAATATTTCTTATGAAAAATTATCAGTTGCATGTTTAGCTGTCCGAAATGGCGCTAAATTTATTTCAACAAATAAAGATGTTTCAATTCCTAATGAACGAGGGTTCTTACCTGGTAATGGTTCATTAACAAGTGTTGTAAGTGTCTCTACAGGACAAACACCGATCTTTATAGGAAAACCTGAGACAATCATTATGGAACAAGCTATTGAAAAAATTGGTCTTTCAAAAGAAGAATGTGTGATGATCGGCGATTTATATGATACAGATATTTTAGCCGGTATTAATAGTGGTATTGATACTTTACACGTTCAAACAGGCGTTACATCTTTAGAAGAAATTAACAAGAAAGAAGTATTACCTACTTATAGTGTTAAGAACTTATTTGAAGTGATTAAGTAAGCTAAATAAGGAGATGGGAACATGACTGAAAAAGTATTAGTTGCAAGACAATTACCAGATAAATTCATACAACAAATCGAACAATTTTCGGAAGTAGATGTTTGGAATAGTGAATTAGAACCTATGCCAAGAGAAGAATTTTTAAAACGATCTAAAGACGCAACAATTGTTATTACAACGTTAAGTGAGAAAATCGATGAGACCTTCTTTGAATCAGCTCCAAAAATTAAAGGGGTCGTTAACTTAGCAGTTGGATTTGATAATATTGATATTGAACTTGCTCATAACAAAGGTGTTGTTGTAACTAATACGCCAGAAGTATTAACAGAAACAACAGCAGAACTAGGATTTGCGTTAATGTTAACTGCAGCTAGAAGAATCGTAGAAGCGGTTGAATATGTAGAAAATGGTGAATGGAAAAGTTGGGGCCCTTACTTATTAGCAGGTAAAGATGTTCATGGATCTACAGTCGGTATATATGGCATGGGTGCAATTGGAGAAGCATTTGCAAGACGATTAAAAGGATTTAATTGCAAAGTTTTATACCATAACCGCTCCAAAAAAGAAGATGCTGAAAAACAGTTGAACGTTGAATATAGAACGATGGATCAATTGTTAGAAGAAAGTGATTTCGTAGTGTGTACTGCGCCTTTAACACCTGAAACAAAAGGTATATTTAATAAAGAAACTTTTAAAAAAATGAAGGATTCTGCAATATTGATTAACATCGGGCGAGGTGGACATATTGTAGAATCAGATTTAATAGAAGCAATAGAACAAAAAGAAATTCTCGGTGCTGCATTAGATGTCGTAGAAAATGAACCTATATCTATGGATCATCCGTTCTTAAAAATGGATCAAGTAATCGTAGTACCTCATATAGGTAGTAGTTCAATAAACACACGAGATAACATGGTGCAACTATGTGTAGATAATGCAAAACATATTATAGAAGGTAACGCGCCAGTTACACCGGTGAAGAAATAATACAATATGAAGTAAAAGTTTAATCTCATTAGTTGAGACAACAATAATCTTAATGATTATTTAAGACTGCCAACAAAGTCACTTAAAGTGAACTTGTTGGCAGTCTTTTTTTTGCGTCATATTGCTTGTATTTTTATATGTATAAAAATATCGATATTCCTTTTAATTTCCATAATATGCTAATATTTTACATATTTTCGTTGATATCTAGTTGCGCATAGAATATAATATGAAAATAGAATAATTACAAAATAAAATTATAAGGAGATTAACGATGGAAAAAATTAGGGAGATATTACTTTCTGAGAACTGCAAAATTATTGGATTAACTATTTTCTATTTCTTAATCATGATTGTTTTATTTTGGATTTATGCTGGTGGAAGTGCAAGTAACGATTTTATATACAATGAATTTTAAAAAAGGAGAGCATATATGAGGGATATCTTAGAGCAAATAACATTTATGGATGAGTGGTATAGTGATACAGTTGCTATCAACTATAGAGATGAAGAAATGACTTATCGTGAACTGAATCTTTATTCAAGTAAATTAGCTACGTTGATCAAAGACTCTGAAAAGCCTATTGTGCTATATGGTCACATGTCACCTTATATGATTGTAGGTATGATTGCGAGTATGAAAGCAGGCATTGGATATGTTCCAATAGATGTATCGATTCCTTTAGAAAGAATAGAACATATCATTGAGAAGGTAGAGCCTTCTTTTATTTTTAATACAACTGGAAATTTATTGAAAAATATACAAATTAAACAAATTACGATTGAAGAATGTATTAAAGCTCAAATAAATATAGATGGAATGAATAGAATAAAGGACAAGGATACTGTTTATACCATTTTTACATCTGGGTCAACTGGCTTACCTAAAGGTGTGCAAATTAGTTATGAAAGTTTAATGGATTTTACCAACTGGATGTTGCAGTTAAATAAGCTTGGCAACTATAGTATGTGGCTGAATCAAGCGCCATTTTCTTTTGATTTGTCAGTGATGTCTATTTATCCTTGTTTGATGACAGGTGGAACGTTACAACTTGTTGATAAAAAAATGATTGAAAAGCCTAAACAGTTATATGACTTGTTAAACAACAAAGATGTTGAAACTTGGGTATCGACACCATCGTTTTTAGAAATGTGTCTGTTGTTACCAGAATTTAATCAAGCATGTCATCCTAAATTAAAGCAGTTTTTCTTCTGTGGAGAAGTGCTGAGTCACAAAACGGCACAGAAATTATTAAATCTATTTGAAGATTCAACAATCTATAATACATATGGTCCTACTGAAGCAACTGTATCGGTGACAAGTATTCAAATTACGCAAGATATTCTTAATCAATTCAACCCTTTACCAATAGGTTCTGTACGTCCAAATTCACAATTAAAATTAACGGATAACGGAGAACTTGTGATTATAGGTAAAAGTGTGAGTCAAGGATACTTAAAAGATGAGGAAAAACATAATAAAGTATTTAAAAATATTGATGGTAAATTGAACTATTTTACTGGAGATAAGGCGGAATTTCATGATGGTTATTGGTTCATTCAAGGAAGAATTGATTTTCAAATAAAAATTAATGGCTATCGTATGGAACTTGAAGAAATTGAACTGGTGTTGGAACAATTGCCAGAAGTGCTACAAGCAGTTATTACACCGATTAAAAAAGGCGAAAAAGTTCAGTATTTACATGCTACTGTTATACCCGCGAATCCAAAAATAGAAGATGTAAACGAGATGATCATGCATTTGAAGCATGAATTAAAAATTCATTTACCTGATTACATGATTCCTAGAAATTTCAGCTTTGTAGAGGACTTGCCATTAACTGCTAATGGTAAGTTAGATAGAAATAAAGTGTCAGAGGGGTTAAAATCATGATTCCATATGGTGATTTTACCTACTTTTATATTTGTTTAATCTTAATGTTACCAGTCATCGTATTAGGATTAATCGGGAAGAGGAGCCTTGTCTATAATCGCATTATTACGATCGTTATGCTTGTGCTCATTTTTTCAGATGACAGTAAAAACTTATTTAATAATAAATATTTAAGTTATCAACTTATTTTCTTTACTTTATATGTTTGCTATCAAGTTGGATTAATTAGAATGTATATTTCAATATCAAAGAAAATAAATAATTTTAGAAATTATACTATTGCTATTTTTCTATCCATATTGCCTTTAATGATTGTGAAAGTATTACAAAGTAGTTGGTTAGGAGATTTCCAAATAACGATACATGATAACAAGTTAATTGAGTTTATCGGGTTTTTAGGAATTTCATATATTGCATTTAAAAGTATTCAGCTGATTATGGAAATTCGGGATAACCGAATAAAGTCTATAGATACCGTAAAACTGATTGATTTTATTACATTCTTCCCGACTATATCTTCAGGCCCAATCGATCGTTATAAACGTTTTATTAAGGATGAAGAAAAAATCCCTGAACCTGATGTTTACTATGCCATGGTTATAAAAGCTATTCATATGATATTTATGGGATTTTTGTATAAATATATTATTGCTTATTACATTAACGAGTGTGTAATTAAAGTTGTGCCAATAGATACAGATCCTACTTTTTTGAATTATATATATTATATGTATGGATATAGTTTCTATCTGTTTTTTGATTTTGCTGGTTACAGTTTGTTTGCTATCGCATTTAGTTATTTATTTGGCATTCAAACACCCGCTAACTTTAATCAGCCGTTTAAAGCTAAAAACATTAAAGATTTTTGGAATAGATGGCATATGAGTTTATCTTTTTGGTTTAGAGATTGTGTATATATGAGATTTGTATTTTGGGTTTCTAAAGAAAAATTACTAAAAGATAAATTGTTGATTTCTAACTTAGGATTTCTAATCAATTTCTTTATCATGGGTATTTGGCATGGTATTGAAATACATTATATCCTTTATGGTTTGTATCATGCGTTCTTATTTATTGGATATGGATATTATAAACAATGGCGAAAAAATCATCCATTCAAATTTAATCATAAGTTAATGAATGTGTTCGCAATTTTAGTTACATTCCATTGTATAGCATTTGGATTTTTATTATTCTCAGGAAAATTAATACATTAAATAAGGGAGTTATATTATGAATTTTGAAGAAAGGGTTTTAAATATATTAGCAGATGTGGCTGAAAATGATATCGTCAAAGAAAATCCTGATATCGAAATATTTGAAGAAGGGATTATTGATTCGTTTGCCACAGTTGGCTTGTTGTTAGAAATTCAGAATAATTTAGACATTGATGTTACGATTACTGATTTTGATAGAGATGAGTGGGCGACACCAAATAAAATTATAAAAGTGCTTAAGGACTTACAATGAAAATAAAATTATTGTTGCCTTTATTGTTAAGTAGTATATTATTTGGTATATTTTTATTAATACCAGTTGAATGGTTTACATCTTTATCAAAGCACGACAATATTAATAAAGAAGCAACATCTTTAAACGATACAGTACTAAAGGGTGTACATTCTCAAGAAGAAATGTTGTTAAGTGAGCAATATTATCCGATATTTGGATCGAGTGAATTGGAAAAACAAGATATTTTCCATCCTGCATATATTTTGAAAGAAAAAAAGGCGAAATTGAAGCCATATTTAATAGGAACAGGTGGCTCAACGGATTTAATTCATGCAATTAATATTGGTAGTCAAGCTCATCATCTCAAAGATAAAAAGATAGCTATCATCATTTCACCACAATGGTTTACAGACCATGGATTAACAAATGATAATTTCAGTGCTAGATTTTCACCATTGCAAGCAGATCATTTATTTAAAAACATGTCATTAAGTCCACAGTTGAAAGATAGATTTGCTAGAAGGTTAGTTCAATTTAAACAATTAAAATCAGATCCATATTTGAATTCTGTGATACATAAAGAAAATTATCAGTATGATGAAGGAACATTTATGAATGATTTCGAAAATAATATACACGAAAAACATGACGCTCTGAAATCTATATTTGGACAAGATAGAACCCATTTAGATAACAAACCTAAACGACATTTTAGTCATATGAATTGGGATGAAATGAGATTGTATGCTAATCAATATGGTGCAAAACATTCAAGAACTAACAAATTTGGGATGAATGATAAATATTGGAGTTTATTACAGCAACAACGTAAAAGATACAATCGAGATTATGAGTTCAATAAGCAATCAAAAGAATTTAGTGATTTACAATTGTTAATTGATACATTGAAAGAAGTAAAAGCAGATCCATTATTCATCGTCATTCCAGCAAATGGAAAATGGTATGATCATATTAATGTTGATAAAGCGAAAAGAGAAGCTGTTTATCGCAAGATTAATACAATTGTAACTTCGAATAATATGAAAATATATGACATAACAGACAAAGAATATGAACCATACGTCATTACAGACGCAGTTCATATAGGTTGGAAAGGTTGGGTCTATATTAATGAACAAATGATCAATCATATAAATGGAACTTATAATCATAAAGTGAGTAGACAATATCATTAATACAACTTAGAAAATATAAAAATCACCATCCCTAATAATCGGGGGTGGTGATTTTAGACTTTGTCGGCATTTTTTATGCGCATGCTTTCCGCGGGCATGTTCTCAGCCTGTAGTCTTCGAATCATGCTGTTCCCGCAGGAGTCAGCGCTAAAAAAATACCGAATATTAACAAATCATTTTATAATATAGATGAAATTTTATTTAAGAGTTGATTCTATATTAAATAAGTATAAGGATAAACGTGACCAGTGAGTTCAGCGTTCTAATGGGGGCGAAGCTTAGGATTTTCTTGGACTAACTTCGGACTTAACTCACGACTTAGGCAATGTCTGTACTGAACCTAAAAAGTTGAACTTTTTTAGTATGATATTTGAAGGAAACATGTAAAAAAACACCATCCCTAATAATTGGGATGGTGATTTTTTGTACGTTCTATGAGCAAGTATAGAGTATGTGCAATAAGTTAGAAGACTTGTTCTACTTCTACAACGCCGGGTACTTCTTCTAGTAAAGCACGTTCTATACCGGCTTTTAAAGTAATAGTAGAACTAGGGCATGTACCACATGCACCAAGTAGACGTAATTTAACGATACCATCATCAACATCTACTAATTCACAGTCGCCGCCATCTCTTAATAAGAACGGTCTTAATTTTTCAAGCACTTCACTAACTTGATCAAACATTGTTTGTTGTTCGGTAGCCATATATATAAATACTCCTCTCATCAAGTGTTATTAGATACACTAATCTTATTTATCTATTATAATAGATATAAGGTAAAAAATCTATTCATGAAACTAGGGGGATGTGAATATGTCTAAAGCAAGTATCGTAATTTATGGTGCTGATGTAGTATGCGCAAGTTGTGTGAATGCACCTTCATCTAAGGACACATATGAATGGCTACAAGCAATTTTGAGCAGAAAATATAATTTGAATTTTGAATACACATATATCGATATCTTTAATCAAACTGAAAATTTAACAGACCATGATCTTCAATTTATAGAAAGAATTAATGAAGATGAACTGTTTTATCCACTTGTCACAATAAATGATGAGTATGTAGCAGATGGATATATTCAATTAAAACAAATTACGAGATTCATTGATGAACATATTGCTGTAGAACATTAGGAAATATAAAATCACCCAATCCGAAAATGATTTCAATAGATTGGGTGACTTATTTTAAGTTGGGATTTATGTCCCAGCTTCTTCGTATATTATCCGTTATGGTATTTATATAGCCATAATACGCCTGATTTAATGACTCTCGCTAATCTTCCTGTAACTGTTTGTTCCATTAAATAAGCGAAACCTTGTTTTTCACCGAGTGAACCTACAAAGCCTTGAGGTTTTAATTCGGGCATTTTTTCAGGTAGTGGTTTATTTTCCCACTGTAATTTCATAACTTCAGCAATTTGATCTGCTTGAATTTCTGCTAAATAAGCACTTGGTGCGTGTGGCAATGCTGCACAGTCACCTACAATATATACATTTTTATATGTTGGAATTTGATGATATTGGTTTACGATAACTCTTCTGCCGTCATTAGTATCAACTGGAAGGTTTCTCACGATTTCAACCGGTTGAATCCCTGCAGTCCATACGACTAAATCTACATTGTGAACATCTTCGTTGTTGTATAATTGTCCAGGTTCAACTTTTGTAATATTTGAATTAGGAACGACTTCTACATTGTGTTTATCAAACCATTTCTTCACATAATTACTTAGTTTTTCTGGAAAAGCTGGTAAAATTCTAGAACCTCTATCAAAAAGTTTAATCGTGATGTCTTGTCTGCTTTCTCGCAATTCACTTGCTAATTCTATCCCACTTAAACCTGCACCAACGATTCCGACAGTAGCGTTACTTGGTAAGTCACATATTGCTTGATAAGTCTTGCGAGCGCTTTGTACTGTTTGAATACTGTACGTGTGCTCTTTCGCTCCAGGTACGTTGTGATATTTATCTTCACATCCTAATCCGATTACAAGTTCATCGTAATCAACACGTGTGTCACCAACTGAAACAATTTGATTATCTAAATCAATATCAGTTATTTCCCCATATACTGTATTAATTTTTTTATCTTTTGGAAATTGAACTCGAATTTCTTTATCTGGTTTTGTACCGGCTGCTAATGCGTAGAATTCTGTTTTTAAACCATGAAATGGCATACGATCAATCAGCGTAATTGAATAATCGGAAGGTAAAATGCTTGGAAGTATTTCTTTCATTAAGCGCATATTACCATATCCGCCCCCTAATAATACTAAGCTTTTCATCGTTATTCTCCTTTGTCCATAAATCAAATTTCTATAAATTTGTATGTATATATTTTATAATATATAAGTATACTTTTAGTATAATCGTTTTTGGCATAAACTACAATGAATGTTAAAATAGTTTAATGAATAAAAAGTGAGTAGGTGAACACATTGAACCCAATTGTCGAATTTTGTATTTCAAACTTGGCTAAAGGTGCTGATGCAGTGTTTAACAAGCTCGACAATGATCCAGAAGTAGATGTATTGGAATACGGTTGTCTACAGAATTGTGGACCATGTGCAAGAGGGTTATATGCATTGGTTAATGGAGATATGGTCAAGGGAGAGACACCAGAAGAATTACTAGAAAATATATATAGTCACATAGAAGAAAATTGGATTTTTTAGGAGGAATAAATATGTCAACAGTTATATTAACTGAAGCAGCAGCTTATGAAGTTAAAGATATGATGAAAAGCAACAATATGCCAAATGGTTATTTAAGAGTATCTGTTAAAGGCGGAGGTTGTACTGGATTATCTTATGGTATGTCTGCAGAAGAAGAACCTGCTGAAAACGACGAAACACTAGAATTTTTCGGTGTTAAAGTGCTAGTAGATAAGAAAGATGTTCCAATACTGAATGGGACTACAATTGACTTCAAAACGTCATTAATGGGCGGTGGATTTTCTATTGAGAATCCTAATGCAATTGCAGCTTGTGGTTGCGGAAGTTCATTCAAGACGAGGGATGTTGCAGGCACACCTGAGAATTGCTAGGAAATATAGGTTGTGACACTTGAATTTATCTTTATAAAAATATACAATAAAACTTGTATGTAAATAGTATTATCATTACTTGTGACCAAAAACACAAAGTGACACAACTTTCCTATAAGTGTCAAACAAATATCAGAAAGTATAGGTGAAAATAATGGGATTTGAACGTAAAAAAGTTCTCGTATTAGGGGCAGGGTATGCTGGCTTACAAACAGTAACTAAATTGCAAAAATTAGTTTCAAACCAAGACGTTGATATTACTTTAATCAACAAAAATGATTATCACTATGAAGCTACATGGTTACATGAAACTTCAGCAGGTACTTTAAATTATGAAGATGCTTTATATCCAATTACTAATGTAATTGATAAAAACAAAGTAAACTTTGTAAAAGCAGAAGTTAGCAAAATCAACAAAGATGCTAAAACAGTTGAAACATCAAATGGTGTATTCGAATATGACATTTTAGTTGTAGCATTAGGATTTGAAAGTGAAACATTTGGAATTGAAGGTATGAAAGAACATGCTCTTCAAATCGAAAATATTAACACTTCTCGTCGTATTTCTAAACATATTGAAGACAAATTTGCTAATTATGCTGCGTCTAAAGAAAAAGACGAAAATGATTTAGCTATTTTAGTTGGTGGTGCAGGATTCACTGGTGTTGAATTATTAGGTGAATTAACTGAACGTATCCCTGAATTATGTAAAAAATATGGTGTAGATCAATCTAAAGTTAAAATCACTTGTGTTGAGGCTGCTCCAAAAATGTTACCAATGTTCTCTGAAGAATTAGTGAACTATGTTGTTAAATATTTAGAAGCACGCGGAGTAGAATTCAAAATTTCTACACCAATCGTTGCTTGTAATGAACAAGGTTTCGTAGTTAAAGTTAATGATGTAGAACAAACTTTAGAAGCTAACACAGCTATCTGGGCTGCTGGAGTTAGAGGTAGCAAATTAATGGAAGAATCATTTGACGGCGTTAAACGTGGTCGTATCGTAGTTAAAGATGATTTATCAATCGATAATTATGATGATATCTTCGTTATTGGTGACTGTTCAGCTGTTATGGCTGGCGAAGGAGACAACAAACGTCCACTTCCTACAACAGCGCAAATCGCTATGCAACAAGGTGAACACCTTGCTAAAAATATTAAAAACATCTTTAACGGTGAAAAAACAGAAACTTTCTCATATGATGATAAAGGTACTGTATGTTCATTAGGTAGCCGTGATGGTGTTGGTGTCGTTATGGGTCGTGAAATTACTGGTAAAAAAGCAGCATTCATGAAAAAAGTTATCGATACACGTGCTGTATTCAAAATCGGTGGTATCGGATTAGCCTATAAAAAAGGTAAATTCTAATTGATTATTTATTAAATGTAGAGACCTGCTATTAGGCGGGTCTCTTTTTTAAAAGGAGGTTAGTTATGATATCTTTACCACAAGTTATCATATCAATGGCATTGTTTTTCGTTTTATTTTTTGGCATAGCTTTTATTTTAAATATGCTCTTAAAAGCTACTTGGCTAATGGTAGTGTTTTATCCATTTGTTATTTTTGCAATTGTAGATAAAATCTCGACAACTATGTACTTTACAAATCCATCGACAGCTTTTTCAAAACTTATTACAGGCTTAACACATATACATACAGCTGACATTTTAATGCTCGGTTCAGGTTGGATTGGCGCGATTGTTGCAGGATTTGTTATAAGAAATCTTAGAAGAAGCGGTTATTCAATGTTCTAATAAAGGGGATAATAATATGAAATTTCAATTTATAGAAAAATATTCAGAAAATGAATTTCCAATTGTAATAGGTTGTCCAAGTCATTTAAATCAAATGCATAATTTTGATGAAGTGAATAACATTTTAAATGGTCAGTTAGATAGCTTAAAAAAACAACAAATTATAAGTAGTGAATTAGGTGAAATTACGAGTTCAGCAATAACCGTTAATCACCATGTCATTAAATTAATTGCAGTAGGTTTAGGTAATTTAAAAGAAATTAAAGAAAATGACTATCAAGTAATATATGGTAATTTAAGTCGTTATTTACAGAACAACAAAATAGAAAATATTAATTTGCTTGATGACACATTTTTAACACAAAGCGTAACGGATAAAGAAAGATTGTATCGCTTTGGTTGGTTATCTAAACAAGCTGTATTCCAATTTGATCATTATAAATCGAATAAATCGGCGAATATTGAGACAATGATAAACTTTATTACATCATCTCATGAAGATGTGAAATCGTTTATTGCGCAAGGTGAAATATTAGGAGATAGTATTAATTTAGCGAGAACATATTCACAAACACCTCCGAACATTTTAACACCTGATTATTTTGCTCAACAAATTGAACAGCATTTTAATGGCAGCAAAGTTGAAGTCACAATTAAAGATGAACAAGCCATTCGTGAAGAAGGAATTGGCTTATTAGATGCTGTTGGTAAAGGTTCAATAAATCCTCCACGCTTAGTTACTTTAACTTATAAAGGATCAAATGATGATCCGATTGCTTTAGTAGGTAAAGGGGTTACTTATGACTCAGGCGGTTATCAAATTAAATCTAAAACAGGTATGCCAACTATGAAATACGATATGAGTGGGGCAAGTAATGTTGTAGCGATGGTAAATGCAATCGCTGAATTACAATTACCTATACACGTCGTAGCTGTGTTACCTTTAGCTGAAAATATGATATCTCACAATGCTATGAAACCAGATGATGTATTCACTGCTTTAAGTGGAGAAACAGTTGAAATAACAAATACTGACGCTGAAGGTAGACTCGTATTAGGGGATGCTGTCACTTATGTTAAACAGTTTAAACCAGAACTTATTATGAACTTTGCTACTTTAACTGGTGCAGTAGTTGCAGCTTTAGGTTTAGGGAAGACAGGCATATTCTCTAGTGATGCAGATGGTTATATTGAAGATGTTAAACAAGCAGCGAAGTATTCAAATGAAGTAAGCTTTGAACTTCCAATTACGGACGAAGAGAAAAACGATATTCAATCTTCAGAAGTTGCCGATTTAACTAACTGTATTTTGCATAAACATGGTAAAGCATTATTTGCCGCAGCCTTTGTTACGCATTTCAGTGGTGATATTCCACATTTACATTTTGATATCGCTGGATCTAGCGAAACTGAAAAAGCATCATACCTTGGACCAAAAGGTGCTACAGGCGCAATGATACCAACTGTACTTCATTTCTTAAAAAATAAATAAATAAAAATAGCTTACAAAACTACCGTGAATTTTGTAAGCTATTTTTATATTATTCTATTCTGAAAATTCGGACTAATTCAAGATATATTGACATGATATTTCTCAACTGATATGATAAATTCATCATTTTACTTTATCCTGGTAGAGAGTTAAAGAACGGAGAGGATTTTCTTGGAAATAAATGCAGTGTTAGTAGCTGTTATTGTAATGATTATACTTTGTTTAATGAGACTTAATGTCGTGTTGAGTATTTTCGTTGGTGCATTAACAGGTGGTTTGTTAAGTGGCATGTCACTTGATAAAGTGATATCAACATTTGGAAAAACGATTGTTGATGGTGCAGAAGTAGCATTATCTTACGCGCTATTAGGTGGATTTGCAGCGCTTATTTCATATAGTGGTATTACCGACTATATTGTCGGAAAAGTTATCAAATCTATGAAACAAGAAAATTCACAAAAAAGTAGATTAAAAATAAAAATTACGTTAGTCGCTGTTTTACTCGTTATTTCAGTGCTAAGTCAGAACATTATACCTGTCCATATAGCATTTATTCCAATTCTTATACCGCCATTATTAAGCTTATTTAATGAATTGAAAATGGATAGAAGATTAATCGCAACAGTTATTGGCTTTGGATTATGTTTCCCATATATTCTATTTCCATACGGCTATGGCCACATTTTCCAATCTATTATTTTTGATGCGTTTGGTAAAGCAAACGTAGATATAGAATTTAATAATATTTGGAAAGCTATGCTTATTCCATCAATGGGTTATGTTGTTGGTCTAATAATTGCAATTATTCTTTACTGGAAACCTAGAACATATAAAACAATAAAAGTTGAAGAAGAACAAGAAATGAAAACGTTAAAGCCATATCCTTTAATTGTCACTGGCGTAGCAATTTTAGCAACATTTATTGTTCAAACATATACAGAATCAATGATTTTCGGTGCTTTAGCTGGGATTCTAATTTTCTTCTTCTCAGGATTATATAACTGGAAAGATTTAGATGCTAAATTAGTAGAAGGTATCCAAATAATGGCATACATTGGTGTTGTGATTTTATCAGCTAACGGTTTTGCTGGTGTAATGAATGCAACGAATGAAGTAGGAACGCTTGTAGAAAGCCTTGCTGCAATAACTGGTGATAATAAAGCATTTAGTATTATCATGATGTATGCTATCGGTTTAGTTGTGACATTAGGTATAGGTTCCTCATTTGCTACAATACCGATTATCGCAAGTTTATTTATTCCATTTGGACAAGAAATTGGCTTGAGCTCAATGGCGCTTATAGCAGTTATTGGTACAGCAGGCGCATTAGGTGACTCAGGAAGCCCAGCCAGTGATTCAACATTAGGTCCGACGGCAGGATTGAATGTCGATGGAGAACATGATCACATACGAGATACATGTATTCCTAACTTTATGATTTATAACATACCGTTAATCATATTTGGTTTTATCGCTGCTATGGTATTATAGTAGCAACGAGGAGGCTCACAATATGGACTTAATAGAAAATTTTGAAATACAAACAGTAGAGTCAAAACATGGATACATTGAAATGACGATGCCTGTAACGGATAAAGTTAAACAACCTTTTGGATATTTACATGGCGGTGCTACTATCGCATTAGCAGAAACTGCAGCATCTGTAGGTGCACACGTATCTTCAAATGATGATGAAATTCCTTTAGGTTTAGAGATTAATGCAAACCATATAAAATCTATACGAAGTGGTCAAGTGCGTGCAATTGGAATAGCACTTCATATCGGTCGTTCTACACAAGTGTGGGATGTTAAAGTATTAGATGATGAAGATCAATTAATCTCAGTTGTTAGAGCAACTATTGCTATAAAAAAGAAAAGATCATGAAATATTAAAACGATTATGAAATATTAAACAGTAGAATTTATTCTACTGTTTTTATTTTTCTTTAAAAAGGGTATGCATAGAGTATCAATGATTTAAGGAGGATTTAAATGACAAAGAGAAATCCGTTAACAGATTATTATAATGATACTTACGAAAAGCAACCACAGGAATATCCTGGAATACAAAGTGAAATGAAGCCAGTACCAGACTGTGGAGAAACTTCATATAAAGGTAATGATAAATTAAAAGGGAAAAAGCTTTAGTGACAGGTGGAGATTCTGGTATTGGACGAGCTGCGGCGATTGCTTATGCAAAAGAAGGTGCAGATGTCGCAATCAATTATATATCAGATGAACAAGCAGATGCTGAAGACGTTAAAAAAGTGATTGAAGAGGCAGGACAAAAATGTATATTAATTCCTGGTGATTTAAGGGACCGAGAATTTCCTAAAAAATTAGTTGAACAAGCTTATAAAGCGTTAGAAGGTTTGGACATTCTAGTTTTAAATGCAGGCATGCAACAATATGAGTATGATATACAGAATTTAGCAGAGGAAAATTTAAGAGATACTTTTGAAGTGAATGTATTTGCTGGTGTTTCTATCGTTCAAGAAGCATTAAACTATTTAGAGTCTGGAGGTAGTATAATATTTACTTCTTCAATACAAGGTGTTAAACCAAGCCAACATCTTGTTGACTATGCAATGACAAAGAGCTGCAATATATCAATAACAATTAGTTTAGCAGCACAATTGGGTGAAAAAGGTATTAGAGTTAACTGTGTAGCTCCAGGACCCGTTTGGACACCATTACAAATAAGCGGTGGACAACCTCAAGAAAATATCCCTAATTTCGGTAAGAACCAACCATTACAAAGAGCTGGTCAACCAGTTGAGTTAGCAGATGTGTATGTATTACTTGCATCGGATAATGCTAGCTTTATAACAGGACAAGTTTATGGAGTAACAGGTGGTTCACCAATCAACTAAGGAGGCATCATACAGATGGGAAGAGTAGAAAATAAAATTGCAGTGATAACAGGTGCGAGTACAGGTATTGGCTTTGCTACGGCTATGCAACTTGCATCAGAAGGTGCTCAAGTTATTTGTTTAGACATATCAGACCATTTGGAAGCGTCAGTAAAACAAATTAACGATGAAGGTTATAAAGCAACAGCAATGAAAGTAGATATTTCTAAAGAAGATGAAGTTGTATCTGCAGTAAAACATATTGAAGAAAGTTATAGAAATGTGCACATACTCTTTAATAATGCAGGTATTGATCATAAGGCAGGAAGAATACACGAATATCCTGTTGAAGTATTTGATGATTTAATAAATGTGGATTTAAGAGGTACATTTATGGTAACGAAGTATATATTACCGCTTATGTTTAGTGAAGGAGGATCAATTATTAATACAGCATCCTTCTCAGGATTAGCTGCAGATTTAAATAGATCCGGCTATAATGCCGCTAAAGGTGGCGTTGTCAATTTCACTAAATCCATTGCTATTGAATATGGAAGAGAAAATATTCGAGCTAATTCTATCGCGCCTGGTACAATTGAAACACCACTTATTGATAGTTTAGTAGGTGGACAAGAAGACGAAGCAGGCGTGAATTTCAGAGAAAACCAAAAATGGGTGACACCTTTAGGAAGATTAGGAAAACCAGAAGAAGTTGCCAAACTGGTTCAATTTCTTGCATCAGATGAAAGTTCATTTATTACAGGCGAAAATATAACAATTGACGGTGGTGTCATGTCTTATACATGGCCAGGAGATATGTTAAGCGATAAAAGTTGGAAAGAAAGTACTAAATAAGTATAAAAGAGCGTAAATTCTTATTTCAAGAAGAATTTACGCTCTTTTTATTATAATGATGCACTTTCAAAATCGTAAGATTTTAAAATAAAAAACTCTTCACTAGGCTATAAACCTAATGAAGAGTTTTGTTATTTTGCATCTTTTAAGTCATCGCGAATTGTACGTTCACTCGGTTTAACACCCATGTAATAAGCACTTCTTGAAACTAAATGTCCTGCTAAGGGCCCTGTAATAAATATAAATATGATACCTAACAGTAATTGAACATTGAAGTGTCCCTCCTTACCTATAAAGTATATCAAAACACCGGTTAAAATTAACATAACACCAAGTGTTGAAGCTTTACCTGAAGCATGAGCTCGAGAGAATACATCTGGCAATCTTAGAATACCTAAAGCTGCGAAAAGGCTAAAGCATGCACCAATGACCATCATAATAATTGAGATACTAATTAGAATTGTTTCTATCATTTTCAATGATCTCTCCTTTATCCATAAATTTCGCAAATGCTGCAGTACCTAAGAATGCTAAAATACCTATTAATAAAAGTATAACGAATAAATATCTAGTATTTGTTAATACAGAGAACAGTGCAATCATGGCCATTAATGTAATACCTAAAGCATCAAGGGCGATAACTCTATCAGCTAAAGTTGGTCCGATTATGACACGGATAAGAATACCTATCATAGAGAGTGCAACGATGATAATCGCAATTATAACGAAGATGTTTGTCATCGTATGCTCACCTCCTTGATTGCTTTTTCAAATGAATCTTTTATAGCACTTACTTCAGAATCTATATCCGAAAAGTCGATAGAATGAATATAAAGTGTTTTTTGATCATCTGAAACGGCTACGACGATTGTACCAGGTGTTAATGTAATCAACTGAGATAATAACGTGATTTCCCAATCTTTATCTAATTCAGTTGGATATGCAAAAAACGCTGGTTTATTTTTAATTTCTTTTTGAAGAACAATTTTAATGACATCAATATTAGCCAGTATAAGTTCTTTCATAAATATTGCTGTTAATATGATGGTCTTCCATACAGGTCGCATGTAAAAATGTTTACCAGGAAGAAGCGGTAAAGCTACTAATACGAACAAAATACCGAATAGATAACCGAATACGAATGCACCGAATGTATATGTTTCTGAAAGCATCATCCATAACGTTGCCAATAGGACATTTATAAGTACTTGTATAGCCATTAATAATCGCCTCCTAACGCATTTACATATGTCTCAGGGTTATAGAAAGGTAAGGAAGCTTTTTCTATTAAAGGATATAAGAAGTCTGCGCCTAGCCCAAATAATATTGCTACAACTGTAATTGTGACAGATGCAAACATTAGCTTATTAATCGGTAGCTTAGGATTATAGACATAACCTTTTTCTTCTCCCCAAAACGCCATTAAGAAGATTCGCATGACAGAGTATAGTACACATAAACTTGATAATAAGACGACAACACCGCTTATATAGTAACCGTTGTCGAACGTTGACATGACGATAATATATTTACCGTAGAAACCACTTAATGGCGGTATGCCAGCTAAGGATAGGGCAGCAATAAAGTATATCCAACCTAGAACTGGATAATGATTGATTAAACCACTAAATTTTCTCAAATCTGGTGTTCCAGTTATTTTAATGATGACACCAATTAATAAGAATAAAGATGCTTTAATAATCATGTCATGTAATAAATAATAAATACTGCCCATCATGCCATTTTTATCCATCATTGCTGCACCGATAAGAATAACACCAATCGCAATCATAATATTATAAATAATAATCTTTTTAACATCATAGTACGCAATCGCGCCAATACATCCCATAATAATCGTAAGTATGGAAAGTACAACTAATGTTTGCGTAATAAACTCACTGTTTACTGAATAAAATAAACTAAAAGTACGCATTATCGCGTAAGCGCCAACTTTCGTTAGTAAAGCACCGAATAATGCAATGATTGGTATAGGTGGTGCATAATATGCTCCAGGTAACCAGAAATACAGTGGGAACATACCTGCTTTAGTAGCAAAGACAAATAAAAACATAATAAATGTGATGACAACGACATTTAAATTAGTTTCTGAAAGCTCTGCAAATTTCACATGTAAGTCACCTAAGTTTAATGTTCCAGTTATTGAATAAAGCATACCAACACCAAGTACAAAGAACGCTGATGTTAAAACGTTAACGAGAATATATTTAATACTTTCTTGTAGTTGAATCTTTGTGCCACCAATTACGAGTAATAAATATGATGACATTAAGAATACTTCAAAGAATACGAATAAGTTAAATAAATCGCCAGTCATAAAGGCACCGTTAACACCCGTAACCATCATTGATACACCAAAGTAATAAAAATAACTTTCACGATGAATACCTATAGATTGATGTGAGTATACAAGTACAACAAGCGTAATGAATAAACTCACAGTAACCAATAATGCACTCAACATATCAACGTATATTACGATACTGTATGGAACTGGCCAACTACCTAAATTAAGTGTTTGTGTACCGTTCATGTTAACCATGTGAATATTGTATAAACTTACTAAAAAGGCTAATATAAAGCCGGTAAGTACGACTTTACGCTTTACATAAGGTCTTTGACCAACAAAAATTAAAGCAACTGCGGTTAAAAATGTAATGACAAGAGGTACAATAATCAAGTTACTCATCTTTCGGTACCTCCTTCATCTCTTCTAAATTATCAGTTCCAAGCTCTTTATAACTTCTGAAAGCGAGTACTAAGAAAAATGCTGTAACAGCAAATGCAATAACAATTGCTGTTAAAATTAATGCTTGTGGTAAAGGATCTACATAATTTTTGATGCCTTCTTCCTGAATTGGTAAAGCACCTTTCTTTAATCCACCCATTGTAAGAAGCATTAAATGAACACCATGTGAAAGCAACGTTGTACCAATAATAATCCTAATTAAACTTTTAGAGAGAACTAGGTATACTGATACGGATATAATAATACCTGAAACGAAAATCATTAATATTTCCATTATTCATTCTCTCCAATCGATAATATGATAGTTATTGCAGTTCCAACAACAGCAAGCAATACACCTAAATCAAAAATCATTGCTGTATGCCAGTGTACTTCCCCAAAGATAGGGAGATGGAATTCTCCAAATGCATGTGTGAAAAATGTTTTGTTGTATGTCCAACTTAACATTGGCGTAAGAACACAAAAGAATAAACCAGTGGCTGTCACCAATTTAAAATCAAAAGGAAACATTTTCTTTAATGTTTTAGTATCAAATGCAATACCGATAATGATAACTGCAGATGATAGTAATAAACCACCTACGAAACCTCCACCAGGTGTGTAATGACCTCCAAAAAATATGGAAACAGCGTACATCATAATGATTAAGAAAATGATTATGGCATTGAACTGAAAGAATACATCATTTGATTGTTTCTTCATGTTCTTCACCTCCATCTTTATCTTTATCACGCAATTTAATTAAAGTATAAATGCCTAAACCAGCAATACCTAACACTGCCGACTCAAATAAAGTATCAAAGCCACGGAAGTCAACAAGGATTACATTGACCATGTTTTTACCAGCAGCTAAGTCATAAACATTATCTACATAATATTTAGAAATTGAATCAAAATGTCTATTGCCGTATGCAATCAATCCGATTGAAACAACGCCAATACCTACACAAATTGAAATAATGAAATTACCAATTTTAAATTTACGATTTTCATCATGTCTGTTCATTTTAGGTAAATGATAAAAACATAATAAGAATAGGGCAGTTGAAATGGTTTCAATAGATAGTTGTGTGAGTGCTAAATCTGGAGCACCAAAGAACACAAAGAATAATGCTACTGAGTATCCAACTGCAGCAAGCATAATAATGCTAAATAGTCGTGATTTTGCTAATACGATACAGAATGTACTTACTAAAATTAGTCCCATTAAAATAACTTCATATGGTCTAATGTCGCTTATGTTATTAAACGCAACACTAACTGGGTGTGTGAATAAAGTTAGTGCAGTCATAATGATAAAGAAACCAAATATATAAATTAAGTACGTTCTAATAAATCCGGTCATATAACTTTGAGTAATTTTATTAGATATATATGAACTTAATTGAATACCTCTATCGTAATAATAATTAAAAGTTAAATATTCTGGCTGAATATTATATATACTGATCCATTTTTCAACGGATTTGAATAATATGAAACCAACTATGAATACAATTAACGTGCCCATTAAAGCAGGTGTTAGACCATGCCAATGTGAAATGTGAACATCTGGCGCATCTGCGAATGGCGCTATAGCTCTTACCGCAGGCGCTATAATGCTTTCACTTAATATATTTGGGAATAACCCGAAAAGCACTACTAAAAATGTTAAAATACCTGTCGGCAACAACATGAGCTTCGGTGCTTCATGTGGCTTTTTAGGTAACGCTTCAGCTTTGTATTCTCCAAAGAATATTTCATGCACGTATTTAAATGAATAAACAAATGTGAAAATACTACCTACAATAGCGACGATTGGCAGTAAATAACCAATTGTTGATAAACTAAAGATATCTGCTTGATGAGCATCAAACATTGCTGTTAAAAACATCTCTTTAGATAAGAAACCGTTAAATGGTGGTACACCAGCCATACTTAAAGCGGTAATAATCGTAAATGTACAAGAAATCGGCATGATGGTCATTAATCCACCTAATTTTTTAATATCTCTCGTACCAACTTCATGATCAATGGTACCGGTAATCATGAACAACGCGCCTTTAAATGTCGCGTGGTTAATTAAATGGAAGACTGCTGCCACAATACTTGCTAAGAATAGTTGGCTTGCTTCACCTGAATAGTGATAACTTACAGCACCAATTCCTAACATTGACATAATCATACCTAGTTGTGAAACAGTAGAAAAAGCTAAAATTCCTTTTAAATCTTGTTGTTTTACGGCGTTGAATGACGCCCAAAATAATGTGATTAAACCGATTGCTGTTACTGCCCACACAAATCCTGCACTTGCTGCAAAAATTGGTGTCGTTCTAGCAACTAAGTAAATTCCAGCTTTAACCATTGTTGCTGAATGTAAATAAGCACTTACTGGCGTAGGTGCTTCCATTGCATCAGGTAACCATATGTGAAATGGAAATTGTGCAGATTTAGTCATCGCACCAATTAAAATTAAAACCATCGCAAAAATAAAGTATGGTGATGATTGTATTTCTTCAGCATTTTGTACAAGTGAAGTAATACTCCAAGAGTTACCAGCTAATGATAAGCAAATGAATCCACCTAGTAACATTAATCCACCGAATACTGTGATTAAAAGTGACTTTTGAGCACCATATATTGATGATTGTTTGTGACGCCAATAAGCAATGAGTAAGAAACTTGAAATAGATGTTAGTTCCCAGAATAAATAAAGCATAAGTAGATTATCTGATAAAACAACACCTAACATTGCCCCCATAAACATTAATAAGTAACAATAAAAATTCCCCAATGATTCATTTTTACTTAAATATGTAATGGAATAAAGTACAACTAGAGCTCCAATACCTGTAATTAAAGATGCGAATAATAAACTTAAACCATCTAAATGAACGGAAAAGTTCATTCCGAGTCTTGGCATGAA
This sequence comes from Mammaliicoccus sp. F-M27, assembly GCF_022387115.1. NCBI lineage: Bacteria > Bacillati > Bacillota > Bacilli > Caryophanales > Staphylococcaceae > Mammaliicoccus > Mammaliicoccus sp. F-M27. Next base: position 101,762 of record NZ_JAJNIE010000004.1, on the reverse strand, counting down.
GTTCCAAATAACTATAAATGGTTTGTCCGAATCTGGAACATTTATGTATGACATAAAATAACTAAATATAATAACAGGGATTGGTAAGACAAACCATCCTAGGTGAGTACCTTTATAGAACCTATATAAAATTGGTATTATGATTGCAAATATTAATGGTAATAAAATCATAATATGCATCAAACTCATTTAATAACCTCCTTCCAAAAATTACTTAACTAATATTATACACAATAATGTTTAAGCTTGAAAATACTATCAAGACAATATTTCAGAATTTTTAGGCTGTTTTTAAATATGAAGAAACACGTAAAAAAATTCTTGAATCTTTTTTGTGAACTTTAAAAATTCATCTTATATTGTCTCGAATAATCTATTTTTAATTGTTCGATACATTTCAGTGCTTGTTCACTGTATGCATTATCTTTTTTCTCCATTTTGTCTTCTAGCTCATAAAGCGCCGTTTTTAATGATTCAACGTATTTTGGAGCTGCTTCATTATAAGGCTTTAAAAATTGAGCTGTTGTATACCTTTTTTCAAACTGACTTAATGCTTTTCTTTCATGGAAAAATACATTTTCAACTTCATTAGGATTATGCAAATCCCCTTGTCTAGGGTGTCTCAAAACTGCTACAACTTTAACAAGAAGTTGATCACCTTTTTCTTCAATTACTTCTACTACATATTGACCAGTTTTATGTGGAAATTGATATAACATGTTGATATCCCCTTTCTATTAAATTATGTTATGATATCACTATTGTAATTATTTTAACATGAATGGAGAATTTTAAATGACAAACTATCCTCAATTAACAAATGAAATACTTGAAGGTGAAAGAGTTGTAGAAATCAAAACGACTAAAGGTAATATGACTTTCAAATTATTTCCTGAATTAGCACCTAAAACTGTAGAAAACTTTATCGGTTTAGCTGAGAAAAAATATTATGATGGCATTATTTTCCATAGAGTTATTAATGACTTTATGGTGCAAGGTGGAGACCCAACAGGAACAGGTATGGGCGGAGAAAGTATATATGGAAGTGCTTTTGAAGATGAATTCTCATTACAAGCATTCAACTTATATGGTGCATTATCAATGGCAAATGCTGGACCTAATACAAATGGATCTCAATTTTTCATTGTTCAAATGAGAGAAGTGCCAGCAAATATGTTGTCACAACTTAAAGATGGCGGATGGCCAGAAGAAATCGTTGATCGTTATGCAGAAAAAGGTGGAACACCTTGGTTAGATCAAAAACATTCAGTATTTGGTCATATCGTTGAAGGTGAAGATATTTTAGAAGAGATTGCAAATGTTAAAGTAGGGGCTAACGATAAACCTGTTGAAGATGTTGTAATCGAAACAATTGAAATCATTAAATAAATCGACATTCAATTGTCATAAAAAATCAATTCATTCGACTTAATCTTTGTTATAATCTAGTTGCTAGGGGAGTGGTCGGATTATGATGGAATTTCTTTATTTTCCAGATAATAAATTAGAATATATTCCTGCTGTTGCTACGTTATTATTATTTATGATTTTGGCATACATTGTATTTATGATGTTTCGTAAAAAATCAAAAAAAGACGAAGAGAAAATGAAATCATTTGAAAAACAAGTGATGGATCATTTAGAGCAAGAGGAGAAAAAAAGTGAGAAGTAACGAGGTCAATATCGCTTTATATCAACGTCTCTGAAATCGAAGATACTTCTGAACTAACTAAGACATTTCAAGAGATATACGCATTTTCATTACTCAAAATAAATAACAACTCATTTCACTGATTTATTCAGCTAGAAATGAGTTGTTATTTTTTATGAAATTTACGATTTTGAAAGTGCATGCTTGCCTTATGAATATGGTTCGAGCCTGTAGTCGCGCGCGGCATACTACTCCCCCGGGCGTCAGCACTTTACAAAATCGTGGGGAAATTCATTTTTCTTTATCTTTTTTTGTTTGTTCTTTTAAGTACAAGTTCTATTTTGCAAGACTGATCAAACAAGCAACATAGAATGCCTGTATGTTGCAAGACTGACCAAACAAGCAACATAGAACGCTTGTAAGTTGCAAGACTGACCAAACAAGCAACATAGAACGTCTGAAAGTTGCAAGACTAACTAAACAAGCAACATAGAACGTCTGAAAGTTGCAAGACTGGCTAAACAAGCAACATAGAAGGACCCCGATAGAAATGAGTTGTTATTTTTGAAGAATTTACGCTCTTTTACGTTAATCAGGGATGTAAATCTCCCAAGATGTTTTTTAATATCTTTTCAAAATATATGGCATGACTATTCGTTATATTTATGCGCTTTATTTTCAGAATTATATATCAAATTAATGGTTAATTAAAATTAACTATGCTATGATGTAAGAGTTAATAACTATAAGTACAAGGGGTTTTCTAAAAGTGAGAAAACAATATAAAGTTGGTCAGTTTGTAAAGGTGAAAGTGACTGGCATTCAGCCATATGGCGCCTTTGTTGAAACCCCTGAACATGTGGAAGGTCTCATTCATATTTCGGAAGTGATGAATGATTACGTGCATAACCTCAATCAATTTTTAACAGTTGGTCAAGTTGTTAAAGCAAAAGTGATTAAAGTTGAAACTGACGGTAAATTAAATTTATCACTTAAAGAGAATGAGTATTTCAAAAGACAAGAGCGTAAGAAAGAAAAGCGATCTGTATTAGACGAAATACGAGAGACAGAAAAATATGGGTTTCAACCTTTAGAAGAAAGGTTGCCTAAATGGATTAATCAATCTAATAAGCATCTCGAAGACGATTAAATATAAATTTAATCGTCTTTTTGTTTATTAATTTTCCGAGAGCAACTATAGATATAGTGAAACTTGTGAATGGGCTAATAATATAGAAAAAATATCTCCTATGAATGATAAAAATATCATGAATTCAAACGCGATTAAATGAGGATTTAATCGCGTTTCTGTATATTTATTTATAGTAATATTACAACTAAATTTTATCTTAAAATTTTGTAGAAAAATATCTTGAAGTAATCTATAAAAGTGTGTCATTATAAGAATGTAAGGGGTTTCTTTTTTTGCCCCGTATAAACTTAGGGAGGTTTACTTTAATGATTCCATACAAACACGAACCATTTACTGATTTTACGAAAGAGGAGAATAAGGCTGCTTATTTAGAAGGTCTTAAAACTGTTGAAGGATATTTAGGAAAAGAGTATCCGATTATTGTTGGAGGAGAAAGAATTTTCACTGAAGATAAAACGCGTTCTTATAACCCTTCAAACACTGAAGAAACAGTCGGTTTAGTTTCTAAAGCTAGCAAAGAACATGCTGAACAAGCAATGGAAGCTGCTAAAGATGCTTTTAAAACTTGGAGAGAAACTGATCCAAGCGTCCGTGCAGATGTGTTATTTAGAGCAGCTGCGATTACTAGACGTCGTAAACATGAATTCTCAGCATTACTTTCTAAAGAAGGTGGTAAACCATGGAAAGAAGCAGATGCTGATACGGCTGAAGCTATTGACTTTATGGAGTACTATGCGCGCCAAATGTTAGAATTAAAAGATGGTAAAAAAGTAGAGAGCCGTCCTGGAGAATATAATAAATATAATTATTTACCAATCGGCGTTAGTGTTGTCATTTCACCATGGAACTTTGCATTTGCTATCATGGCTGGTACAACAGTAGCACCAGTTGTTACAGGTAATACGGTATTATTTAAACCTTCTTCTAAGACGCCTGTTATTGCATACAAATTTATGGAAGTTCTTGAAGAGGCTGGTTTACCTAAAGGGGTCGTAAACTATATACCTGGTTCATCAAGTGAAATTGGTGACTTCTTAATTGATCATAAAGATACTAGTTTAATTTCATTCACTGGATCTCGTGATGTTGGTGTATCTATTTATGAAAGAGCTGCGAAAGTACAAAAAGGTCAAACACATCTTAAGCGTGTCATTGCCGAGATGGGCGGTAAAGATACAATCATTGTTGATTCTGAAGGTGACTTAGATTTAGCTGCAGATTCAATTGTGCAATCTGCATTCGGTTTCTCAGGACAAAAATGTTCTGCTTGTTCACGTGTAATTGCTGTTGAAGATATTTACGATGAATTACTAGATAAAGTAGTTGAGCGTACTGAAAAATTAACAGTGGGTGATTCTACTAATCAAGAAAATTACATGGGTCCAGTTATCGATGAAAATTCATTAAATAAAATTAAAAAATATATAGAAATTGGTAAAAAAGAAGGTCGAGTTGTAGCAGGAGGTACTACTGATGAAGAAAAAGGTCATTTTGTAAATCCAACTGTAATTGCTGATTTGAAGCATGACGATAGAGTGATGCAAGAAGAAATTTTTGGACCAGTTGTTGGCTTCAGTAAGGCTAAAGATTTCGATCAAGCTATTGAATTTGCAAATGACACTGAATATGGTTTAACTGGTGGCGTTATTTCAAATAATCGCTCAAAACTGGAACAAGCACGCAAAAACTTCTTAGTAGGTAACTTATACTTTAATAGAGGTTGTACGGGTGCTATCGTTGGATACCAACCATTTGGCGGATTTAAGATGTCTGGTACAGATTCAAAAGCAGGTGGACCGGATTACTTAATTCTTCATCTACAAGGACGTACGACTTCAGAAATGTTATAATATTGTTAGAATAATCAAAATACAGTAGAGCGCGTTATTGCTCTACTGTTTTAATGGAAGGAGATTTAATATGACAAAGTCACAAGAAATAATCGAACAAACAAATACATTTGGTGCTCCAAACTATTTGCCATTACCAATTGTAATTTCAGAAGCAGAAGGTATTTGGGTAAAAGATCCAGAGGGTAATCGTTATTTAGATATGTTATCAGCATATTCTGCTGTTAACCAAGGCCATCGTCATCCGAAAATTATCCAAGCATTAAAAGACCAAGCAGATCGTGTAACACTTACTTCACGCGCATTCCATAATGATCAATTAGGTCCATGGTATGAAAAAATATGTAAACTTGCGAATAAAGACATGGTATTGCCTATGAATACAGGTGCTGAAGCAGTTGAAACAGCTATTAAAGCTGCTAGACGTTGGGCATATGGAGTTAAAGGTGTAGAAGATAATAAAGCTGAAATCATTGCGATGAATGGAAACTTCCACGGCCGTACGATGGCTGCAGTTTCACTGTCTTCAGAAAAAGAGTACCAAAGAGGTTATGGTCCATTATTAGGTGGGTTTAAACTAGTTGATTTTGGTGACATTGAACAAATCAAATCTGCTATTACGCCTAACACAGCAGCAATATTAATTGAACCTATTCAAGGCGAAGCGGGTATCAATGTACCTGAAGATGGATACTTAAAACAAATAAGAGAAGTTTGTGATGAAAATAATGTTCTATTTATCGCTGATGAAATTCAAGCAGGATTAGGAAGAACAGGTAAATTATTTGCTACTGATTGGGATAATGTTCAACCAGATATGTATATTCTTGGTAAAGCATTAGGCGGAGGCGTATTCCCAATTTCTTGTATCGTAGGAAATAAAGAAATATTAGAAGTATTTAATCCAGGTTCTCATGGTTCTACTTTCGGTGGGAATCCACTTGCATGTGCAGTATCAAATGCAGCTTTAGATGTATTAGTTGATGAAAAATTATCAGAGCGTTCTTTAGAACTTGGTACGTATTTCAAAGACGAATTGAAGAAAATTGATCATCCATCAATTAAAGAAGTTAGAGGTAAAGGATTATTTATTGGGGTAGAGTTGACTGAAGATGCTAGACCTTATTGTGAAAAACTAAAAGAATTAGGTCTATTATGTAAAGAAACACATGATACAGTTATCCGTTTTGCACCACCTCTAATTATCGAAAAAGAAGATTTAGATTGGGCACTCGATCAAGTTAAGTCTGTTTTCAAATAAAAATTTTGATACCGTTTACAAAAAAGCGTTTAAGACCTTTTAAAAATAAACAATTATGTTACAATTATTTAGAGATTAAAAGTATTTAAAAAAGAGGCGAAGAGGATCATGAGCGAAAATTTAAATTTAGTTTCATCGACACAAGAAATTATTGGTGTAGCCCTTAATAAATTAGGCTTTGATGAGGGGATGTATGATTTAATTAAGGAACCAATGAGATTATTAACAGTCCGTATACCTGTTAGAATGGATGACGGTACTGTTAAGACATTTACTGGGTATCGTGCCCAACATAATGATGCAGTTGGTCCAACAAAAGGTGGCGTTCGTTTCCATCCTGATGTTGATGTTGAAGAAGTAACAGCTTTATCTATGTGGATGACTTTAAAATGTGGAATTGTAGATTTACCATATGGTGGCGGTAAAGGTGGTATTGTTTGTGACCCACGACAAATGAGTATTCATGAAGTTGAAAGATTATCTCGTGGATATGTTCGTGCTATATCTCAAATAGTAGGACCGACTAAAGATATTCCAGCACCAGACGTATTTACTAACTCACAAATTATGGCATGGATGATGGACGAATATAGTCAAATGGATGAATTTAATTCACCTGGTTTCATTACTGGTAAGCCGATTGTATTAGGTGGTTCTCAAGGTAGAGATCGTTCTACTGCATTAGGAGTCGTTATTGCAATTGAACAAGCAGCTAAAAGACGTGGAAAAACAATTAAAGGTTCAAGAGTCGTTATACAAGGATTCGGTAATGCCGGTAGCTTTTTAGCGAAATTCTTATATGATGAAGGAGCAAAAATTGTAGGTATCTCTGATGCTTACGGTGCACTTCATGATCCTGAAGGTTTAGATATCGAATATTTATTAGATCGTCGTGATAGCTTCGGAACAGTAACGAACTTATTTGATGATACAATTTCAAATAAAGAATTATTTGAAATTGACTGTGACATTCTTGTCCCAGCAGCAATATCAAATCAAATTACTGAAGAAAATGCACATGACATCAAAGCTGAAATTGTTGTTGAAGCAGCAAATGGTCCAACTACAATGGGCGCTACTAAGATTTTAAGTGAACGTGGTATCCTGATAGTACCAGACGTATTAGCAAGTGCTGGTGGTGTAACGGTTTCATACTTCGAATGGGTACAAAATAACCAAGGTTATTATTGGACTGAAGAAGAAGTTAATGAAAAATTACGTGAAAAATTAGTTAAAGCTTTTGATACAATTTATAACTTAGCTGAAAACAGAAAAATAGATATGCGTTTAGCAGCATACATTGTTGGTATTAAACGTACAGCTGAAGCTGCTAGATATAGAGGATGGGCTTAAGTCCTAATCTAATAAAGAGTAGAAATTCATTGTTAAAAATGAATTTCTGCTCTTTTTCTTATGAAAATCAGCAACATAAAAATCACCCAACCCGAAATGAATCTAACGGATTGGGTGATTTATTTTAAAAAAGGGAATAATGTCCCAAGTTGTTTAATTATTATATCAGTTCTTTTGCTACATTAATTTGATGTTGGACTGCTTCTTGACCAGTAGAGCCATAACTTTTTCTACGGCTTAAACAATTTTCTGGTTTTAAATAATCGTATACATTTGATTCGATCTTTTCATTATAAGATCGATATTGTTCTAAAGGTACATCTAATAAATATTTTCCATTTTGGATACACCATAGCACAATTTTACCAACGATTTCATGTGCTTCTCTAAATGGTATATTTTGTTCTACTAAGTAATCTGCAAGTTCTGTTGCATTTGAAAAGTCTTTATGAACAGTTTCATTTAAACGCTCTTTATTAACTTGCATAGTCGTAATCATACCTTCAAATATACGTAAAGATCCTTTAATGGTATGAATGGCATCAAACAAACCTTCTTTATCTTCTTGCATATCTTTGTTATAGGCTAAAGGTAAGCCTTTTAAAGTAACTAACATACTCATTAAGTGGCCAGTAGTTCTACCAACTTTACCTCTAATTAATTCAGCCATATCAGGGTTTTTCTTTTGAGGCATGATGGAAGAACCTGTTGAGAAACTATCTGATAAAGTGATGAATTTAGCTTCGTCTGTAGACCAAAAGATAATTTCTTCTGCAAATCTTGATAAATGAACCATTGTTAATGAAATGTTTTGTAATGTTTCAACGATGTAATCACGGTCGCTTACTGCATCAAGACTATTTTCATACAAACTACCGAAACCTAAAAGTTCTTGTGTACGGTGTCTATCGATAGGATGTGTTGTACCGCTCAATGCTGCTGCACCAAGGGGACTTATATCAATTCTTTTAATACTATCATTAAATCTAGACTTGTCTCGCTCTAACATCCAGAAATAAGTCATAATATGATGTGCAAATGATATAGGCTGTGCTCTTTGAAGATGTGTGTAGCCAGGCATAATGGTATGAATATGTTCATCAGCAATATTTAAAATCGCTTTTTGCAATGATTCAACAAGAGTAATAATTTCTTGAACATGTTGTTTTGTATAAAGATGCATATCTGTTGCAACTTGATCGTTTCTACTTCTACCTGTATGCAGCTTTCCACCTACCTGACCAATCTTCTGTATTAATGCATGCTCAACGTTAAGATGTATATCTTCCAGTGATTCTGAAAGTTCTAAATTATGGTCATAATAATCTTTTTGGATATCTTTCAAACCTTGAATAATCAATTCAGCTTCATCTGTTTGAATAATATTTTGTTCTGCTAGCATTGTTGCATGTGCGATACTGCCTTGTATATCTTGGTCAATCAAATTTTTATCAAAATGGATAGATGCATTAAATGCATCTACCCATGATTCAGGGTTAGACTCGAATCTGCCACCCCATGCTTTTTTTGTCATTTTAAAACACCCTCTGTTTCTAATAATGCTTTAACTTTAGTTGGTAAACCAAAGATTTCAATAAAGCCTACTGCAGCTTCTTGATTGAATGCATCTTCTTTTGTATATGTTGCAAGTTCTTCATTGTATAAACTAAACGGTGATTTACGTCCATTTACGATAACGTTACCTTTAAATAGTTTAACACGAACTGTACCTGTTACTTGAGTTTGAGTAGAATCAATAAACTGTTTTAAACTATCTGTTAAAGGTGAGAACCATAAACCATTATATATTTGTTCTGACAATTGTTTTTCAATAACAGGTTTAAAGTGGGCAACATCTTTTGTTAACGTAATTGTTTCTAAAGCTTTATGTGCTTCCATAATGACTTTAGCGCCAGGTGTTTCGTACACTTCACGAGATTTAATACCAACTAAACGATTTTCAACATGGTCGATTCTTCCTATGCCATGTAAACCAGCAATTTCATTTAATTTTAAAATAAGTTGATCTAAAGGATATGACTTATTGTTTATTGAAATAGGTAATCCATTTTCAAAAACAAGTTCAAGTTCTTCAGGTGTATCTGGTGTTTCTTCTATAGGTTTAGTTAAATCATATGCATCTTCTGGTGGTGTAGCAAATGGATCTTCTAAAATACCACATTCATTACTACGACCCCATAAGTTTTGGTCAATTGAATAAGGAGAGTCTAAATTGATTGGAATAGGGATGTTATGTTTTTTTGCATAATCAATTTCTTCTTCACGACTCCAAGACCATTCACGAACTGGTGCAAGTACTTTAATATGAGGTGCTAATGCTTTAATCGCTACTTCAAAACGTACTTGGTCATTACCTTTTCCTGTACAACCGTGAGCGATGGCTATTGCATCTTCAGCTTGTGCGATTTCCACTAATTTTTTTGAAATAAGTGGTCTACTTAATGCTGATACTAAAGGATAAGTTCCTTCATACATTGTATTACCTTTGATTGCATAACCAACAAAATCTTCACTGAATTCTTTAGTAGCATCAATTACGTATGATTGCTCTGCGCCCATATCGAATGCCTTTTGTTGTACGAGTTCTAAATCTTTTCCTTCGCCAACATCTAAACAACATGCAACGACTGTATAACCTTTTTCAATTAACCATTTTACTGCAACACTTGTATCTAGACCACCTGAGTAAGCTAAAACAACTTTATTAGACATAAATTAAAACCCCTCTTTTTGTATTAATATTTAATATCTTGTATATTTAATCGATAAACATACAATATCACATCGTTTATGAATTTTCAATAGTTATTTTAAATATTTATGCATATTGGAGCATATCATCGCATTTCAATTGAAAGGCTATGAAAACTAGAGTAAAATAAAGACGTTGTTTAAATTAAGTATGAAATAAATAGGAGGATACTATGTCACATATTCAATTTGATTATAAAAAAGCATTAACGTTTTTCGGTGAACATGAATTAGACCAATCTCGTGATTTAGTGAAAAATATACATCATGTTATACATGAAAAAACAGGAGCAGGTAGTGACTATTTAGGATGGGTTGATTTACCTGTTGATTATGATAAAGAAGAATTTGATCGTATCTTAGCTGCTTCTAAACGTATTAAAGAACAATCAGAAATATTGCTTGTTATCGGAATTGGTGGTTCTTATTTAGGTGCACGCGCAGCTGTAGAGATGTTAAATTCAACATTTGCTAACTATGAAAAAGGTGAAAATCCTCAAATTATATTTGTAGGACATCACTTATCATCATCATATGTACATGATTTAATTGAATATATAGATGGTAAAGATTTCTCTGTTAATGTTATTTCAAAATCTGGAACTACAACTGAACCAGCTGTAGCGTTCAGAATCTTCAAGAAAATTTTAGAAGAAAAATATGGTAAAGAAGAAGCTAAAAATCGCATCTTTGCTACTACTGATAAAGAAAAAGGTGCTTTAAAAGATTTATCTACTGGAGAAGGCTACGAAACATTTGTTGTACCAGATGACGTAGGTGGTAGATATTCAGTATTAACTGCTGTAGGTTTATTACCAATTGCAGCAAGCGGTATCGATATTCAAGAAATGATGAATGGTGCAGCGGCAGCACGTGAAGATTTATCATCATCAGAACTTGACGAAAATATTGCATATCAATATGCAGCAATTCGTAACATTCTTTATGCAAAAGGTTATTCAACTGAAATGTTAATTAACTACGAACCAGCATTGCAATATTTCAGTGAATGGTGGAAACAACTATTCGGTGAATCAGAAGGTAAAGACTTCAAAGGTATTTATCCTTCAAGTGCAAACTTTACATCAGACCTTCATTCATTAGGACAATACGTGCAAGAAGGACGTCGTTTCTTATTTGAAACAGTTGTTAAAGTCGAGAGCCCTAAACATGACATTACAATAGAAGAAGATAAAGATGATTTAGATGGCTTAAACTTCTTAGCAGGCGAAACAGTCGATTATGTTAACACGAAAGCATTCCAAGGTACACTTTTAGCACATACAGATGGCGGCGTACCAAACTTAATTGTTAAAGTACCTCAATTAGATGCATATACATTCGGTTATGTTGTATACTTCTTCGAATTAGCTTGTGCTATGAGTGGATACTTACTAGGCGTTAATCCATTTAACCAACCTGGTGTAGAAGCTTATAAACAAAACATGTTTGCATTACTTGGTAAACCTGGATTTGAAGATTTGAAAAAAGAATTAGAAGACAGACTATAATAGCATATGATTTGTCTATAAAAAGAGTTTGGACATAAATCCCAACTTAAAATAAATCACCCAATCTGATGAAATTATTTTCAGATTGGGTGATTTTATATTTCTGATTTTATAAAGTGCTGACGCCCGGGGGAATATTATGTAGCTACAACTTTTGTACGATGTCAATTTACTTTTCTAATTACAATTTTATAGGTATAATTAATATAAATTTAAGAAGGAAGTTGCGTTACATGTTATTTCAAGACTTTATAAATTGGTTCAGTGAAGATAATATTATTGAATTGATTGAAACATTTAGATCATTTGGGATTTTTATTGCATTTTTATTACCATTTATTGAAGCGTTTATACCATTTTTACCTATTATATTGTTCGTAATAGCAAATGTGAATGCATATGGTTTGTTCTTAGGGTTTATCATTTCTTGGATAGGTACTGTTACTGGAAGTTACCTTGTCTTTTTAATTTTAAGATTAATTTCTAAAAAGCCTTTTATGAAAAAAATCGTAGAACAACGAAAAGTAGTGAAGTTTATTCAGTGGATTGATGAACATGGATTTGGACCACTGTTTATTTTGCTATGCTTCCCATTTACGCCTGGAGCATTGGTGAATATGGTTAGTGCTTTCTCGAATATTAGTAAGCAAGTATATTTAATTGCGTTGATTTTATCAAAAGCGATTATGATATTTATATTAAGTTTCATTGGGGCAGACATAAATTCCTTTTTTGCAAGTCCTAAAAAGAGTATAATAGTATTCGTGATTATCTTTGTGCTATGGATAGTTGGAAAAGGGTTAGAAAAATATTTTGATAAGCGCTTAAAAAATAGGAGTTAATGATGAAAAAAATATTCGAATGGTTAATTGCAATAATAATAGCGTTAGCATTATTATTTATAGTGAGAACGTTTTTATTTATTGGTTATATAGTTGATGGAGAATCAATGGAACCAACTTTTCATGATGAAGATAGATTAATCGTTAATAAACTCGTTAAAAACATTGGACAGATAAACAATGGAGATGTTATCGTTTTTCATGCTAATAAAGAGGCTGATTTTATCAAAAGAGTAATTGGATTACCAGGCGACACAGTTGAAATGAAAAATAACAAACTGTATATTAATGGTACTCATGTTAATGAGCGTTATTTGAATAATGATATCAAAACTGATGATTTTAGTACGAGAACAATTCAAGGATCTAAAAGTGATGTCATCCCTAATGGTGAGTATTTAGTCCTAGGGGATAATCGTAGTAATAGTAGAGACTCGCGAGAAATAGGTTTTGTTCATGAACAAGATATTGTTGGTAAAGTTAATTTAAGATATTATCCATTTAATCAAATAGATGTGAATTTCGATAAATAATAATAATGAGGTGGCATTTTTGAAAAAAGAAATATTTGAATGGTTTATAGCAATTGCAGTCGCAGTTGTATGTGTCTTGCTTATACAGAAATTCTTATTTGTAACTTACACAGTTTCAGGAGACTCCATGCATCCAACTTTAAAAAACGGTGAAAAAGTAATCGTCAATAAAATTGGCTATAAAGTGGGTAATATTGATAATGGAGATGTTATCGTATTTCATGCAAATGAAAATGATGATTATGTAAAACGTGTCATCGGTAAGCCAGGCGATACAGTAAAATATGAAAATGATCAGTTATATGTTAATGATAAAAAAGTACCAGAAGAATATTTGAAAGAAAATAAAGCAAATAAATCACGTGATTTATTGACTGAGAATTTTGAAGTGAAAGATCTTGTGAATTCTAACGGTGTTAATAAAATACCTAAAGGTGAATACCTTGTATTAGGTGATAATCGTGAAGTAAGTAAAGATGGACGTTCGTTTGGATTAATTAATGAAGATGTCATTGTCGGTGAAGTTGCACTAAGATTCTGGCCGATTAGCCAATTCCATTATAATTTTGACCCATCTACAAATTAATATATATGTCATAAACACCTCGCTTATAATCATTAAGTGAGGTGTTCTTTTTATGTTAAAATATATACATATGAAAATGCGAGGGAGGTCGAATGGAATGCAGCTAAATGTATGGACTGGACGAAGTGGCACCGGGAAAACAAGACAAATGATTGAGCAGATGACTGAAGGTATGATAGAGAATCCGTTAGGTGACCCCATTATATTTTTAACACCTACCCAAAATACGTTCCAATATGAACAAGCATTTGTTCGAAATCCAAAATTAAAAGGAAGTATTAGAACATCAGTATTTGGATTTGAAAGGTTAAGTTGGAGAGTCCTAAGCGATGAAGGCGGCTTAATTGAACAACAAATTTCTGATGAAGCATTAGAAATGCTTACGTATCATTTATTGCATACACATAAAAAACAATTAAACTTATATCAATCTACCATTCAACATTATGGATTTAGTCATAAAATGATGAATGAAATTAAAGATTTTAAAAAATATAATGTACAACCTGAAGATATTTTGGCATATATTGAAAGTAATGAACAAATACCTAAAAGAATGAAAGATAAATTAAGTGATATTGAAACAATATATAAAGCATTAGAAGGCCAACTTGAAGGACGATATGTTCAAGCGGAAGACGTATTGTATAAGTTGATAGAAAAAATGCCAGACTCAGATTATATAAAACAAGCGGATATCTATATAGATGGTTTCCATAACTTTTCAACTTTGGAATATCGAGTGATTGAAGCACTTGTAAAACATAGCAGGTCTGTAACGGTTGGTTTAACGACAGATGGAGATAAAGATCCGTTTAGTTTATTTAGAAAGACATCTGAAACGTTAAGTCATATAGAAGAAATTGCGCATACATTAAATATATCAATCCATCACAAGCATTTTAGTCAGGCGGAAAGATTTAACAATAATGAAGATTTGAAACATTTAGAAAGTCAGTTTGATGCATTATTACCAAATAAAATAAATAGTGAACATTTAAAAATCATTGAAGCATCCAATATGAGAGAAGAAGTTCAGTATGTGGCAAGAGAGATATTGAGACTATCTCGTGAAGAAAATTTGTCATTTAAAGATATAGCGATTCTTTATCGTGATCCGAGTTATGAGCAATTAATTGAAACAGTGCTACCACATTTTAATATTGCTTTTAATCATGATGCTAAAAAGAAAATGGCGTATCATCCTTTTATTGAATGTTTGAGATCAATGTTAGAAGTCATTCAATCAGGTTGGAGATTTGAACCAGTCATGAGAATGTTGAAGACGGGTATATTAACAAGTCATATACCAAATGCATCTCATTTAATAGATATACTTGAAAACTATGCTTTTGAAAGAGGTATTTCTGGCAAAAGATGGACGAATCCTGAATTTTTCACGGTTGATTCATTTGAGAAATTAGGAAAAAAATCATTAAGAAAAGAAGAAGACACTTTTGTAGAAGAAGATATTCATACGATAAAAAATGTTATCGCTTTAAAAGATTATGTAGTTAGCAGAATTGACAAGTTGAATCATGCTTTATCAGACAGTAAGACAGTTGAAGACTTTACCGTTAGATTATACGAAGTCATAGAGCAATTTGAATTGCCAACGCATCTTATGACGATGAGAGATGAGTTAGAAATTAAGAGTCAGTTTGAAGAAGCTGAACAAATAGACCAAGTATGGGAAGGCACCATTCGTATACTTGATGATATTGTAGAAGTGTTAGGCGAGGTATCTTTATCATTAAATGAGTATATAGAAATTCTTGATCGTGGATTAGATGAATTAGAATTCTCTATGATTCCTCAAACGTTAGATGAAGTTACAGTTGGTAATATGGATTTAGCTAAAGTTGATAACAAAGAAACAGTATTTTTACTTGGCATGAATGATGGCGTTCTACCTAGTGTTTCTAATCAAATGCTTTTACTTACGGATGATGAGAAAAAAGAATTGGCAGAATCAAGTGGTTTAGAACTAAGTCCGACAAGTGATATTTTACAAATGGATGAAGCCTTTGTATGTTATATCGCGATGACACGTGCGAAAAGAGAAGTCGTATTTACATACAGTCTGATGTCAGATGGTGGCGAAGTGAGAGAAAAGAGCCCATTCATCGATACGATTCAATCGTTATTTACAAACTTAGAAGTTCTATCGCTTAAATCTAGTATAGAACAGAATCCGATTCAACTTTTAGAACATGAACATCAAAGTCAAATGCATATATTTGAACATTTAAACGATTGGCTTAATGACGAAATCGTTAATGATATATGGTTAGATGCATATCATGCTGCTCAAGAAATACATCATTTAGACCATACGATTCAATTTTTAACGTCTGCATTAACTTATAAAAATGATACAGTGCAATTGAATACAGAGGTATCAGAACAATTATATGGTAAAAAAATAAATGCTAGTGTATCCAGATTTGAAACATATAATCAATGTCCATTTAAACATTATGTGTCACATGGACTAAAATTAAACGAGCGATCTAAATATCAAATTCAAAGTGTAGATATTGGTAATATATTCCACAACACTTTGAAATATATTTCAGATGAAGTTAACGGAGACTTTAGTAAGTTATCTGCACAAGCAATGAATAAATTAATAAATGAAGCAATTGATGAAAGTTTACCTAAAATTCAATTTGATGTATTACATCGAACAGCGCATTATAGATATTTAAAATTAAGAATCCAAAATATTCTTAAATCCACATTAGAAGCGATGAAATATCAAACAGGTCATTCCAAATTTAAAGCTTATCAATTTGAATTGAATTTCGGTTCTACATCTAAACATCAATTGCAAACGACACCTCTTACTACTAAACGACAAATACCTATCAATATTAGAGGACAAATAGATAGATTAGATGTGTATAAAGGGAAAGAAAAAGACTATGTTTCAATTATTGACTATAAGTCATCTGAAACAAGCTTAGATTTAACTAAAGTTATGTATGGTATGCAAATGCAAATGTTTACATACTTAGATGTTGTACTTCAAAACAAATCAATATTAAGTTTACAAGATGACGTATCACCAGGTGCACTTTTATATTTCCATGTTCATGAGCCAGAAATTAAAGCAACAAGCTGGGGTGAAATTCCAGAATCTGATGATATTTATCAACATACAATTGAAAAGTTTAAAATGGATGGCTATGTAAATAAAAATCCAGAAGTTGTAGAAGCACTTGATGATAAATTAGCCAAACAAGTTAAGTCAGATATGATTCCCGTTGCTCGAAAGAAAAATGGTGATTTATACAGTTACAGCAAAGCATTAGACGAAGATCTATTCTTTAAATTAATGGAGAAAAATAGAGCTAATTTTGTTGGAACGGCGACACAAATTATGGATGGACATACTGAAGTGTCACCTATGAGATATCAAAAGAAATTGCCATGCCAATTTTGTGAATATAAATCTGTTTGTCACATTGACCCAATTACAGATACTGATCAGTATAGGGAAATTGAACATACATTAAGCAAAGATGAATTAATCAATATGTTGAGAGAGGAGGAAGAAGAAGAATGACATTACCAAATAAGCCAGTTGATGCACAATGGACAGATGATCAATGGAAAGCTATTTATACTGAAGGACGAGATATATTAGTTGCAGCTGCTGCTGGAAGCGGGAAGACTGCTGTATTAGTTGAGCGTATTATTCAAAAGATCATGCGTAATAAACAAGATGTGAATAGATTACTCGTTGTGACATTTACGAATGCAAGTGCTCGAGAAATGAAAGCGAGAGTAAATGCAGCAATTCAACAAGAAAGTATGAAACATCCAGAAGATGAACATTTAAAATCTCAAAGAATAAAGATTCATCAAGCACAAATATCTACACTGCATAGTTTTTGCTTATCATTAATTAAAGCGCATTATGACGAAATAGATATTGATCCAAACTTTAGAACCGCAAATGAAGTTGAAGGTATCGTTCTGTTAGAGCAAGCGATTGATGATGTTCTAGAAATGTATTACGAGAAAAATGAACAACCATTTTTAGATATAGTTGAACATCTATCCAATGACCGTTCTGATGAACCGTTAAGAGATATATTGAAACGTTTATACCGTTTTAGTATTGCGCATGCGAATCCATTTGGATGGTTAGATGATTTAGATAAACCATATAAAGAATTGGATTTGCAACATCCTTATTTTAATATGCTGGATCAATTGATTAATCGGAAATTAGATAGTGCAAAAAATGCGCTTTACCAATCAATTGATTGCTATCAATATTTAAATGAAGTTGATAAGCATATGACTTATCTTGAAGGTGAGCGTATTTGGATAGAACAAGTTCTAGATGGGACTAAATCGCTTGAATCTATACAATCAGGTGTTGCGCTTAAAAAATTGCCGACAAATACCGCTAAAATTAAAAGTGAAAATGAAGGCGACGAGCAAATGTTAGAGCTTGGTAAAAATTATCATAAAGACTATATTACGCATTTAAAAGAGCTAGCAGAAGGCTATTTAAGTCGACAAAGAGAAGATTTAATTCAAGATATGCAAGAAATGCAGCCGAGAGTTACTGTTATTGCTGAAATTACGAAAGATATTATCAAGTATTTCAGAAGTTTAAAACAGAATAAGCGTATTATTGACTTCTCAGATTATGAGCATTTAGCTTTAGATATTTTAACTGATGACGAAGGTAAACCGTCAGAAATTGCGTTGCAATACAGAGATTACTTCGATGAAATATTAGTTGATGAATATCAAGATACGAATAGAGTACAAGAAGCAATTATTAGTAGTATTAAACGTGGAGAAGAGTTTAATGGTAATTTATTTATGGTTGGTGATGTGAAACAGTCTATTTATAAATTTAGACAAGCAGAGCCTGAATTATTTATAGAAAAGTATAAACGTTTCAAACAATTTGAGAATGAATCAGGTAAGGTTATCGATTTATCTAAAAACTTTAGATCAAGAAGAGAAGTGTTAAATAATACGAATTATATATTCTCTCATATGATGGATGAAGTTGTAGGTGAAATTGAGTATAACGATGAAGCGAAATTATATTATGGCGCTGATTACGACGAACAAGATACACCACTGGAAATGGATATTTTAGTTCAAGATTCATTTGAAGAAGAGGATAACAATCTAATAGAAGCGAAATGTATTGTTGATAAAGTGCAATATATACTTGATAACAAGCGTATATATGACAGGAAAACGAAAAGTTATCGACCAGCAACTTTTAAAGATATTGTTATTTTAGAAAGAAGTTATAGTAATGCAATGCATTTACAGCAACAATTTAAAGACGCTAATATACCATTTTATGTCGAATCGAAAAAGGGCTATTTCGAACAAAATGAAATTCGTTTAATGCTTTCATTTTTAAGAGTTATAGACAATCCGTTGCAAGATAAATATTTAGTAGGATTAATGCGCTCCATCGCTTTCCAATTTAAAGAAGATGAGCTAGCAGAAATCAGAAATAAAGCGCCACAAGAAATTTATTATCTCAATTCAATATATAAGTATTTAGCTGATCCTGAAGCAAATACAGAGCTTGTGGAAAAACTTAATCAGTTCATAAACCAATTGAAAGATTATCAAGCCTATAGTAAATCAGTTCCTGTTTGGCAGTTGCTAGATAAATTATACAATGATTACTATTTAGTTTCTTATTTTAGTGGTCTTACTGGTGGCGTTCAACGTAGACAAAATTTATACGGATTATTAAATAAAGCGATTCAATTTGAAGCATCAAGTTTGAGAGGGATTTTTCAATTTATTAGATTCATAGATGAATTGATAGAACGTGGTCAAGATTTTGGACAAGAGAGTGTGATCGGTCCGAATGATGATGTCGTTCGTATGATGACAATTCATAGTAGTAAAGGATTAGAATTTCCTTTTGTTATATATTCAGGTATTACGAGAGAATTTAATCGTGCAGACTTGAGAAACCATGTTATTTTGAATAATCGATATGGAATGGCTTTATCTTATTTTAATCTAGATAAGGAATTAACATATCCAACGTTGTCATCTATTATCTTTAAAAATATTAACGAAACAGAAATGATTTCTGAAGAAATGAGACTGATCTATGTTGCACTGACAAGAGCTAAAGAAGGATTATATCTTGTTGGGCGTGTTAAAAATGATAAAGCAGTTGAAAACTTAGGATTAGTAAATGCAGATAAATATGAAATGATCGATTCAGAATTTAGAGTGAAAGCTAAATCGGCATTTGAACTCATTTCAACGATACTTACGAAGTCAAAAACACATGGCTTATCACATGCAATTCCATTTAATTCAGCTCAAAATGAATCATTGAATATAAATATCATCAGAGAAGAAGAAACATCTGAAGAAAAAGATATATCATATGAACAGCCTACAATTGAGACATTATTAAATTATAAACCGTCCAATAAGAAAGATGATATTTACAATCAAATGGTTTACACATACCCTAACGAAAAATTATTAAATATAGCAGCTAAGCAATCGGTATCAGAAATTAAGAGGCAGCGAGAGACTGAAGAAGCGGGAACAGATTATCAAATTGTAAGGCAATACCAGCTAGGTACAAAATCATATGATAGACCAAATTTCTTATCTAATCAGAAGAAGAGGCAAAGTGCTGAAATAGGGACATTGATGCATGCAGTGATGCAACATCTACCTTTAAAAAATGATGGATTAGATATGAAACAGTTAAAAGAACTTGTAAATGAACTAATCGACAAAGATATATTACCTGATGATGCATTAGAAGATATAGATTTATCACTTATAGAAGTGTTTGTAAATTCAGACTTATATAAACGATTAGTTAAAGCAGATAAAGTGTATAGAGAAGTTCCTTTCGTAGTCGGTCAAAATGATATTGATCAAGGTTTATCTTTTGAAGTTTCTGAAGCAGACAACAAACCTATTATTCAAGGAATGATTGACTGTATATTTATTGAAGGGGATAAAGTATCATTTATTGATTATAAAACGGATGCGTTTATTGTACGAAGAGGTAAGACTGAAGACGAAGTAGCAGAAACAATGAAGCAGAAATATGAAGTACAAATGCAATACTATAAAAATACTTTAGAAACCATTTTACAACAACCAGTTGAAGGGTATTTATATTTCTTTCAATATGGCACGAAACACATCAAGGAGAATCAATAATGTCAAAACAAAGAATATTTAGTATTGATGCTTTGAGAGGATTTAGTTTGTTAGGTATTTTAATGATGAACATTTTAACATTTGCATATCCTTATCAAATTATTAATCCATTCGAATTTTTTCAACATCAAGATGGTGCATTATTTAAAATAAGCTCACTTTTTATAGTGGCATCATTTTATCCAATATTTGCATTTCTATTTGGATACGGTTTATCTATGATGTACCAGAACAGCATTGAAAAAGGACTGGACTATTATCCTATGATTATAAGAAGGTTATCATTTTTGTTATTGCTAGGTGTTATCCACGGTATATTTATTTTTTACGGTGATATTTTAGCAACATACGCATTATTAGGTTTTATTGCGATAATCTTTGTAAAACTAAAACCTCAATATTCGTTAGTCGCGCTATCCATTGGCTTTAGCATATTAATCCTGTTATATATTTTGCCAGTGGTCTTATTACAAGATGTAACACAAGTTGAAAATTTTGTTGGTATACAAGAATTAGAAAGAGTTAATAATATATTAGCCAGTGCTGATTATTTATCTATTGTTGGATTTAATCTGAAGTACTTCGGATTAAATATATCAAGCATTATATTTGTAGGGCCATTTAGTATTTTACCAATTATGCTGTTTGGTATTTATGCTCAACAAACGAATTGGT
This sequence comes from Mammaliicoccus sp. F-M27, assembly GCF_022387115.1. Lineage (NCBI taxonomy): Bacteria > Bacillati > Bacillota > Bacilli > Caryophanales > Staphylococcaceae > Mammaliicoccus > Mammaliicoccus sp. F-M27. Next base: position 80,366 of record NZ_JAJNIE010000004.1, on the reverse strand, counting down.
TAAATAAAATTCGCAACCATAAAAATTTATATACAGTGATTGGATTGGTTATATTTGTATTAGGTTTAGCAATTAAAATGATTCAAATCATTTTAGAAGGATCAATGAGTTCTCAATTGATTAGCCAAATGGTAGGCGGACCAATTGTTGCGTTAAGTTATATTATATTCTTTGTCCTTTTATGTGAAAGTGCAACAGCTCGTAAAATTTTAAATCCACTACAATATATTGGGAAATTAAGTTTAACGACTTATATCTCACAAAGTGTGATTTGCATCATTATCTTTTATGGTATTGGATTTAATTATTATGGTAAGTTGCCAGTATTCACGATATACACAATGAGTATTGTCATTTATGCAGTGCAGTTATTACTGAGTTACTTATATTTAAAGAGATTTAAACAAGGTCCATTAGAAAAATTATGGAGAAAAGTAACATATTTAAAATAAAAGTTTGAAAATAATGCGATTTATCAAAAAATTCGGTATAATTAACGATAAGAACAAGAAGGAGCTGACAAAGTGGATGAAATTTTTAACTTTTAAATATAAAGATATAACTTCTTATGGTGTGAAAGTAAAGCGTGAAGAAGCAGTATGGGATTTACGTAAAGTATTCTCAGACTTTGGAGATGAGGATTTTAACCCTAAAACTTTATTAGAAGGCTTACAATTAAATATTAACGTTGATTTTCAAGAAGCGGTTCGTAAAGCAGTCGTAAAAGTAGAAGAAACTGCTGAAAAAGACGATTATAAATATAGCTTCGAAGATATTGAATTTTTACCACCAGTAACACCGACAAATAATGTAATAGCATTTGGTCGTAACTACAAAAAACATGCTGAAGAATTAAATAATAAAGTTAATAGACTATATGTATTTACTAAAGCAGCATCATCTTTAACAGGTGATAATGCAGAAATTCCTAACCATAAAGATGTAACTGACCAAATAGATTACGAAGGTGAGTTAGGAATTGTAATCGGTAAATCAGGAGAAAAAATACCACGTGGTTTAGCACTAGATTACGTATACGGATATACAATTATTAATGATATTACAGATAGAAATGCTCAAAAAGAACATGATCAAGCATTTTTATCAAAATCATTAACAGGCGGTTGCCCAATGGGTCCATATATTGTAACTAAAGACGAATTACCATTACCAGAAGACGTTAATATTGTGACGAAAGTAAACAATGAAATTCGTCAAGACGGTAATACGAGCGAGATGATTTTGAAAATTGATGAATTAATTGCTGAAATCTCAAAATATGTAGCATTACATCCAGGAGATATTATTGCTACAGGAACACCAGCTGGAGTTGGAGCAGGTATGAACCCGCCACAATTTTTACAGCCAGGTGACGAAGTTAAAGTAACAATAGATGGAATTGGTACTTTAACGACTTTCATTAGTAAAAAATAATCATTAAAAGATAAAAAAGGTCAGGGATATTAACATCCCTAGTTAACATAAAAGAGCGTAAATTCTTAATTTCAAAGAATTTACGCTCTTTTTGATTTGCTATCTTGAGTCTTCGTGCGTTTCATACCTACATAGGTTTAGTATTAATTAGTAATAATAACCAAAAAAATAACCATCCAACTTTAGCAGGTTAATGGTTATTTTTTAACTAAAACAGCTACCGTCTTTCGAACGGGCTCATAAGGGCAACATGTTAGCGTATGTTGTCCTTATTTGATTTTTACACATACATATTATCATGAAATGACATTTTTTGTCTAATGTTGTTAGTGGAATTTTTCTGAACGGACTATATGAGTTTTAAAATAAATAGGTGTACAATTTAAATTTTGATAAATACTATAGTCCACAATGTTAGATTACGCTATAATATAACTTGAGCAAGTTGGATAGATGGTGGCTATTCTCATAAAAATGGGGTGATGCCTATGTTGTTGGTTTTTGCTCCTGGAAAGGAGTAACATGACTGATTATGAAATGCTGATGATTGTTATATCAATCATAGGTTTAGTATTAATTAGTAATAATAACCAAAAAAAATAACCATCCAACTTTAGCAGGTTAATGGTTATTTTTTAATAATATAATCAGCTACCGTCTTTCGAACGGGCTCATAAGGGCAACATGTTAGCGCATGTTGTCCTTATTTGATTTCTACACATACATAATATCATGAAATGTCATTTTTTGTCTAATGTTGTTAGTGATTTTTAATTTATAAATCATCCAAATCATTTGTACTTAATCGCTAGTGTGATTATGATAAATGAGTATAATAAATCTAACGTGGAAGGAAGTTATTACATGCCATTAATGAAGATAGATTTAATCAAAGGAAGAGACAAAGAAGAAATTAAAAAAATTTTAGATATTTCGTACAAAGTAATGTTAGATACTTTTAATGCACCTGAAGGAGATCGATATCAAATCGTTAATCAACACGAAGATTACGAAATGCAGATATTGGATACCGGGTTAGGTGTTGAGCGTACAAAAGAGGTAATAGTATTCACAATCATCACAAGACCTAGAACGCAGGAGCAAAAACTTGCATTCTACAGAACTATTGTAGAAGAACTACATGATCAATTAGGTGTACGTACAGAAGATGTTATGTTTAGTTTAGTAGAAAATACAGATGAAAATTGGAGTTTCTTTAATGGAGAAGCACAGTTTTTAAATGGATCATTGTAAAAGGTTAAAGCAATGATATTCTTATTTGAATATCGTTGCTTTTTATTTTTGTTTGTATTAAACATCCTTTGTGAAATAAGATTTAAAAATATAAAACAAGAAAGTTACAGAATACATAAGAATAAAGGTTTTGACACGTTTATAAATTAATAAAATCAATTTTTGTAAATAGACAAAAAATAGGTTGATTCACCATTATCTAGTTATATAAAATGGTAATATAAATATCTATAAACGAACAATTAAAAGTTAAATAGAAAGCGTGAGTAGATGGTTCATTCAAAGAAATTAGTAATATGCATAAGTTTGATAATGTTAACAATATTTATTGGAGGATGTGGAATGATGGATAAAGTAACAGGTAAAAAGCCAAATAAAGAAGAACAAATCAAGCAAAAATTCAGCAAAACATTAGACATGTACCCAATAAAAAACTTAGAGGATCTATATGACAAAGAAGGATACCGAGATGAAGAGTTTGATAAGGATGATAAAGGGATGTGGATACTTAGTTCCAAAATGGTTATCCAAAAACGAGGGGAAAATATGTTTTCAAGAGCAATGGTCTTAAATATAGATAGAAATAAAAGGACAGCGACAGGGTCCTTTGAAACTAGGGAAACTTTTGAAGATAAAGACGGTATGGTTGACAGTATTGATAAAGATTATCCAATAAAAATGGAGAACAATAAAATTATTCCTACTAAACAAATAAACGATGAGAAATTAAAGAAAGAAATAGAAGAGTTTAAGTTTTTTGCACAGTATGCTGATTTCAAAGACTTAAAAAAATATAAGGATGGCAATATATCTTATAATCCAAGTGCGCCAAACTATTCAGCAGAATATCAATTGAAAAATGATGAATACAATGTGAAACAGCTTAGAAAACGATATGATATTCCTACTAAAAAAGCACCAAAATTATTATTAAAAGGTACAGGAGAATTAGAGGGTTCATCAGTCGGATACGATGACTTAGAATACACTTTTGTCGAGAATAAAAAAGAAAACATATTCTTTACAGATTTTATGAATTATGTTCCAGCTAAGGAGTAGAGATGTCGATGAAAAATGAATATCAAATAAAGTTGAAAGAGACAGCTTATGATTCCGAGGAAACAAGTGCAATATCTTTGGTATTATCAAGTCAGGGCTCACATGATAAATAGACCTCATGAATTTATCAAGTGAAGGTCCACATGATAAATAGCAAAAATCTTTATAATATTCTCCGCGATTTTGCAAAGTGCTGACGCCCGGGGGAATAGTATGAGTGAGAGACTACAGGCTCGAACCATACCCCTAGGCAAGCATGCACTTTCAAAATCGTAAGATTTTAAAACATACAGTGCTTCTATGTTGCTTGTTTAGTGAGTCTTGTAACATACAGCATACACTTGCAAAATCGTAGATTTCAAAATTAATAACAACTCATGTCTAGCTGAATATATCAGTGGTATAAGTTGTTATTTATTTTGAGTTGAGATTTATCTCCAAAGTTCTTTTATTATTGTTATATGAATAAACTTTTGAATAAATTGTGAAAACTCAACAAACTTTAACATTTGGTATATAAAAAAGAGCCTTATTATATTTGTTCCTATGTTATAATGCTAGTGGAAAACAAATATTAATATTTAGGGGGAACTGAATATGATACATTTCCATATTTTTAGCTGGCTAGTAACTATTATTTTATTCTTTGTAGTATATATGAAAGTTACAAACAAACCAGTACATATGGTATTAAGATTATTCATGGTGCTTACATTAATTTCTGGTCTTGTTATATTTATACAAGCTATGGGCATTAATGGCATGCTATACGGTATCAAATTTATTCTTGGACTTGCTGTAATTGGATTAATTGAAATGACAATTGCTAAGAAGAAAAAGAATAAAAAGAGCCAAGGATTTTTCATTGCAACTATTGTTGTGATGGTATTAACAATTTTATTAGGTAGTTATTTACCAATGGGTGTATTACATTTTGGTTAATGATTAACTGTAACAAATCCATTCATAACTTTTACAAACAAAGTTATGAATGGATTTTTCTATAGAAATATTTTTTATGACAATTTCATGTTGTTCTATCAGTAAAGTAAACGTTTTAGTATAATAGAGATAATTGGTAATAAAGAGGGTTGAGTAAATGAATAAATGGACAAAATTAATCATAACAGTAATACTGATTGCGCCACTTTTTAATGGCTATGCATTTGCGCAAGATAAAGAATACAAAGATGTTAAATATCCTAGAATATATAGTTTAGTCGTCGATCGTTTTATGAACGGTAATAATGATAATAATAAAATGATAAAAAACAACGAGAAATCTAAAGATTTACCACTTGGTGGAGATTTTCAAGGTATTGAATCTAAATTAGACTATATACATGACATGGGATTTAATACGATACACATTTCTCCAGTGTTTTCACATGAACAAAATGACTTTTTAGGCTATAAAGTCAATAACTATGATGAGATTGATAACGTTTTAGGTGGGGAAAAGGCATTTAAATCCCTTATTAGTGAAATACATAAAAAAGACATGAAAATTATTGTCGATATGCCGACTACTTATACAGGTGAATTTAAGCAATCTGTTAATGGTGATTTAAACAAAGTACAACAGTCTTATTTTAAAAATGATAAATTTATAGATTTAAAAGATAACGAGAACCAGGGGATTTATAAAGCTAAAGTAAAATCTTTTGTAGATCAGTACGATGTAGATGGAATATCAATGAATATTGTACAGGATGATATCGATGCTCAAGCATTTTTACCTGAGGGATTAGATACTTATGGCATTATAAATAAAGACGGTATTGATGCGAAAAACTTTAAACATTTATCTACTAATAAAACAAGAACTGCTATCCAAAATGCTTTTAAAACTGTCGATACGGAAATACCAGACTATAAGCAAGATGGAGAAGTACTCATTGCTGACACTTGGTTTACAGAAAGATTTACTAAACATGCAGCTAATGAAAATATGTTTCCTGGCACACGTATCAAGCAGATGATGACTTATATGTGGGGTTATAAAGGGCCAATAATGATGAATTATGGTACGGAAATAGCAGTTAATGGATCAAAAATAGAAACGATTAACCAATTACAGAATTTTAGAACGGATAAAGAAGTCATCAATTATTTAGAAAAAATTTCAGAAACGTTCAAACAATATCAAGAGTTGCTTGAAGGAGACGTTAAAGTCTTACCTCATGATAAAGGCACAAATGTATTTTATTATGATACGAATACAGTTGATTATATTTTGAATATTAATGATTCAAGCAATTCTAAAAAAGTGACTTTAACAGATAAAGAGATAGAAAAAAATAAAATGCTTTCCGGTTTAATTTTAGGAGATAGCATTAAAAATAAAAACAATCAATATAACTTAATCACTGATAGAGAAGAAAGCGAGTTGTATGCAGTGATTGACGAAAGAGGATTAAATAATGGTTACTTTGTAGCAGCTATATTAGTTGTATTGTTATTCGGTTTATTTATCTTCCTCGTTTCAAGAAGAAGTAAAAGACAAAGAAAATAAAAATTAGGAACAGGCGTACAATTTAATCGTTGTACGTCTGTTTATTTATATAGATTAAATATTTCTGTATGACTCATAAACCCTTTCATAGCGTAATAGTACATATTTTGATACTATGTCATTATTTATTGCCTACTTTATAAATAGTATTATATGCAATAATATACTCTATATAAAATTAATTGGAAAGGGATATAATATGAAAAATAGAGTGACTGAAATTTTTAATATCGAAAAACCAATTATTCAAGGACCTTTGAATTCATTGACTAATCCTAAATTTATTGCAGCCGTTAGCGAAGCTGGTGGATTAGGGATATTAGGACCAAATGCAGGAGAAGCAAGGGTTACGTGTTCAGCAGCTGAAACGACAGAACGTATGAGAAAAGAAATTATTAAAATAAAACAACTAACAAATAAACCTTTTGCTTCAACAATTATGGTCAGTGAAGATATTACTTTCGTCGGAAATATCGTTGATATGCTTATTGAAGAAAACGTACCTATAGTATTAATTAATGGCTTGTTAGATCAAGAATTATTTAATAAATTAAAAGAAAATAATATGAGAATTATTTTTAGACCTATAACGCCTACAATAGAAAATGCGAAAGCTGCAGAAGAAATGGGGGCTGATGTATTTGTAGCAACTGGTTTCGATGAGGGAGGAACAGTACCAGAACGTGTGATTGGTACTTTTTCCATAGTGCCTATGATTGTAGATGCAATTAGTATTCCAGTTATTGCTGCTGGAGGCGTTGGCGATGTAAGAGGAGTGAGAGCTGCGTTTTGTTTAGGTGCTGAAGGTGTCTATGTAGGTAGTGTGCTTATTCCCACTATAGAAAATCCAGCTGCTGAAAATGTAAAACAATATATCGTTGATTCGAACGCTGAAGATTTAATTTTATTTAGAACTTTGCCAGCATATTATCGATCTTTGCCGGGTAAATTAGCTAAAGAATTAGAAGATATGGATAAAAATGGTGCGACAAATGAAGAACTCGCTAAACATATGGGTGCTGGAAGAAATATGAGACTTGGTATGGTAGAAGGAGATACAGAAAATGGTTATGTATCAGTAGGAACAGGTATAAGTCCTATTAAATCAATCTGTACTGTCAAAGAAGTAATAGATGATTTAATGCAAGATTTTTAAGATTTAATAAAAAAAGCATATCACTCTGTTTACTGAGAAAAATCAGTAGAGTGATATGCTTTTTATTTTGATTGTGCTTTATAACCTATCATATTGACGATATCTTTTGGACTAGAAAAAGGTGGGGCATAAGCAATTTCTATGTCTCTTAATTCATCTATCGTGAGTTCACCGATGATAGCTGTTGATAAGATATCAATACGTTTATCCGCACCATCTTTACCGACTGCACATGCACGTAAAATTTTACGAGAAGTCTTTTCGAAATAAACGCGCAACGTAATGGGTTCAGCATTTGGATAATAACCAGCATGTTGCTTTTGAGTTTGCTCGACAACACCAACATCATAATTTTCCAATTCACTTTCTGAGATGCCGACACTTCCTAGTGCATAATCAAATACACGAACGATATTTGTTCCTAACAGACCGCGGAATGCAGATTTTTCATTGGATGACTTCGCCACGAGATTTTCAGCAATTAACGAAGCAGCTCTATGTGCACCCCAAGCTAAAGTGATACTTGTAGGTGTTTTAGTATGTCTATAAAACGTTTCAATCACATCACCAATTGCATAAACGCCTTCTAAATTTGTTTCGAAATATTCATTAACTGGCACGTAACCTTGTTCATTTAATTGAAGTGATGATGATTTCAGCCAATCACTATTTGGCTCAATCCCAACACCTGTAATAACGATATCATAGTCTTCAACATGGCCAGATTTAAATGTAACTGTTCGATCAGAAATACTTTCAATTTCCTCATTTAATCGATATTGAATCTCTCTTTTATCTAATTCTTCAAAGATGACGTTATTTAAATCTTTATCCATACTTTTGTTAATATGATCACTTCTATGAATTAAAGTTGTCTCTATGCCTCTATAAAATAAATTCTCTAAAATTTCTAAACTGACATATCCAGCACCAACTATCAATGCAGATTGAACCTTTTCGTTTACGATAAAGTTTTCAATTTCATCTGTATCAACTAAGTTTCTTAAAGTGAATACTCTATCTGATTGAATAGGTAAGTGTCTTGCTCGACAACCGGGACTTAAAATAAGTGTGTCATATTGGTCTTCAAAAGTTTCACCAGTTTGATGATTTTTAATCGTAATTGTTTTATGTGCATCATTTAAAGCGATTGCTTCATGATAAGTTTTTACAGTGATATTTTTTTTATTATAAAATTGTTCGGGTGTTGCAGATAACATTAAATCTCTATCTTCTACAACTTCACCTAAATAGTAAGGTAAACCGCAATTCGCAAAACTCATATCTCTATCTTTTTCATATACAACAATTTCACTTTCTGAATCAAGACGTCTAATTTGTGATGCAACTGTGGCCCCACCAGCAACTGCACCAACTACGATAATTTTATTCAATTACGATCACTCCTTATAATAAAATATTGCGATCGTGCCACTTCCTGTATGAGAACTAATAACAGGACCAATGTTTGAAATGATCACATCTTTAGGTGATAAAGTGTCTTGCATCAATGATTTTAGTCTTTCTGCATCTTCGTAATCATCAGCATGTGTTATATAGATTGTTTCATTTGAAAAGTCGCTATTTTCATGTTTCATTTTTTCTATAATGGCATGCCATAGCTTTTTAGAGCCACGATATTTTTCGATAGGTACAAGTTTACCTTCTTCTACGTGTAATAAAGGTTTTATGTTTAATAAATTACCTAGAAAAGCTTGTCCTTTAGATAATCTGCCGCCACTTGCTAAATAGTTTAAGTCTTTTACCGTAAATAAATGTCTAATTTTCTCGAGTTTGACTTTAATATATTGATCTAATTCTTCAAATGTATAATCTTGCTGGATTTTATCTTGAACATCGAGTATAAGTTTCCCACAGCCCATTGAAGCACTTAAAGTATCATAGATGGCTAAGTCAAGATTAGGGTACTCTTCTTTAACTTGCTCTTTAACTAAGCATGCAGTTTGGTATGTGCCGCTTAAAGCGCTGCTAAAAGCTAAATAAATAGCTTGTTCATTGTTTTCGGCGATTTCTGTGAATACTTTAGTCATTTGTTCCATAGTTGCTTGGTTTGTCTTAGGGTGTTTATTTTGCTTGATGGCAGCTAATACTTCTTCGTTCGATATTTCATATTGGTCTACTTTATTTTGGTTATCAATGACGATCCCATAAGGTAAAAAGTAGAATCCATATTCTTCAATTTGTGATAATGTTAAATCTGAACCACTATCTACTATCATTTTCATTTGAATAACCCCTTACATATTTAGTCCAAAATGTTTGTTTAAGTATTTTCCGATACCATCATTGTTATTAGTGTCTGTAACTTCTGTTGAAATTTCTTTAAGTTCTGGAATAGCATTACCCATAGCAATTCCGTAATTAGCAAATTGTATCATTTCAAAATCATTATCTTCGTCGCCAAATGCAATGATATTATCAAAGTCTATATTTAAATATTCAGCTACATATTTCACAGCTTTGCCTTTGTTAATACCCTTTTTAACAATCTCAATAACAGGAAATGGTGCGCCCCAACGACGATGTTCTATAAATTCAGCGTAATGCTTATTTAAGTGCTTCTTAATATTAGGAATTTCATTTTCCTCTGCTTGTATTAATAAGCTCGTCGGTGATTCTGGAAGTAACTGGTTTAATTCACCATACTTAATTTCTGGGTTACCCATACTAAAACCTTCAAATAATGTTTGATCATAAGTATTAATATAAACTTGATCTCTTACTTCTGCTATAACGTTTTTAACGTTAAGTTGGCTTATATCTTGGAAAATTTTAGAAGCTATTCGTGCGTCAAATTGTTCGTGCTTTGGTTCAAATCTATTGTCAGTAGGGTGGTGTATATAGGCACCATTAAAATTAATAATAGGTGTGTTCATATCCATTGCATTATAATAATCTACGCTTGCTCGATATGGTCGACCTGTTGAAATAATAATTTCATGACCTGACTTCTTTAAATATTGTAATACGCTTTTAGTAAAAGGTGAGATGTGCTTTTCATCATTTAATAATGTGCCATCTAAATCTAAACAGATTAAATGTTTTTCCATATCGATAACTCCTTACTCATTTTCTTTTTGATACATACTATAATATCATATCATTTTCTTTAACCAATGCTTTAAATTTGATATATTATATATAGTAACTTTAAGAATGAGGTGAAAATATGGAAGAAGAAATGAAAGATAGTATTATTGGTGCACTTGAAAACGTAATTGACCCAGAACTTGGAATTGACATAGTTAACTTAGGTCTTATATACAACGTTGACTTAGACGATGCTGGATTATGTACAGTAGAAATGACACTAACTTCTATGGGTTGTCCTATGGGGCCACAAATTATAGATCAGGTTAAAACAGCTTTAGCTGAATTACCTGAAGTTAAAGAAACAGAAGTTAACATCGTTTGGAATCCACCATGGGGTAAAGACAAAATGTCACGTTACGCTAAAATTGCATTAGGTGTAAGCTAATAAAACAAATAAGCATATCACGCTACTGATTTTATTCAGTAAGTAGCGTGATATGCTTTTTTTATAATGGGACGATTTTGTTTGTGCAAGCTTGCCTAGGGTATGGTTCGAGTAGGACAGTTTTAATTATTCTATTCTACAAATTGATAAAGGACAGTTTTCACAGTTTATAGATTTTTTTAAGTAATCTAAATCATGTATCGTAATTCTTTTATGCTGTACAGAGACGATGTTTTCCTTTTTTAAATAGCTCAACATTCGATTAACACTTTCTCTTGTTACGTTACAGAAGTTAGCTAATTCATGATTGGTTAAATCTACATTAATCAAAATACGATCATCAACTTGAACGCCGTATGTGTTTGCTAGTTTGATGAGTATGGAATAGAAAGCACCTGTTTTTCCTAAAGTATATACATCTCTGATTAGATATTCGTTCTTTTCGTTTTCGTTTTGAACCCACAGTAACCATTCGTATTTTAGCACTTCATCATTTAATATCGCTTCTTCAAATTGGTTTTTTGACATGCTGTATACGATTGCTGCTTCTTTCACCCGGGCTGAGAGGCTATGTGTTTTTCTGCCACAAAACAAAGTAGTCGAACCGAAGATACTATGTCTTCCTAATAATTTCGTATTAAATTCTTTTCCGTCTTCCATCACACGATGTGTAATAACTTTTCCTTCAGAAATGACATAAATATGATTACATAAGTCTCCAGAATGGTATATATAATGGTGAGTGTCAAAATGTAGTCGTTGGCCGTTGTTTATAATGTATTCAATAACTGAAGTAGCTTCTGTATATGTAGTTTGCAAAAGATCACTTCCCCGTTTATTTTCAATTGTATTTTACCATAATATGGGATTAAAAAGCTTTGAAAATTTGATGTTTTATATTTGTCAAAGAAGGTCAAACAGTATATAATTAAATTAAGGTCAAAGATAGTCAAACTATTAGACCGATGAAAAATTAAAAGAGGTGATACATTTGGATATTAATCAAATGACATATTCAGTTCAAAGTGTTATCGAGAAAGCACAACAATTATCACAATCACATCAACTACAAAATATTGAAATAGAAGCTGTATTATTATCAGCGTTAAATGAAGATGAAAGTATTTTTAAAAGAACATTAGACAGAGCTAAAATTGATACAGAATCATTAAAAGAGAAATATGAACAAAAGTTAAATCAATATTCTGTAGTAAAAGGTGATAACGTCCAATATGGACAATACGTGTCGCCGAAACTCAATGAATTGTTTAACAAAGCTAATCAAATTAAAGAAGAAATGCAAGATGACTTCATGTCTATGGAACATATTTTAAAAGCAGCAATGGAAGTTGACCAAACGACTAAAGACATCGTTGGAAATAAGAAAGAAGTCATAAATGAAATTATTAATAAAATAAGAGGGGGTAATCGTGTGACATCACAAAATCCTGAAGTGCAATATGAAGCACTATCTAAATATGGTAGAGATTTAGTTGAAGAAGTACGAAAAGGTAAAATGGATCCAGTTATTGGTAGAGACGAAGAAATTCGAAATACGATCCGCATATTAAGTAGAAAAACCAAAAACAACCCGGTATTAATTGGGGAACCTGGTGTAGGTAAAACAGCAATTGTAGAAGGATTAGCGCAACGTATCGTTAGAAGAGACGTTCCTGAATCACTTTTAGATAAGACGATATTTGAATTAGATTTATCAGCTTTAGTGGCGGGTGCTAAATTTAGAGGTGAATTTGAAGAAAGATTGAAAGCTGTTTTAAAAGAAGTAAAAGATTCAGAAGGTAAAATTTTACTTTTCATTGATGAAATTCATATGCTTGTTGGCGCAGGAAAAACAGAAGGTGCTATGGATGCAGGTAATATGCTCAAACCAATGTTAGCTAGAGGTGAATTACACTGTATCGGTGCAACAACTTTAAATGAATACCGTCAATACATTGAAAAAGACTCTGCATTAGAAAGACGTTTCCAAAAAGTGAACGTGAAAGAACCAGACTTAGAAGATACTATTTCAATTTTAAGAGGTTTGAAAGAAAGATATGAAGTTCACCACGGTGTGCGTATACAAGATAGAGCGTTAGTAGCAGCGACAGAATTATCAGATAGATATATCACTGATCGATTCTTACCAGATAAAGCAATAGACTTAGTTGACCAAGCATGTGCGACGATTCGTACAGAAATGGGTTCTAACCCTACAGAATTAGATGCAGTAAATAGACGTGTTATGCAACTTGAAATTGAAGAAAATGCACTTAAGTCTGAATCTGATCAAAGTAGCCAAATACGTTTAGAAGAATTACAAAAAGAATTAGCAGACGAAAAAGAAAAACAACAACAATTACAAAGTAAAGTTGAACAAGAAAAAGAACAAATCAAATCACTTCAAGATAAAAGAGCAGAGTTAGATGAAAGTAAACAAGCTTTAGAAAATGCGGAAAATCAATATGATTTAGCGAAAGCAGCAGAACTTAAACACGGTAAAATACCTCAAATAGAAGCGGAATTAAAAGCGCTAGAAAATGAATTTGCTGAAGAAACAGGTTCTGATCATGATCGTTTGATTAGAGAAATTGTAACAGATGAAGAAATTGGTTATATCGTAAGTCAATGGACAGGTATTCCAGTTTCAAGACTAGTTGAGACTGAAAGAGATAAATTGCTTAAACTATCAGATATTTTACACGAGAGAGTAGTAGGACAAGATGAAGCAGTTGATTTAGTATCTGATGCAGTAGTTAGAGCAAGAGCAGGTATTAAAGATCCAAATAGACCAATTGGTAGCTTCTTATTCTTAGGTCCAACAGGTGTCGGTAAAACAGAATTAGCTAAGACATTAGCAGCAACTTTATTCGATTCTGAAAAACATATGATTAGAATAGATATGAGTGAATATATGGAAAAACATTCAGTCGCACGACTCATTGGTGCGCCTCCAGGTTATGTAGGTTATGAAGAAGGTGGCCAACTAACTGAAGCAGTTAGAAGACAGCCATACTCTGTCATACTACTTGATGAAATTGAAAAAGCACATAATGATGTATTCAACGTATTGTTACAATTGTTAGATGAAGGTAGATTAACAGATGCGAAAGGGCGCAGTGTTGATTTCAAAAATACGATTATCATTATGACGAGTAATATCGGTTCGCAATATTTATTAGAAGGTGTAACAGACGATGGTGAAATTGAAGATTCAGCTAAAAAACAAGTGAACGAAAGTTTACATGCTTACTTCAAGCCAGAGATTTTAAATAGAATGGATGACATTGTATTATTTAAACCATTATCAGTTAAAGATATGAGTTTTATCGTTGACCATATTGTTACGAACTTAAATATTAGATTGGTAGATCAACACATCAAAATTAATGTGGACCAAGATGTTAAAGAATGGATTGCGCAAGAAGCATACGAACCACAATTTGGCGCAAGACCATTAAAACGATTTGTACAAAGACAAATCGAAACACCATTAGCAAGATTGATGATCGGTCAAGAATTAAAAGAAGGTACAAATGTAGATGTACAACTAGTAGATGGTGAAGTGAAATTTGAAGTAAATGAATAAAGAAAAAATCCCGTCAAATGAAATTGACGGGATTTTTTTTATGAATGTTGTGCTTTTTGTTTGTCCGATGAAGGTTTACCAACTAAAATATCTAGTAGAATAATAACAACTGTAAAGATAACAGCATAAACTGTTGGACTAACAAAGTTTAGCGCTTCTGTAGAGCCACCTAAACTATGTAAAACAAAGTTAATCATTTGTGACAATAAGAATGCCCATATGAATGTTAAGATGTAATGCATATCTCATCCTCCGTAACTTTTAATATCATATCTTTCATTATAATTAACTTTTTATAAATTGTATACCTATAATTATGAAAACGATTTAAATATTTTCTATTAATAAGACTGTGCTTGTGTATTAAGGCATAAGTGTGTTAAATTAGTACCTGATAATAACAACAGATTATAAGAAGGTGTCAATATAATGGATATTGGTATAAAAGGTTTTGGTGCTTATGCGCCGAAACGTGTGGTAAAAAATGAACATTTTGAAAAATATTTAGAAACATCCGATGAATGGATTACTAAAATGACAGGTATTAAAGAAAGACGCTTTGCTGCGGATGATGAAGACACAAGTGATTTAGCTTATGAAGCGGCAGTTAGAGCGATAGAAGATGCAGGTATAGATAAAGATGAAATAGAAATGGTTATCGTAGCAACTTCAACAGGTGATAAACCATTTCCAACTGTTGCAACAACTTTACAGAAGAGATTAGGCTTAAATAAAGTGCCTTCAATGGACCAACTTGCGGCTTGTACTGGGTTTATTTATGGTATTGTGACTGCACAACAATTTGTTAATTCAGGTCTTTATAAAAACGTACTAGTAGTTGGTGCTGATAAACTCACTAAAATTACAGATATGCATGATCGTAGTACAGCAATTTTATTCGGTGATGGAGCGGGTGCTGCTATCATTGGTGAAGTATCTGAAGGTAGAGGTATTTTAGGTGTTGAGCTTGGTTCAGATGGTAACGGAGCGCCATATTTATATCAAGATATGGATGAACATACGATTCAAATGAATGGTAGAGAAGTGTTTAAATTCGCAGTAAGAATTATGGGAGAAGCTTCTACTAAAGTAGTAGAAAAAGCTGGTCTTACGGCAAATGACATTGATATGTTCGTACCACACCAAGCCAATATTAGAATTATGGAATCTGCTAGAGAAAGATTAGGTATTGAAAAAGAAAAAATGAGTGTAACAGTAGATAGATTCGGGAATACATCTGCTGCATCAATACCCTTAAGTATTGCATATGAATTAGAACAAGGTAAAATAAAAGACAACGATACAATAGTCCTAGTTGGATTTGGTGGTGGCCTGACATGGGGTGCCATAACGTTACGCTGGGGTAAATAGGAGGATATTGAATAATGACAGAGAAAAAGCGTGTTGTAATGACTGGTTTAGGGACGTTAAACCCGTTAGGAAATGATGTGCCTACAACTTGGAATAATGCAATTAATGGTGTAAACGGCATAGATGAAATAACAAGAATTGATGTTTCTGAATTTCCAGCTAAATTAGCAGGTGAATTGAAAGATTTTAACATTGAAAATCATATTGCGAAAAAAGATTCTCGTAAAATGGACAGATTTACTCAATACGCAATTGTTGCTGCTCGTGAAGCTTTAAAGGACTCTAAATTCGAAATTACTGACGAGAACAGTGATCGAATAGGTGTTTGGATTGGGTCAGGTATCGGCGGAATGGAAACATTCGAAGTTTCACACAACATGTTATTGAAACGTGGACCTAAAAGAGTAAGTCCATTCTTCGTACCAATGATGATTCCTGATATGGCTACAGGACAAGTATCTATTGATTTAGGTGCAAGAGGGCCTAACGGTTGTACAGTTACGGCTTGTGCAACAGGTACAAACTCTATTGGAGAAGCTTTTAAAATTATTCAACGTGGAGATGCTGATTTAATGTTAGCAGGTGGTACAGAGGCACCTATAACAGAAATGGCAATGGCAGGATTTAGTGCTAATAAAGCATTATCTACAAACCCTGATAGAAATTCAGCATGTCGTCCATTCCAAGAAGGCAGAGATGGGTTTATTATGGGTGAAGGAGCTGGAGTGGTTGTCCTAGAATCACTTGAATCAGCTGAAGCACGTGGCGCTCATATTTATGCTGAAGTAGTAGGATATGGATCAACAGGAGATGCTTATCATATTACTGCACCTTCACCAAATGGAGAAGGCGGAGCACGCGCTATGCAAGCAGCAATTAAAGATGCAGGCATTAAACCTGAAGACATTCAATATTTAAATGCTCATGGTACAAGTACGCCAATCGGTGATTTATATGAAGTTTTAGCAATTAAATCCACTTTTGGAGAAGCTACTAAAAACTTAAAAGTAAGTTCTACTAAATCAATGATGGGACATTTACTTGGTGCGACTGGTGCAGTTGAATCAATCTTAACTGCATTATCTATTGAGAATAGTATTGTAGCACCTACTATCAATGCGGATACACCTGATCCAGAAATTGATTTAGACTATACACCGAACAAAGCGGCTAAATTAGATATAGAGTACGCAATGAGTAATAGTCTTGGTTTTGGCGGACATAATGCAGTATTAGTATTTAAAAAGTATACAAAATAATATTCAATATAAAAGATCTCTTCATTAGGCTATTGCCTAGTGAAGAGATCTTTTTTTATTTTAAAATTTTACTATTTTGGTAAATACTGGATAAAATGCACGAAGACTTGAAAGATATTGTCCGAACATTTTTTTACGATGTTTAAACGACAAATCCAATAATGATTGAAATGATAAAAAATAAAGTGCTTAATGTGACAAATGGAACTATCCAATTATATTGTTTCGTTTCTTTTAAATGTAAATTATTCATATTAGGATTCATGAGTTGATCATCTTTCAAATAATCTTGTGAAGCTTTTGATTTCATGTGGAAATTAAATTTTCTCAAAGCTTGACGTGATACTTTTCCAACACCATCTTGTTTCATTGCCAATAGCCAACTTGCTGCAAAAAATAAAGTCATAATATAAAAGTATATATTAACTGCTTGATCTACATCCTTTAAAAAGATAAGACATAATAATAAAAATATACCTATATACGAAATAGAAAAAATACCCCAAAATTTCATAATTACCTACCTCTTACGTTTAGAATTAATTGTATTATAACAGATTGAAAAAAAGATTTTATGTTTTGCGGAACTTAATAAAAAAATAAGTGTAATTTTACTTATGTATAATTATTGCATACGATTACATAATAAATGACTGAAAATTAGAAAAAATAGGTAATAATTATCCATGAATGGTATAATTATACTGCATATGTGTATATTATCATCGCGTTGTCGCTTTATTGTAATAAAATAATCACCTATTTTAGAGAGTTTCATATTCAAAATTCAGAATATTCGTGTTGATTTACATTGTATAAATTCTGTATAATGTATATAAATATTTCAGAATATTAAAAGAAATATGAATTCGATAAGGGGATAGGAGGCAAAACAATGGTTAGGTATACTTTGAAGCGTATTTTTTATATGTTCATATCATTGTTTTTAATTATGACGATAACATTTTTCTTAATGAAATTGTTACCGGGTTCACCGTACAACGATGAGAAATTATCAGAAGAACAAAAGGTTATTATAAACGAAAAGTATGGTTTGAATGATCCTGTACCAGTACAATATGCAAATTACTTAGGGAGTGTTGCAAAAGGAGACTTTGGTATTTCATTCCAATACGATAACAGAGAGGTTTGGAGTTTGATTAAACCGAGACTTGGACCATCTGTTGAAATGGGTACATATGCGATGATTTTAGGAACTATAACGGGACTATTACTTGGTATAGTTGCTGCTATCAGACAGAATACAATTATAGATTATGGGGCCACCTTCCTATCGGTAATATTTATTTCTGTTCCTTCGTTCGTTCTAGCGGTATTACTACAATACGTATTTGCAGTGGAGTGGCAAATATTCCCTGTAGCAGGTTGGAGTGGATTTATGACAGCAGTATTACCCTCAATTGCTCTTGCGGCAGGTGTGACAGCAACAATTGCGCGTTACATTCGTTCTGAGATGATTGAGGTCTTGGGTTCTGATTACATAGAATTAGCGAGAGCTAAAGGGATGTCTAGCGCTCGAGTTATATTTGGACACGCAGTTCGTAATGGGTTAATTCCTATTGTTACAATTATCGTTCCAATGTTAGCAGGTATTTTAACAGGTACTTTAACAATTGAAAATATATTCGGCGTACCAGGTCTTGGTGACCAATTCGTACGTTCGATTCAAACAAATGACTATCCAGTCATTATGGCTTTAACTTTATTATTTAGTTTCTTATTTATAATATCTATCTTCATTGTTGACGTATTATATGGACTTATAGATCCGAGAATTCGTGTGCAAGGAGGTAAGAAATAATGAGTAAAGATCAAGAAAATAAATTAAACAATAGCGGTTATGATAATGCCTCAGTCACGCATTCTACACAAGGTATGCCTGCTGATAGCTTTGTATTACACGGTAGAGACAAAATAGTAGAAGAAAAGTTCGAAAGAAAAAGTCGTACATTTTGGCAAGATGCATGGAAACAATTAATTGGTAATAAATTAGCAGTCATTGGTCTTATAGGGTTGTTAATCATGACATTAGTGTCACTTACTGGTCCACTAATGAATGATCATAAATTTAGTGATCAAAATGTTTCGCACGCTAACTTACCACCAAAAATTCCAGTGTTAGATAAAGTTCCATTTTTACCATTTGATGGTACTGACCGAGATGGCTTTGATTTATATGAAAGTCAAAACGTGAATGAAAATTACTGGTTTGGTACTGACGAACTTGGACGTGATTTATGGACACGTACATGGAGAGGTACACAAGTATCACTATTTATTGGCTTAGTTGCAGCAGCACTAGATATCTTTATCGGTGTTATATATGGTGCAGTTTCAGGTTACTTTGGTGGAAGAATTGATGATATTTTACAGCGTATCGTTGAAATTTTATCTTCTATTCCAAACTTGATTGTCGTTATTTTATTCGTATTATTATTCGATCCATCTATGTGGACCATTATATTAGCGATGTCGGTAACAGGTTGGCTCGGGATGAGTCGTATCGTACGTGGTCAGTTCTTAAAACTTAAAGAACAAGAATTCGTAATGGCTTCTAGAACGTTAGGGGTTTCAAACTTTAAATTAATCTTTAAACATATCTTGCCAAACACACTAGGACCTATTATTGTAACTTCAATGTTTACAGTTCCAAGTGCAATATTCTTCGAAGCTTTCTTAAGTTTCATTGGGTTAGGTATTCCAGCACCACAAGCATCATTAGGTTCATTAGTTGATACAGGAAGAAAAATGTTATTAATCTTCCCACATGAATTATTTGTACCAGCTATCGTGCTTAGTTTGTTAATCTTATTCTTCTACTTATTCAGTGATGGATTAAGAGATGCTTTCGACCCTAAAATGCGTAAATAATAAGGAGGAAATTAATTATGGCTAAGAGAATATTAGAAGTAAATAACTTACATGTTTCCTTCGACATTGACGCGGGGGAAGTACAAGCTGTAAGAGGTGTAGACTTTTATTTAGATAAAGGAGAAACACTTGCTATTGTTGGTGAATCTGGATCAGGGAAATCAGTTACAACAAAAGCACTCATGCAGTTACTGCCTAAAAAGGTAGGTAGAATTAAAGATGGTTCAATCTTATTCGACGGGAAAGATTTAGCTAAATTAAAAGAAAAAGAAATGCAAAAAATTCGTGGTAAAGAAATTGGCATGATATTCCAAGATCCAATGACTTCTTTAAATCCTACAATGAAAATTGGGAAACAAGTTATGGAGCCACTTATTAAGCATCAAAAATTATCCAAACATGATGCTAAAAAGCGAGCATTGGATATTTTAAACTTAGTAGGATTACCGAAAGCTAAAGAAAGATTTAATAACTATCCTCACCAATTCTCTGGTGGTCAAAGGCAAAGGATTGTTATTGCAACTGCTTTAGCATGTGACCCTAAAGTGTTAATTGCAGATGAACCAACTACAGCATTGGATGTTACGATACAAGCACAAATTTTGGAATTAATGAAAGAATTACAACATAAAATTGATACTTCTATCATTTTTATTACCCATGATTTAGGTGTTGTAGCGAACGTTGCTGATAGAGTGGCAGTAATGTACGGTGGTCAAATTGTTGAAACAGGTTCAGTAGATGAAATTTTCTATAATCCTAAACATCCGTATACTTGGGGATTGTTGTCTTCAATGCCAAGCTTAGAAACGACTCATGATACAGAACTACTAGCAATTCCTGGTACACCACCAGATTTGATTAAGCCGCCTGTAGGTGATGCGTTTGCGAGACGAAGTGAATATGCACTAGATATTGACTATAAGGAAGAGCCACCTTGGTTCCAAGTGTCTCCAACACACTTCGTTAAATCTTGGTTATTAGATGAACGAGCACCTGAAGTGGAATTACCAGAAGCTGTTAAATTAAAACAAAAAGCAACACCAGATCAATTTGACAAGCCAAAACGTGTAGAAAGGGTGACGTTCTAATGGCTCATAATAAAGAAGTATTAATTGATGTGCAAAATTTGAAACAATATTTTAACGTCGGTAAGAAAAATGAAGTTAGAGCAGTTGATGATATCTCTTTTAAAATTTATAAAGGTGAAACATTAGGTTTAGTAGGTGAATCTGGTTGTGGTAAATCCACAACTGGACGTACACTTATCAAACTATATGATGCTACTGACGGTAAAGTCATATTTGATAATGTTGATATTCAAAATATTAAAAAGAGAAAAGATCTTTTAAAATTTAATCGCCGTATGCAAATGATTTTCCAAGATCCATATGCATCTTTAAATCCGAGGTTAAAAGTGATGGATATTGTAGCTGAAGGATTAGATGTGCATAAACTCGTTTCTAGTAAAGAAGAAAGAAAAAAACGTGTTTATGACTTATTAGAGACAGTTGGTCTATCTAAAGAACATGCGAATAGATATCCACATGAATTCTCTGGTGGTCAAAGACAAAGGTTGGGAATCGCACGCGCATTAGCTGTTGAACCTGAATTTATCATTGCAGATGAACCTATTTCTGCACTTGATGTATCTATTCAAGCACAAGTGGTTAACCTAATGCAGAAGCTTCAAGATGAAAAAGGTATAACATTCTTATTCATCGCACATGATTTATCAATGGTTAAATATATTTCAGACAGAATCGGTGTTATGTACTTTGGAAAGCTGGTTGAACTAGGGCCATCTGAACAAATATATAAACATCCTCAACATGAATATACAAAATCTTTATTATCTGCTATTCCGTTACCAGATCCTGATTCTGAAAGAACAAGAACGAGATCTTCATATAATCCTGAGATACATAAATATGAGGATGATGACAACTTGGAACTTAGAGAAGTAGGACCAGATCACTTTGTATATTGTTCTGAAAAGGAATTTGCTGAGAAAAAAGAAAATTATAACAAAGATTTTGATTTAACTGAAGCATAATTTTAATTTTCAACTAAAATTAAAATTGTTATAAAGTTAATTATGATTTTATTTTGCAATATATCAATTGTTTGAAAATTGTATGAAACACTATTGTTTTTTATACATTTTTAAAATATAATAAAATTAAGAATCTTCTGAAAATTTAGGAGAAAAAAACAAGGGGGAAGAGCTATATGAGGAAAAGATTAGCGGCTTTATTATCAATTTTAGTTGCAGTTGTTTTAACATTAGCAGCATGTAGTGGTGGCGGTTCTAAAAGTGAAGATGGAGGTAAAGGCGGCGTTAAAAGTGAAAAATCTGAAAACGTCTTAAACTTAGCTTCTACATCTGATATTCCAACGATGGACTCATCGTTAGCAACTGACCAAGTATCATTCTTTACTTTTAACCAAACTTTAGAAGGGTTATATGTGTTAGATAAAGATGATAAACCAGTTCCAGGTGTTGCTAAAGAAGATCCTAAAAAATCTGAAGACGGGAAAACGTGGACGATTAAGTTACGCGACAACGCTAAATGGTCAAATGGGGATCCAGTTACAGCGCATGATTTCGTTTACGCATGGCAAAGAACGGTAGATCCAGATACTGCAGCTGAGTATGCATACATGTTTGAAAATATCGAGAACGCTAAAGATATTACTGCTGGTAAGAAAAAACCAGAAGAGTTAGGTGTTAAAGCAGTAGACGATCAAACATTAGAAATTAAATTAGTGAAAGACGTTCCTTGGATGCAAAGTCTATTTGCTTTCGGTTCATTCATGCCTCAAAATGAAAAATTCGTTGAAAAACAAGGCAAAAAATTCGGTACAACAGCTGATGCAACTTTATCAAACGGTCCTTTCCAATTAGAACAGTGGAAAACTGAAGATAACTGGAAATTAGTACCAAACAAAGAATATTGGGATAAAGACAAAGTTAAATTAAAAGAAGTAAACTATAAAGTCGTAAAAGAAACTCAAACAGCTCTAAACATGTATCAAACGGGTAAATTAGATTCAGTAGTATTAGACCCACAAAATGTTAATAAATATAAAGATAAAAAAGATTTTTCAACTGAATTAAACTCTTCAAATTACTTCTTTAGAATTAACAATACGAAAAATAAAGATTTGAAAAATGAAGATTTAAGAAAAGCATTTGCAAAATCAATTGATAAAGATGAATATGTAAAATCATTATTAAATAATGGTTCGGTAGTTTCAGATAAATTAATGGTTAAAGATTTTGTTAAAGATGAAGATGGTAAAGATTACATCGATGGCGTTAAATCTCCATTAAATTATGATAAAGAAGAAGCTAAAAAATTATTAGAAAAAGCTAAAAAAGCTACTGGAAAAGACAAATTCAATATTGAGTTATTAACTTATGATGCTGATGAATCTAAAAAAGCAGCTGAATTTGTGAAAGAACAAGTAGAGAAAAACTTACCAGGCGTTACTTTAAAAATTAAACAACAACCATTTAAACAAAAATTAGATTTAGAATCTAAAGGCGACTATGATATTGCATTTGCTGGTTGGGGTCCTGACTATCCAGATTCAACAACTTTCTTAGATTTATTCAAGAAAAATAGCCCTCATAACCAAACTGGATATTCAAATGCTGAATATGATAAAGCTTTAGAAGAAGCTAATTCAGATGAAATGTTGAAAGATGAAAATAGTGCTAAACGTACAAAATTATTACAAGATGCAGAAACTAAGTTCTTAGATTCAGCATCTATTGGACCACTTTACCAACAAGGTGTTGCTCGTTTACGTCAACCATACGTTAAAAACTGGCAGCCACATAAATTCGGTGGTGACTACTCTCTTAAAGAAGTAGAAATCGCTGGAGCTAAATAAAAGTGAATGAAAGCAATCAATGGAAACATTGATTGCTATTCTTTATATCAAACAAGTTTTTATAAAAAATAGGAGGCTTATGAATATGAATAAAAGGTATAAAGTAATGTTTGTAATGTTCGTATCTTTTGTACTGATTTTATCTGCATGTAGTGGCGATAATAAAAAGGACAGTGATAATAATATTAAGCAGTCTAAATCTAAAAATGAACTCAACCTATCATCTGGTGATGATATACCTACGATGGACCCTTCATTAGCTGCTGATCAAGTTTCATTTACAACATTTACCCAAACGTTAGAGGGTTTATATGTACTTGATAAAGATGATAAGCCTATCCCAGGCGTTGCGAAAGATAAACCTGAGAAATCGAGTGATGGTAAAACATGGACGATTAAATTAAGAGATAATGCAAAGTGGTCAAACGGTGATCCAGTTACGGCGAATGATTTCGTCTTCGCATGGCAGCGCTCAGTTGATCCTGACACAGCAGCAGAATTTTCATATATGTTTGAAAATATAGAAAATGCGAAAGAAATAACAGCTGGAGATAAGAAACCTGAAGAACTTGGTGTGAAAGCAATTGATGATCATACACTCGAAATTAAACTGATTAAAGACGTGCCATGGATGGAAAGTTTATTAGCTTTTAGTTCTTATATGCCACAAAATGAAAAGTTTGTTAAAGCACAAGGAGACAAATTTGGTACAACAGATAAAACAACTTTATCAAATGGGCCATATAAATTAACTGAATGGAAACCAGAAGATAGATGGAAATTGGAAAAGAATGATCAATACTGGGATAAAGATAAAGTGAACATTAAAGATGTGAACATTAAAGTTGTTAAAAACACACAAACGGCTATTAACATGTATCAAACTGGCAAGTTAGATATGGTAGGTTTAGATGCACAAAATGTTAAGAAATATAAAGACAGAGAAGATTTTTCAACTGAATCTACATCGGGTAGTTATTTCTTTAGAATTAATAAAGAAAAGAACGAAAACTTAAAAAATGAAGATTTAAGAAAAGCGATAGCGAAATCAATAGATAAAAAATCTTATGTTAATTCATTGCTCAACAATGGTTCTAAACCATTAGACACTATAATGATTAAAGATTTTGTAAAAGATGGAGACAATAAGGATTATACAGAAGGCGTTAAATCACCTTTAAGCTATGATAAAGCTGAAGCTAAAAAACATTTGGACAAAGCTAAAAAAGATTTAGGAAAAGACAAATTTACGATTGAATTATTAACTTATGATGAAGACGAGTCTAAAAAAGCAGGTGAATTTGTTAAAGAGCAAGTAGAGAAAAATTTACCTGGTGTTACTTTGAAAATTAAACAACAGCCATTTAAACAAAAGCTTGCATTAGAAACTAAAAAAGATTTTGATATTTCATTTGCTGGTTGGTTCCCTGACTATCCAGATCCAACAACATTTTTAGATTTATTTACATCAGATTCACCACATAACCAAACAGGATATGCGAATAAAGAATATGATAAAGCATTAGAAGAAGCAAATTCTGATGAAATGCTTAAATCAGAAAATAGTGATAAGCGTATTAAAATACTTCAAGATGCAGAATCAGAGTTCTTAGATTCAGCTTCTATTTCACCATTATTCCAAACAGGGGCTGCAAGACTGAGACAGCCATATATTAAAAATTGGCAAAATCATAAATACGGCGGAGATTACACATTAAAAGGTGTAGAAATAGAAGGCGCTAAATAATAAATATATAAATCACCCAATCCGATAGTGTATCCAAGGATTGGGTGATTTATATTTATAAAGAAATTGTGGGAAATTTATTTTTCATATCTTGATAAGTTATCTTGCTACAAATTGAAAATAACTTTATAATTGAAGAAAGTTCAGAAATGACTGAATTTTCAAAAATTGAATAAGGGGAAATGTTTATGAACAACAAACATTTAAGGTGGAGCTTTTTAGTTTTTCTGTCGGTTATTTTATTTTTATCGGCATGTAGTGGTGGAAATGGAAAGAAAGAAAGTGACTCTTCTGCAGGGGATGGCAAAAAGTTACGATTAATTTCTATTTCTGATATTCCATCAATGGATTCAACATTAGCTACTGATGCTGTTTCTTTCGATGCGTTAAATAATACAATGGAAGGATTGTATAAGTTAGACAAGAATGACAAAGCGATTCCGGGAATTGCGAAAGGTGATCCAAAAAAGTCTGATGATGGTTTAACGTGGACGATTGAATTAAGAGATGCTAAGTGGTCTAATGGCGATAAAGTTAAAGCAGATGATTTTGTTTATGCTTGGCGTAAATTAGTAGATTCGAAAAACGCTTCTGAATATGCATTTATTATGTTTGATATTAAAAATGCAGAAGACATTAACAAAGGTAACAAAAAGCCTGAAGAATTAGGTGTTAAAGCAATTGATGATCATACATTAGAAATTAAGCTGAATCGTGAATTACCTTATTATCAAGAGTTGTTAACATTCGGTTCGTTTTTACCTCAAAATGAGAAGTTTGTAAAAGAAAAAGGCGATAAGTACGGTACAACAGCAGAAGATACTTTATACAATGGACCGTTTACTTTATCAGATTGGAAAACAGAAGATAATTATACGTTCACAAAAAACAAAGAGTATTGGGATAAAGGCAATGTGAAGTTAGATAGTGTTAACTTCAAAGTGGTTAAAGAGCCGCAAACAGCTTTAAATATGTACAATGCAGGCGATGTTGATGAAGCATTAATTCCTGCTGAAAATGTAGATAAATATAAAAAAGATAAAGCTTATAATACTGAACTTGAATCTAGAGTTTACTTTATGAGAATGAACCAAAAAGATGTACCAGAATTTAAAAATAAAGATTTAAGAATGGCAATTGCTCAATCAATTGATAGAGAGCAATACGTTAAGAGTAATTTGAATAACGGTTCTAAAGCAGCAAATACATTAGTACCAACTGAATTTGTAAAAGATAAAAAAGGCACAGATTATACGAAAGGTGTTAAGACTGAAAATAAATTTAACAAAGAAGAAGCTAAGAAACATTTAGAAGCTGCTAAAAAAGCACTTGGTAAAGATGAATTCACTTTTGAATTGTTAACTTATGATCAAGATAATGCTAAAAAAGACGCTGAGTATTTCAAAGAACAAATTGAACAAAACTTACCTGGCGTTAAAATTAAAGTGAAGCAACAACCATATAAACAAAAGTTAAAACTTGAAGCTAATATGGATTATCAAATTTCATTCGGTAGATGGGGTCCAGACTATCCAGATGCTATGACATTCTTAGATTTATTTACGAGTGATAACGTTATGAATGAAACAGGATGGAAAAACAAAGAATATGACAAGAAAATTAAAGATGCAGGAAACAATTTGTTAGATAAAGAACAAGAGCGTATTGAAACAATGCAAGATGCTGAAACATTATTATTAGATGAAGCAGTAATTGTCCCAATCTATCAGCAAGGTAATGCGAGATTAACACAAAGTTATGTTAAAGATATTGAAAGACATAAGTTTGGTGGAGATACAGATTTAAAACACGCTTATATTCAAAAGTAACAAATCAGTAGTTTAAATGAAAAAACTAAGGGGATGAGTTACATGTCTAAAATGTTCAAATTTATAGCAATGATGTTAACTGCAGTACTTGTATTAAGCGCTTGTTCATCAGGAGGAGGCAATAAAGACTCTAAAAGTGATGAAACATTAGATTTACAAATCAATGGGGACGTTCCTACAATGGACTCAGCGATGGCAACAGATGGTTTATCATTTGATATGTTTTTCCAGACTATGGAGGGTCTTTATACATTAGATGAAAATGATAAAGCAATACCAGCTGTAGCAAAAGGGGAACCTAAAATTACAAATGACGGGAAAAAATGGATTGTCAAATTAAGAGAAGATGCTAAATGGTCAAATGGTGATCCAGTAACTGCAAAAGATTTCGTCTTCGCTTGGAGAAAAGTTCTAGATCCAGATACAGCATCTGAATATGCGTATATTTTATATGATATTAAGAATGCTGAAGCGGTTAACAATGGAGATAAGAAACCTGAAGAACTTGGTGTAAAAGCAGTAGATGATCATACATTAGAATTCGAACTTACAAAATCGTTACCATATTATAAAGAATTGCTTTCATTCGGTACATTTATGCCACAAAATGAAAAATTCGTTAAAAAACAAGGCGATAAATATGGTACTACTGTAGAATCAACACTTTATAATGGACCATTTAAAATGGCTGAATGGAAAACTGACGATAAAGTCACTTTAGAGAAAAATGATAAATATTGGGATAAAGATAAAGTTAAATTAAATAAAGTGAACTATAAAGTAGTTAAAGAAGCATCAACTGCTGTAAATTTATATGAAACAAATAAATTGGATATTGTAGACTTACCAGCAGAGCAAGTGAAAAAATATAAAGACGACAAAGCATTTAATACAGAGTTAGATACGGTAACTTACTACTTTAAATTAAATGAAGATACCGTACCAGAATTTAAAAACCAAGACTTTAGATTAGCTTTTGCTAAAGCGATAGATAAAGACGCTTACGTTAAAAACAACTTAAATAATGGTTCGATTCCGTCTGATAATTTTGTACCAAAAGACTTTGTTAAAGATAGTAAAGGAAAAGAATATCAAGATGGCGTGAAAAATAAGAATCAATATAACGTTAAAGAAGCAAAAGAACATTTTGAAAAAGCTAAAAAAGCGTTAGGTAAAGATAAATTTACGATTGAATTGATGACTTATGATAAAGATACAGCTAAAAGAGATGCAGAATACTTTAAAGAACAACTCGAGAAAAATTTAGATGGCGTAACAATCAAAATCAAACAACAGCCATTTAAACAAAAACTTGATGTCGTATCTAAAGGAGAATATGAAATGTCACTAGAGAACTGGATTCCAGATTATCCAGACCCAATGACATTCTTAGAATTATATGTAACAGATGGATCACACAATAATACAGGTTGGTCTAATAAAGAATACGACAGTATTATAAAAGCAGCAGATTCATCATTAGCAAGCGATCCAGACAAACGACTTTCTGAACTACAAAGAGCAGAAGGTATGCTATTAAACGAAGCTGGCATCATTCCACTTTATCAAGTTGGAATAGCACAACTGAAAAAACCAAATGTTAAAAATGTAGTCAATCACCAATTCGGTGGCGTATCTACATTAAAAGAAGCATATATTGAGAAATAGTATAATACAAAAGCGTCTGGGACATAAATGTCCTAAACTATAATGATTTTGAAAAGTGCATGCTTGCCTGGGGGTATGGCTCGAGCCTGTAGTCTCTCTCACATACTATTCCCCCGGGCGTCAGCACTTTACAAAATCAGAAATACAAAATCACCCAATCCGAAAATGATTCCAACGGATTGGGTGATTTATTTTAAGTTGGGATTTATGTCCCAAACACTTTTCCTAAGATTAGTATGTTTATAATGGGGTGTGAATTTATCAAGTCGTGGTCCACATGATAAATAGAGGCTATGAATTTATCAAGTCAAGCACCACATGATAAATAGAGCCGTTGAATTTATCAAGTCAGGCTCCACATGATAAATAGAGCCTATGAATTTATCAAGTCAGGCTCCACATGATAAATAGAGCCTATGAATTTATCAAGTCAGGGCTCACATGATAAATAGAGCCATTGAATTTATCAAGTCAGGCTCCACATGATAAATAGAGGTGTTGAATTTATCAAGTCAGGGCTCACATGATAAATAGAGCCATTGAATTTATCAAGTCAGGCTCCACATGATAAATAGAGCCTATGAATTCCACCGCTCTGCTGATTCACTCTATACAATAAAGAAAGCAATCGCCCATTATGAGCGATTGCTTTACTATTCGTTATTTTCTTTTGCGACCTAGTCCCATAGCATTTTCCATTTTTTTTAATGTTTTATTAGCTACGAAGCTTGCTTTGTCTCTACCTTTATCAAGTATTTCATCTAATACTTCTTTGTTTTCATAGAAGTAATTGAATTTTTCTTGGAACGTTATAAGGAATTTTTTAACTTCTTCAGCTAAGTCGCCTTTAAAGTCGCCATATCCTTTACCTTCGTATTGTGCTTCTAGTTCTTCAATTGATTGGCTTGTAATACTTGAGTAGATGACTAACAAATTACTAATACCTGGTTTGTTTTCTTTATCATATTTAACAATACCATCAGAATCAGTTACAGCACTTTTGATTTTTTTCGCTGCAACGTTTGGTTCGTCTAATAATGAGATGAAGTTCTTTTGGTTATCATCACTTTTACTCATTTTTTTAGTAGGATCTTGTAAACTCATTATTCGAGCGCCAAATTTAGGCATGTGAATGGATGGCTTAGTTAATATATCATTATATTTAGAATTAAAACGGTCTACAACGTTACGCGTTAATTCTATATGTTGCTTCTGATCATCTCCAACAGGGACGATGTTCGTGTTATAAAGCACAATGTCTGCTGCCATTAACGGTGGGTAAGTTAATAATCCAGCTGGGATACCTTGTGATTGTTTTTGCGCTTTGTCTTTATATTGAGTCATTCTTTCTAGTTCACCGATTGAAGTAATTGTTGTTAAAATCCAACCTGCTTGAATGTGGGCTGGTACTTCTGATTGAATGAAGAGCGTTACTTTTTCGTGATCTAAACCTGAAGCTAAATATATAGCAGCTAGTTTACGTGTGTTTTCTCTTAGCTTAAGTCTGTCTTGAGGTACTGTTATTGCATGTTGGTCTACAATACAAAAAAAGCAGTCATAATCATGTTGAATCTCATTAAACTGTTTTAAAGCACCAATATAATTACCTAAAGTTGGAATCCCACTAGGTTGGATGCCTGAAAATAAAGTTTCCATTAATGTTGCCTCTTTTCTACAAAATTTCTTTATATCATTATAACAGTATTTTATTCATTTGTAAGTTGTGTTATTCTAGTTAATAGATAAATGTATTGTTAATAGCAAATTCATCTATAATTTATATGCTTTTTAATGAATTATTAGAAGTTTCTCATTTAATTTTAATCTTTGAGTTATATAATATGTTTATAGCAATTAGATAAAGATTAAACCAAGTGAGCATTATATGTTTAACCTATTGCTATATGGGGTATACATAAATAAGTGCATTTAAACTTATAAGTTCACTGACGTTTAACATAAATAATATTCGATTAGGAGAGTGAGATGTATGGTAACATTATTTACTTCACCAAGTTGCACATCTTGCCGTAAAGCGAAAGCATGGTTACAAGAACATGACATTCCGTATACGGAGCGTAATATTTTTTCAGAACACTTAACATTAGATGAAATTAAATCAATCTTAAAGATGACAGAAGATGGAACAGATGAAATTATTTCAACTCGTTCTAAAACATATCAAAAATTAAATGTAGATATCGATGCATTACCTCTACAAGAATTATATACAATTATTCAAGATAATCCAGGTT
Source organism: Mammaliicoccus sp. F-M27 (assembly GCF_022387115.1). Taxonomy (NCBI): domain Bacteria; kingdom Bacillati; phylum Bacillota; class Bacilli; order Caryophanales; family Staphylococcaceae; genus Mammaliicoccus; species Mammaliicoccus sp. F-M27. Next base: position 48,936 of record NZ_JAJNIE010000004.1, on the reverse strand, counting down.
TACTACGTCGTCCAATTATTTTAGACGAAAAACGTTTACAAGTTGGATATAACGAAGATGAAATTCGTCGTTTCTTACCTAGGAAAGTACGTACTTTCCAACTATTAGAAGCACAACGTATGGTTGACTAATTTGGTCTAATATTAAATTTATAGCTCCTGTTTACAGGGGCTATTTTTATATAAAAAATTAAATTAGAATAGTTTAAACAAATTACTGTTAAAATGTATTTGTTTATAATACAATGAATGTACTATTCCTAGAGTAAGGGAGTGTGACATTATGAGAATAGAACGAATTGATGAAACAACTGTAAAATTATTTATAACTTATCAAGATATTGAAGCAAGAGGTTTCAAAAGGGAAGACTTATGGACAAACCGTAAACGCGGAGAAGAGTTTTTCTGGTCTATGATGGATGAAATTAATGATGAAGAAGACTTCGTTGTCGAAGGTCCTTTATGGATCCAAGTACATGCGTTTGAAAAGGGTGTTGAAGTAACAGTATCTAAATCTAAAGGTGATGAGCTGTTGAATATGACTGACGAGGAATCTAATGAACAATTAGAGTATCAAGTCAATGATTTCTTATCTCAAGCACTCGATTCTGACCAGAATATCGGCGAAATGTTAAACGAAGACAACGAATCAGATCAACAATTTATTCCTAAAGACATCGGATTACTTGTTAGATTCGAAGAGTTAGAAGATATTATCGAATATGCACATTATAATGAACATAAAGATATTGTATTCACAGATTTATTATATATGTTAGATAACAAATATTATTACTATGTACAATTTGATCAAATAGATAGTGAAGAAATCATTAACGATTTTTATGGACAATTGCTTGAATATGCAAATCCAACACAAGTTTCTAAATTATATCTAGATGATTATGCGAAAATTGTCATGAGTTATAATGTTATGGGTCAAGTAACAAGATATTTTGAACCGAAAAATAAATAAGTAATTTTAGCACCTCTTTACGTTTTATATAGTAAAGAGGTGTTTTTATGTTAATAGGACTAAATCAAAATAATGAACGCGTATTTGCGCAACATGCTAAACCACATGAGATTTATAAGTGCCCTGACTGCTTATCAGAACTTATTTTAAAAAAAGGGAAGCATACTGTAGCTCATTTTGCCCATAGAGCAAATAGTTATTGCTTAAGAAATAGTTATAAGAAAGAGTCTTTAATACATTTAGCATCTAAACATCATATTTATTCGCAGTTGAATGATAATGTAATGATAGATATGGAATATTATTTATCTGAAATAGATCAAATTCCCGATATTATTATTAACAAGAATATCGTAGTTGAATTTCAATATTCTCCGATCAGTCTAGATTTATTAATAGATAGAACTGAAGGATTTAAAGCCTTGAATATGCGTGTGATATGGATAGGGAAAGAAATAGATTACCATAATGGTATATTACGTCTCAGTTATTTTGAAGCGGCTTTAATAAATCATATAGAGAGAACATTAATCACTTATAATCCTTACAACAAAATGCTCATTAGATATGAAGGGATACAACCACTAGATAAGTATACATTTATAGGTAATAGAAATATGATTGAATGGGAAGATTTATTAAAAGGTCAACCTGTACATCATGTTCCAAATTTATATTTAACTGACAGTGCTTATCATCATTATTTGTCGAAATGTAGACAGCGCAGAAATGTATTAGAACCAACACTTTCATTATTATATAACGCGAGATTAATACATAAAGATAGGTTGCAAATCATTGGCATTATTGTACCTGAACAAATATATTTTTTAACACATTGTATAACTTGGCAAACTTACTTATATTATGAAATGGAGAAGAAGACTTTTACTTTTGAGAACTTCTTTAAATTTATGAAATTCAGAACATTTTATGATTGTCATTTTTCAAAGAAAGAGATACTAACAAAAGCCTTGAATTCATATATTTCGATTATTCATCAAAAGTCTATATCACGTGCAAAAATGACTGTTTAATGAGAAAATTATAAATATGAAATTCAAAGGAGGCTATTAATATGGCAAAGTTAATTACAAGAGAAGAACAGCAAGAACAATATACATGGGATTTAACAACTATTTTTGCTTCGGATGAAGCTTACGAAGAAGCTTTTAAAGAATTAGAGACATATTTAGGTAAAGAAGAACGTTTTAAAGGACATTTGAAAGATAGTTCAGATACACTTTATCAAGCTTTATTACTAGATAGTGAAATAGATGAGAAATTAGGTAAAGTCTATGTGTATGCGCATTTGAAACATGACCAAGATACTGCTAATGATAAATATGCGGGTTATGAAGCTAAAGCAGCCACTTTAGCTAACAAATTTGCTAGTGCATGGAGTTTTATATTACCAGAATTAATGTCTATAGATGAAGAAACATTAAACGAATTTGTTGCTTCAAACGATGATTTAAAAAGATATCAATTCGATATAGAGAAATTAAATAAAAAAAGACCTCATATTTTAAGTGATAAAGAGGAAAAAATATTGGCAGAAGCGGGTGAAGCATTACAAACGCCAAGTAACGTATTTGGTATGTTTAATAATGCTGACTTGGAATTCAAACTTGCTATAGATAAAGATGGAAAAGAACATGAGTTAACACAAGGTACATACACTAAATTGTTAGAGTCTGAAGACCGTGTTTTAAGAAAATCTGCTTACGATAATGTATATGATGCGTATGGTAGTCATAACAATACTTTAACAGCGACATTAAGCGGTAAAGTTAAGACTGCTATATTTAGTTCTAAAGTACGTCAGTATCAATCAGCTAGAGAACAAGCGTTATCTAATAATTTCATTCCAGAAGAAGTTTACGACAATTTAATTGATACTGTGCATAAATATTTACCATTGCTTCATCGTTACACTGAACTTAGAAAAGAGTTATTAGGTTTAGATGAAATGCATATGTACGACATGTATACACCACTAGTTAAAAACTCATCATTTGAAATGCCTTATGAAGAAGCTAAAGACTGGATGGTTAAAGCTTTACAACCAATGGGCAAAGAATACATTGAAGTTGTAGAAGAAGGGCTAAATAATAGATGGGTAGATGTATATGAAAATAAAGGTAAACGTTCTGGTGGATATTCATCAGGTGCACATTTAACAAACCCATTCATATTACTTAATTGGTCAGATTCAATTTCTGATTTATTTACACTTATCCATGAATTTGGACATTCAGCACATAGTTATTTCAGTAGAAAGCATCAACAATCAAATGAGAGTGGTTATTCAATATTTGTTGCTGAAGTTGCATCTACTACAAATGAAGCATTGTTAAGTGAATATATGGACAAGAATTTAGAAGATCCTGAAAAACGTAAATATTTATTGAATCAAGAGTTAGAAAGATTTAGAGCAACATTATTTAGACAAACAATGTTTGCTGAGTTCGAATATCTGATTCATAAAATTGTAGAAGAGGGAGAACCTTTAACAGCTGACCGTTTGAATACTGAATACGCAGAGCTAAATAAAAAGTATTTTGGTAATTCAGTTATAACAGATGACAATATCGCTAAAGAATGGTCTCGTATACCTCATTTCTATTATAATTTCTACGTTTATCAATATGCTACTGGCTATAGTGCAGCACAAGCATTGAGTAAACAAATATTAGATGAAGGAGAACCAGCAGTTAAGAGATATATTGACGAATTCTTAAAAGCAGGTAGTTCAGATTATCCAATTGAAGTATTGAAAAAAGCAGGTGTAGATATGACCTCTAAACAACCTATAGAAGAGGCAATGGAAGTCTTTGAACAGAAGTTAAATGCCTTTGAAAAGCTAGTAAAAGAGAATTAAATGTATGTACACGTTTCCAATATGACAAGTGTGTGACAAATCAAAAAAACCGACGTTTTTTGTTGAATTTAGTCTCGAAACCATGTTATATTACATACATGAAATTAATCACATAACAAACATACCCCTTTGTTTGAAGTGAAAAAATTTCTCCCATCCCCTTTGTTTAAGCACCGTGTAATCAGACACGGTGTTTTTTTTATTTGTTCATAGTTAACATCCCAAAAGTTATCTATTATTTAGTAAATATGAGTCAAATAACTTATGTTTAACTAAAAGAGTATGGAATCTAAATTCACATACTCAAAAAATGATCTTGTGACATAAATGTCCTAGATACTTAAAAAGCGCAGAAATTCATTGTTAAAATTGAATTTCTGCGCTTTTTCTTATATGTGTTGCTATTAAGTCAATTCTTAATTCACGCTTTACTTTGGATTTCTCTTGTAATGATAAACAAATCATACCTTGAGGCAAGCATGGACTTTACAATATCAGAAATATAAAAATCACCCAATCTGAAAATGAATCCAACAGATTGGGTGATTTATTTTGAGAAGAGCATGATGTCCTAAGCTCATTGTTTTTATTATTTATCTTTTCTTGAATTTCCAAAAATCGCCATTAACTGAATCTTGTTGTTCAATATAATTTTGAAGTTGTAATTTTTTTAATTCTCTTTTAACGATTTTTTCTGGCCATTCATATATTGTCGCTATTTCTTGTTCAGAAATAATGCTTTGTGATTGTATATAATCTATCAATTTAGGAGGGAGTTGCTTTTCAACTTCTGTTCCCATCAGTTCTTGAATAATATAGGTATATATATGGTATGGGTAATTACCTTCTACTTTTAGTCCTTCTGAATGTACGTCTTCATTAAAGAAAACGAGTGATGGTGTCATATTGATATCCATCTCACGGGCAATATGCAAATCTGTTTGTAAACTCTCAGTTAGTGATTGCTCTTTTAAGTCTTTAATAAAGACTGGTAAATCAATTCCTGATTTATAAGCACACTTTCTTATGATTTCAGTTGTGATGATTTTATCTTTAGGAATAATCTCATTCTGAAGTAAGTTTAAAAATCTACTTGCTCTGTTATGTCCTTGTAATTCTGCTGCTTTAAACGCTAAAGCTACATTATCAAATTCACATGTGCTTTGAGCCTGACACTTAGTTAAAACTTTAAGAGATGGGTTCAAAATCTGACGAACCTTGACATATTTTTGGTATTCAATTTTTAGCTTTGCTAATGTTGATGATAGATTGAAACAATCTTCGCAAAATGGATCGAAAAATGAATAAATTTCAATTTTGCTCACGGGTGTTAAATCTATATTATTTTGTTCATTAGCATGGATTAATCTTAATTCTTCGGCCATATTATCCACCTTCAACTATATTAAGCGTTAACCATGTGATTTGCAGTTAGCTTGAGTCTTTCATATAAATATTCTTGTATATCTTTATTTAATTGAGAGCTGGTAATTGCTTCGTGCATATTTTCTAACCAAGCATCTCTTTCTTTATCCGTAATTCTGAAAGGCAAGTGACGCTGACGTAACATCGGATGACCATGTTCTTCTGTATATAATGCAGGACCACCCAAAAACTGAGTTAAGAATTGCTTCTGTTTACGACTCGTCTCTGCAAAGTCACCAGGGAAAAGATGATTAATCCGATTATCTTTTTCTACAAGATAATAAAAGTGATCAATCATGTCGTATAAATCTTGGGGGTCGATTACTTCGTATGGGGTCATAATTTCACCTTTTCTTGCTTATTTCAATATCGATAATATTAATATAACATGTTCTTAAATTTTTAAAAGTATTTCGACTTGTACCGAAAGTGAATTCATGTTGTTCTATGTTGTGCATCAAAGAACCGTTTAACTTTATTATCTGGTACCTTTTTTGATATCTTCATTTTTTCTAACAATTCATTAAAAGCAACTGCACCTTTATCGTAGTCAGTTACCTCAAATTCAAGCTCATAATCTTCAATACCTAAATAAGTACTGTGATCTAAAACTAACAAACCAGACTCAATTTCTTTTTCAAGTCTATAAGTCGTTAAGTCACCGAGTAAATGGAGGTCATTTATCGGTATGTCATGTTTGTTTAATATTTCAGTAATATTTTCTGGAAGAAATTGTTTATTTAAAATACTTCCTTGTTCTGGTAATTGATCAATTATTTCATTATATTCTAAAAGACCAATGTCTTGCGGAACTTTTAATGTCATCTCATAATGATTGCTCTTCTCACGTATTCTTAGCGCCATTCTTTTGCCAATAATATCGTGATTTGGTGTATCTATATAGTGATTTGTTTGTTTAAATGGCTCACTTTGTTTAAAATAATATTGTTTGATTACATTATATTCATCAATAGTGAGTAGATTTTTAAATTCAATTTCTAATTCTTGTCCCATTTTCTGCTACACTTCCTTTTACACTATTATTATAGAAGATTTACGTATAAACAAGTAATTATGTAAAAATAGCGTGATGATATGAATGTTTAAATTAAAATGTGTTAAAATAGATTGGAATAAGGAGGAACAGCAATGCGTATTTATGTGAATGAAATTAAGATAAATGATAATCAAATCAAATGTTATACAGATCAGTCAACTGAAGGGTTAGAAGCAGCAGAACATATGATTGTAGATAGTGATAATCATGCATTTGTATATATGCTAGATAACGGTGAAAATTATAATTATTTATTATTTGTGGAAGAAACATGGTCAATGATTCATGAACATTTCGACAAAGAAATCATCGTCAACGATCATTTGATATTAACTTCATTTAAAGAAGAAATGGAATTTTTATTAGATAATATTGCAGATAATCACAACTATGGTAAAGCGTTTGTGGCTTCTGTAGAGGAAGCATTTGAATTAAACAAAGCGGAGTGATGGTTATGAATCAATGGGAAGAATTTTTGGCACCATATAAACAAGCAATTGACGAATTAAAGATTAAATTGAAGGGGTTACGTAAGCAATATGAATCTTCAGATAAACCTTCGCCAATTGAGTTTGTTACTGGCCGTGTTAAGCCAATTTCAAGTATTATTGATAAAGCAAATCAACGTAATATTCCTTTCGATAGATTAAGAGAAGAAATGTACGATATTGCTGGTTTAAGAATGATGTGTCAGTTTGTGGATGATATAGATGTTGTTGTTGAGCTATTAAGACAGCGACAAGATTTTGAAGTAGTGGAAGAGCGTAATTACGTAGAATATACTAAAGAAAGTGGTTACCGTTCTTACCATGTGATCATCAGCTATCCTATTGAAACATTACATGGTCAAACAAATATTTTAGCAGAAATACAAATTAGAACTTTAGCAATGAATTTCTGGGCAACTATAGAACATACTTTGAGATATAAATATGATGGCGATTATCCTCCTGAAATTAGAAATAGACTGGAGAGAGCAGCTGAAGCGGCATTCTTATTGGACGAAGAAATGTCAGAAATACGTGAAGAAATTCAAGAAGCTCAGAAATATTATTCAAGACAGAAGAGTAATAAACATAAACATGATTAAGGGGTGAATGCTTTGAAGTATAATATATTATCTAAAGGTGATTCAAAATCTAATGCATTAATGTATAAGATGAAAAATCATATGAATGACTTTAATATGATTGAAGATAAAGAATCACCAGATATCGTAATTTCAGTTGGTGGTGATGGTACTTTATTACAAGCATTTCACCAATATAGTCACATGCTAGCTGATGTTAGTTTTGTAGGTGTACATACTGGGCATTTAGGTTTTTATGCAGATTGGTTGCCACATGAAGTTGAGAAATTAATTATAGAAATTAATAATTCAACATATCAAGTGATTGAATATCCATTATTAGAAGTGATTATTCGCTATAAAAAAGGTGGATATGAAACAAGATATTTAGCATTAAATGAAGCGACTATAAAAACAGATAATGGCGCTACATTAGTTGTGGATTTAGTATTAAGAGGAGAGCAATTTGAAAGGTTTAGAGGAGATGGATTATGTGTCTCTACACCTTCAGGTTCAACTGCGTATAATAAAGCGTTGGGTGGCGCATTAATACATCCATCTCTTGAAGCAATGCAAATAGCTGAAATAGCCTCTATAAATAACCGTGTCTTTAGAACTGTAGGTTCTCCATTAGTATTACCTAAACATCATGTGTGCCATATTCATCCTGTTAATCATGATACATTGCAAGTTACAATTGACCATGTGAATGTAAAGCATAAAAATATTGAATCTATACAGTATAGGGTAGCTAATGAAAAAGTTCGATTTGCTAGATTTAGACCATTTCCATTTTGGAAAAGAGTTCACGATTCATTTATATCTAATGAGGAATAAAAAATGAAAGTATTACAATATATTGCAACATCGTCTAACGTGTTAAAAACATTTTTATATGATAAAGGCATTTCTAGAAAGAGTTTAAGCGCCATTAAGCAGAATGGCGCTTTATTAGTTAATAAAGAATATGTAACTGTTAGAAAAATCATTCAAGAAGGCGATGAAGTAACAGTTTATTTACCAAACGAAACACCTAGTCCTAATCTTGAGCCAGTTAAAATGGATTTGAAGATATTATATGAAGATGAGTGGTTTATAATTGTTTCAAAGTCAGCGATGATGAATACGGCACCTTCAAGAGAACATCGACATAATAGTTTAGTTGAAGCGGTTCTATATTATATGATTCAAAATGGAGAACAGACAATTCCACATATTGTGACACGTTTAGATAGAGGTACAAGCGGTATTGTTATATTTGCAAAGCACCAATTGTTACATCATATGATATCAGAGACAACAGTGAACAAATATTATTTAGCAGTTGTCCACGGTGTTGTTAAGCAAAAATATGGAAAAATTGAAGCGCCAATCGCTAGAGCTAAACATTCTATTATAGAAAGAGAAGTATCTCCTGATGGTAAATTTGCGCACACTGAATATGAATATTTAAGTGATGATTCACAAAATAGCATGCTTAAATTGCAATTGTTTACAGGTAGGACGCACCAAATTAGAGTTCATCTAGCACATATAGGACATCCTATAGTTGGTGATAGTTTGTACGGCTATAAAACAAAAGGTATTGGACATCAATTATTACAATGTTACAATGTAGAATTTGAGCATCCAATAACAAAGAATAAAATTAATATAATTGATGAAATGCACTATAACTTAGCGGGTATAGATATGCTATAATAAATTGTATTTTTATGAGGAGGTGGCAAAGTTGGTTAACGAAAATAATGAACAATACATCGAAGACGAAGCTTTTGATAAAGAGCAGCTTGATGCATTATTAGAGAATGATAAAATAGACCAATTTCGAGAAGAATTTTTAACGATGCATACATATGATCAAGGTGAGTACTTTGAAATATGTGACAATGGCCTTAAACAAAAAATATATCAATTTCTTTCTCCTGAAGAAGTTGCGGACTTCTTTGAAACGACTGAATTAGATGATGAAGAATACGAAGAAATCTTTCAAAATATGAATGCTAACTATGCTAGTCAAATGTTAAGTGACATGTCTTATGACAATGCTGTTGATATTTTGAATGTATTATCAAAAAACAAAATAGCCACTTTACTCACACTCATGAATCGTGAAGATGCGAGAGAAATAAAAGCATTATTACATTATGAAGAGGATACTGCCGGCGGTATCATGACCACAGAATTTATTTCAGTGTATTCGACTATGTCTGTGAAAGAAGCTATGTTCTATGTTAAAGAACAAGCTCCACAAGCTGAAACAATATATGTCATTTTTGTTGTTAATGAAAATAAAAAATTAGCTGGTGTCATCTCACTTCGTGATTTAATCGTAGCGGAAAATGATGCTTATATAGAAGAAATTATGAATGAACGTGTAATTAGTTCTAACGTTGCAGATGACCAAGAAGATGTAGCGCAAACAATGCGTGACTATGACTTAATTGCGTTACCTGTTATAGATTATCAAGATCACTTGCTAGGTATTATCACAATCGATGACATTTTAGATGTAATGGATGAAGAAGCAAGTGAAGACTACTCTAAATTAGCCGGTGTTTCTGACATCGACTCTACAAATGATTCAGTAGTTCAAACAGCTATGAAACGTTTACCATGGTTGTTAATTTTGACTGTGTTAGGTATGATAACTGCATCTATTTTAGGTCAGTTTGAAGAAACGTTATCACAAGTTGCATTATTAGCAGCATTTATACCTATTATAAGTGGTATGAGTGGGAATTCAGGAACACAATCTTTGGCCGTATCTGTACGTAATATATCTACAGGTGAAATAAACGAACAAAGCAAATTTAAGCTTGCTTTACGTGAATCTGGATCAGGTTTGTTAACAGGTTTCTGTTGTGCAGTAAGTTTATTTATTATAATTGTAGTGATTTATCGTGAACCTATATTAGCATTAATTGTTTCAGTTAGTTTAACAGTTGCAATGACAGTAGGTACACTTATGGGCGCAATTATTCCAATGTTTATGAATAAAATGAATATTGATCCAGCTGTTGCAAGTGGACCGTTTATTACGACGATCAACGACATCGTAAGTATGTTAATATATTTCGGCTTAGCAACAGCGTTTATGTCTTATCTAATATAAGGAGAAAAATATGGAGCATTCTAGTTTTACATCTCTTGTTATCGTTGTTATAGCTGCATTTTTAACGCCTATACTTGTTAATAGACTTAAAATTTCTTTCTTGCCTGTTGTCGTTGCTGAAATCATAATGGGGATCATTATCGGTGATTCTTTATTTGGTTTAGTAAAAGAAGATGCATGGTTATCTATATTATCAACATTAGGTTTTATATTTTTAATGTTTTTAAGTGGATTAGAAATTGATTTTAATGCTTTTAAAACGAAAAAACATTCTAAAGAAGATGAAGGGAACATACCAAGTAATTTATATTTAATGACAGTCGTTTTCTCATCAATTATGATTTTATCAATTTTATTAGCCTTTGTATTTAAATGGACTGGTTTAATCGATGACGTATTATTAATGATCATAATTATTTCGACAATTAGTTTAGGTGTTGTTGTACCAACGTTAAAAGAAATGAACATCATGCATACTAGTATAGGTCAATTTATCTTATTAGTAGCAGTAGTAGCTGACTTGGCTACAATGTTGTTATTAACTGTATATGGTACGATTTACGCAAAAGGTGACTCACCATTATGGTTAATAGGAATATTAATTGTATTTAGTTTTATATTTTATATAATGGGTGGTTTATTTAAAAAATCACCTTTCTTAAAAAAATTAACATCAGGAACAACACAAATTGGTATACGTGCAGTATTTGCTTTAATTATTTTATTAGTAGCTCTAGCTGAAGGTGTTGGAGCAGAGAATATTCTTGGTGCATTCCTTGCAGGTGTAATCGTTTCACTATTAGGACCTGACCAAGATATGGTTGAAAAGCTAGATTCATTTGGATATGGTTTCTTTATACCTATATTCTTCATCATGGTTGGTGTAAACCTCGATATACCATCACTTGTTAAAGAACCAGAATTACTTATTATCATACCATTACTGTTTATTGCATTTTTAATTTCTAAACTTATTCCTGTTGCCTATATCGGCAAATGGTATGATAAGAAAACAACTATTTCATCAGCATTTTTATTAACATCAACGTTATCATTAGTCATTGCAGCAGCTAAAATTGCTGAACAACTCGGAACAATTACTCCGGAAATATCAGGGATTCTCATTTTGAGTGCAGTCATAACGTGTGTCTTTGTTCCTGTAGTATTCAAGAAAATGTTCCCAATGCCTGAAGAAACGAAGATGATTGTTAAAGTAAGCTTTATCGGTAAAAACCAATTATCGATACCAGTTGCCCAAAGTATACATTCACATATATATCAAACGACTATGTTCTTTAGAAAAGATTTGTCAGATAATAGAAAATTAGATCAAAGTATTAAAACATATGAATTAGATGATTATATTGAAGAAGAATTGGTAGAATTAGGACTATTCGATTCAAACATTATTGTATGTTCTGCAAATGACGACAGTATTAATAAAAAAGTCGCTTTAATGGCTCATAAACATGGCGTAAAACGAATCATTTGTAAACAAGAAAATGGTTCTGAAGATATAGAATTTGAAGGTAAAAACATTGAATTCTTTAGTAGTTTCTTAAGTAATAAAATATTGCTTAAAGGATTAATTGAATCACCGAACATGTTGAACTTATTAAGTAATGTAGAGACATCATTATATGAAATAGAAATGAAAAATCATAGCTATCACAATGTGTTGCTTAGATCATTCCCATTTGCTGGAGATGTTATCTTTGTTCGTATCATTAGAGGAAAAGATTCAATCGTACCTCATGGTGATACAGAACTGCAATACGGCGATAAATTAATAGTAACGGGTTCTAAAGAATACGTTTCAGAATTAAAACAAGATATGGAATTTATTTAATAAATTTAGTAAAAATGAGGTACACAAATAATCCTCATTTTTACTTTTTTTGAATTTTAAAATAAAAGTATAACGCTTGTCAGGTGGTCTGACCAGTGGTATCATAACGAGTGAATGTTATGAAGAATATACATATTAAAGGAGTATAATCAATGTTTAATTTAGAAGGTAAAACATATGTAATTATGGGAATCGCAAACAAAAGAAGTATCGGCTTTGGTGTTGCTAAAGTGTTAGACGAATTAGGCGCTAACCTAGTATTCACATATAGAAAAGAACGCAGTAAAAATCAACTTGAAAAATTATTTGAAGAACTAAAAAATCAAAATGGTAAACATATTTATGAGTGTGACGTTCAACAAGATGATCACGTTATAAATGCATTTGAACAAATTGGTGAAAAATTTGGTCATATAGATGGTGTTTATCATTCAATCGCTTTTGCAAATATGGAAGACTTAAGAGGTAGATTTATTGATACATCTCGCGAAGGATTCTTATTGGCTCAAGATATCAGCTCATTCTCTTTAACAATTGTAGCTAGAGAAGCTAAAAAATTAATGCCTGAAGGTGGAAGCATTGTAGCAACTACTTATTTAGGTGGAGAATATGCAGTACCTAATTACAATGTAATGGGCGTAGCTAAAGCAAGTTTAGAAGCAAACGTAAAATATTTAGCGCGTGATTTAGGTGAAGATAATATTAGAGTGAATGCAATCTCAGCTGGACCAATACGTACATTAAGTGCCAAAGGTGTAGGCGGATTTAATGCAATACTTAAAGAAATAGAAGAACGTGCACCATTAAAACGTAATGTAGATATTATTGAAGTAGGTAAAACAGCAGCTTACTTATTAAGTGATTACTCTAGTGGTGTTACAGGCGAAAATATCCACGTAGACTCAGGATACCACGTCGTAAGATAGTACAAACTGAGAATATAAAATCCATTCAGAACGAGCTTAAATAGAGAAAGCCTTGATTTCGTAATCATTGACTTTGAATCTAGAAATAAGTAAGCGTATTAATGGATTATTTTGATGGGAATATTTTACAAAATAGTTGACATTTTTTGGAAGTTATAATACTATATATTTATAAAAGTAGGAGAGTCCAAGCCGTTAAGTTGGAGACTAAAAAAGAGGAGAGTCCATACCGTTAAGTTGGAGACTAAAAAAGAGGAGAGTCCATACCGTTAAGTTGGAGACTAAAAAAGATAGAAGAGTAGTCCTAATAGGATTACTCTTTTTTATTATTCAAGATACTATAAGAACGGAGAATCATCATGACATTACAACTATATCAAGTTAACGATCAGTATATTAAATATCTAAATTCTATAGATAATAGAGTTCCATATAATCATGAGAAAAATACGTGGCCATATGTTGGTGTTATATTTAGTATAAAAAATTACAACTATTTTATTCCTTTATCCTCTCCTAAAACTAAGTATAAAACATTAAAAGAAAATAGAACATTAACAAAAATAGATAAAGGTTGTTTAGGAGTTTTAAATCACAATAATATGTTCCCAGTGGCTAGAGGAGAATTTCAGAAATTAGATATTAATAATCTAGATAAGCAATATGCAATGTTGTTATTAAAACAACAGAAAGAAATAAGGAAATTAGAAAATAAAATAAAGCGAAAGTCTAAAAAGCTTTATGATCTTGTAAATATAGATACTTTGGACAATTCAGGATTAAAAAAAATTTGTTGTCAATTTAAATTATTAGAAGCTGCTTGTTTAAAATATGAAAAGTAACAAGAAAAAACGTGACTAGTTACTATATTATTAGTTACTAGTTACGTTTAATGAATATCAGTTTAAATTTGTCAGGTTATGTCAACTAGTATCATTGAATTTATATTTGACATTTTCTGGAATTTATAATACTATATGTTTATAAAAGTAGGAGAGTCCATGCCGTTAAGTTGGAGACTAAAAAAGGGGAGAGTCCATACCGTTAAGTTGGAGACTAAAAAAGAGGAGAGTCCATGCCGTTAAGTTGGAACCTATAAAAGTAGGAGAGTCCAAGCCGTTAAGTTGGACATCAATGAATAGAGAAAAGAGTAGTCCTAATGGGATTACTCTTTTTTGTATTGCATAAAAACAAGTATAGAGGTATCCAATAGAAGAAAGTGTGCACAAAAAAAGACTGCCAACAAGTTCACTTTAAGTGACTTTGTTGGCAGTCTGACTGAAACTATAATTGGTTTCAGTTTTTTATTTTAAATCATTATCTAGAATTGGATCATCTTCTACTGTTCTACTTGCACTTGAACTGATTGATTGTCTATGTGTATACACATTTCTTACAATTGTCTTAAGAACTGCATACGTTGGTACAGCTATTAAGATAGCGACGAATCCGCCTAAATTACCGGCTGCTAGTATAACAGTGATAATTGTAAGTGGGTGTATGTTGAGCGATTTACCCATAATGTTAGGCGTGATGACATTACCTTCAAGTTGTTGACATATGAGTGTAATGATACTGACCCATACGAGCATCATTGGATCTTGTATAAGTGCGATAGTAGCTGCTGGTATAAAAGCTAACCATGGTCCTAAAAATGGAATCATGTTTGTGATTAAAGCTAATAGTGCTAATAACAATGCATAATCTAAATCTACAAATGTATAGCCTAAGTATAATAATACGCCTAGAATGACGCTGACAGTAACTTGTCCTTGAATGTATGATTGTAATGTTTGGTTAATGTCTTTACTTAAGTTTACTACGAACCATTTTGAACGTCCTTTAAATGGTTTTGCGATAAATGGAATGAATCTTTCATGATCTTTTAACATATATATTAAGAAAAATGGTACTAAGATTAATAAGAACATAGTCGAAACAATTGAAGAAATATAACTGAATAAATTTGTGAGCATGTTAGTAACAATGCCACTAATACTTTCAATTGAATCATTAATTTTTTGAGATATATTTTCTGGCAATCTATCTCTTTGTTGTAGTGCGTAATCAACGACTTGTTGTATTTCGCGTTGAATATAAGGGATGTTTTTAATCAAGTTATTAATTTGATCTGTTAATACCGGCACAATGATCGATATAAATAGAATAACGATAAGCGTTAATGCAAGTAGTATAATCGAAATGCTGCCCCATCTTGGTATTTTTCTTTTTTCTAACATTTTCTGAAAAGGTAAACAAATATAAAACAAGAATCCACCTAATAATAATGGAAGTAAAATTGATTTTACGATGATGACAACCGGATAAAATATTTCGTTTATTTCCATGAATACTTTTATAATTAAAAATGTTAGGAGAATTGCAATTCCAGTGCGAAACCAAGCTTTATTTAACAATAGTAGTCCTCCTCATTAAACTTTCTCATACTTTTATATTATAAGCGAAAATACAGATTTAACAATGATAAATAGTCTTTCGAAAAAATAAAAACATGTATTTGTTTTTCACCATTTTTTAAGTTGTACGGATTAGAATAATTATTAATTAATTATGAATATAATATTGACGTAGATATTTGGTATATTATTGTAAAAAAGCTTTTTGACAATGTAGTAAGCGCTTACAATAAAATGCAATTCTTGCCTAAAAAAATGATTGATTGTGTATTTATACATGGTATAATCATAACAAGATAATTTCGAAATTTTCTGAACATGGGATTATCTTAAGGCTTACAACAAAGGGGAGATGAATTATGGAGTCTATTGTTAGCTTTGCAAATGAAATCGTATGGAGTAAAGCATTGGTATATGGTTTATTATTAACAGGTGTTTTATTTTCAATTATGATGAGGTTCTTCCAAGTTAGACATTTTAAAGAAATGATAAGATTAATGTTTCGTGGGGAAAAATCACCAACTGGTATTTCTTCTTTCCAAGCGATTGCTGTATCATTAGCAGGTCGTGTTGGTACGGGTAATATCGTCGGTGTTTCAACAGCAATCTTCATCGGTGGTCCGGGTGCAGTATTTTGGATGTGGGCTACAGCGTTTCTAGGGGCAAGTTCATCTTTTATTGAATCAACACTCGGTCAGATATATAAAAGAGAAATTAACGGCCAATATCGTGGGGGGCCAGCTTATTATATAGAATCAGGTATTAAAGGTAAGGCTGGTAGAATATACGGTATCGTCTTTGCACTTGTTACAGTGCTATCGGTCGGTTTATTATTACCAGGGGTACAATCAAATGCTATCGCTTCATCTATGAAGAATGCTTTTGGTTTAAATCCTTGGATTATTGCAATCTTTTTAGGTGCCTTACTAGCTTTAATTATTTTCGGTGGTATTAAAACGATTGCGAATGTTGCAACTGCCGTTGTTCCATTTATGGCCATTGTATACATAGGATTAGCAGTTGTTATTATTGTTTTAAATATTGGTGAAGTTCCAGGATTAATCGCTATGATTTTCAAATCAGCATTTGGTGCCGAAGCTGCTTTTGGTGGTATATTTGGTGCTATGATTGAAATTGGTGTTAAACGTGGACTTTATTCAAATGAAGCAGGTCAAGGTACTGGACCACATGCTGCTGCAGCTGCAGAAGTATCACATCCAGCTAAACAAGGACTTGTACAAGCTTTTTCTGTTTATGTTGATACACTTTTAGTATGTACAGCAACAGCATTAATGATTTTAATGTCTGGTACATTTAACACAACAGATGGAACAACTAACAAAGATGGTACTCCGCATTTAATGCACGATAATGGAATATATGTAAAAGCTCCAGATGGAAGTAAAGATGTTACGGGTACTGCGATGTACGCGCAAGCAGGTATCGATAAGGCATTTGCAGGTGAAGATTATACATTTGATCCTACATACTCAGGATTCGGTTCTTACTTTATTGCACTTGCGCTATTCTTCTTTGCCTTTACAACAATATTGGCATATTACTATATTGCAGAAACCAATGTGAGTTATATTATACCTTCAGATAAGCAAAAAATATGGATAATTGTAGTACGGCTCGTCTTGATAGGTGCAACAGTTTACGGATGTGTAAAAACAGCGGACGTAGCTTGGGCAATGGGTGATTTAGGTGTAGGTATGATGGCATGGTTAAATATCATTGCTATATGGATACTTCACAAGCCAGCTTTAAGAGCGTTACGTGACTTTGAAATCCAGAAAAAACAAAAAGGTTCTGGTAAATATGCAATATACAAACCAGCTCCAGATGAAGTGCCTAATGCTAAATTCTGGCACGAAGATTATCCAAAACGTCTAAAAGAATTTGACTTAAAAGATAAGTAATTAACAATATCAAACGCTTTCAAATATGCGCTCTCTACTGTACAATATACTTATATGTACAGTTGGGAGCGTTTTTTATGGATAAAAAAATAGGTCTAGTTGACCAAATCAAACTTGAAAGTAAATTTTTGAGAAGGGAAGTGACAATCTCAATTTACTTACCTAAAGACTACACAGATCTATACAAACATCATGTTGTGATTACATTTGATGGTAGAGACTTCTTCCAATTCGGTCAAATTCATCGAGAATATGAAAAGTTGAGAACTGCGGATAAAGTCGAAAGGTCAATCATTGTAGGTGTTCACTATGAAGATGTTGAACTTAGAAGAAAAGAGTTCCATCCTGATGGAGAACATCGAAAGGAAATGTCACAATTTGTTGTGAAAGAGTTATGTCCTTATATTGATAAAACATTCTCAACTTTAAAAGTAGGAAATGCAAGAATATTATTAGGTGATAGTCTTGCAGCGAGTATAGCTTTAGTAACTGCTCTAGAATATCCACATCATTTTAGTCAAGTTGGATTATTTAGTCCATTAGTAAATGATACGGTAACGGAAAAGTTTCAAAATTGTTCAGCTAAAGATCTATTAACAATTAAACATTATATTGGTAAAGAAGAAGATTCATTTAAATTGATTAGCGGTGATGTGGCAGACTTCTTAACACCTAATAGAGCCTTTAGTGAAAGTGTTAAACAATCAAATATAACTTATAATTATGAAGAACTAGATGGGGGACATACATGGAAAACATGGAAACCTGAACTAGGAAATATGTTAAGTTACTTTTTAAGTCATCAAAATCAGAAAAATTTGATATAATAATAATGAAGAAAAACAAAGGAGGAAGTGTCATTATGAAATTAGGTATCGTACTTATTCCATCTAAACCATTCCAAGAAGCAGTGAATGCTTATCGTAAAAGATATGACAAACACTATGCATTAATTGCACCACATATTACTATCAAAGAGAAATTTGAAATTGAAGATAGTAAATTAGATGAGGTTAAATCTAAACTAGAGAAAACAGCAAAAGAATTTGAACCAGTTGATATTCAAGTGTCAAAAGCTTCAAGCTTTGTACCAACTAAAAATGTAATTTATTTTAAAGTTACTAAAACTGATGCATTAGAATCTTTGTATAGTAAATTTAATAGTGGAGAATTTTATGGTGAAAGTACACATCCATTTGTTCCACACTTTACAATAGCTCAAGGACTATCAAGTCAAGAATTTGAGGATATCTATGGACAAGTGAAAATGGCTGGCATAGAACATTCAGAAACAATCGACACGATTAAATTAATGAAACAAAATGATGACGAAACATGGTCAGAAGAAGCATCATATACGTTAGGTTAAGTTAATGATGAAGCATGAAATTATATACTCATATAATTTCATGTTTTTTTTATGTAGAAAATGATGTTGAGATAACCACATCATTCTTATATTATCGGATAAAGCATCTTCAATGAAGAACTGAAATATCCGAGAAGAACAATAACACAAAGATGGGCATATTAGATTGCTTTAAAAAGTAAAAGAGCCCATGAATTTATCAAGTCAGGGCTCACATGATAAATAGAGCTGTTGAATTTATCAAGTCAGGGCTCACATGATAAATAGAGCCGTTGAAATTATCAAGTCAGGGCTCACATGATAAATAGAGCCGTTGAATTTATCAAGTCAGGGCTCACATGATAAATAGAGCTGTTGAAATTATCAAGTCAGGCTCCACATGATAAATAGCAAAAATCTCTATAATATTCTCCACGATTTTGTAAAGTGCTGACGCCTGAGGGAATAGTATGCGAGAGAGACTACAGGCTCGAACCATATTCATAAGGCAAGCATGCACTTTCAAAATCGTAAGATTTAAAAAAAGATCTCTTCATTAGGACATACCCTAATGAAGAGATCTTTATTGATGTCCGAGACTCCGGACTAGTTTATATTGAGTTTTTCTTTTTATAATTAATAATAAAGAATGTACCATAGAATAAAGCTAAGAATAAAAACATTAAACTAGATGCATATATTGTATAATAAACGTCTCTAAATACTTCAGAAATAATACCGCCTAAAACGGGACCAATCATAGTACCAAAGCCTTGAACACTATTAAATACGCCCCATGTTTCTTCTTGTACTCTATTATGAATATGACCTGCCATAAACGTATTCCAAGCTGGTAAGAGTAATCCATATATTGTACCGATAAGTAAAGCAATCAACAGCACGATAAATAATTGTGTTAATAATGTTAGTCCAAATATAAATGAACTATACGCTAAAAATCCGACAAAAATAATGACGTGTGTAAATGTTTTAGAGTGCTTATCCATTAGCTTTGAAAAGAACAGCATGGATACTGTACAGCCTATACCGCCGACAATGAGTATCAACGTGTATTCTAACGTTGTTACACCCATATGTTTAGTGGCATATGTAGGTAGTATAGGTACAAGCATACCAATTGCGGATCCTTGTAAAAATATACCTGGGAATAATAGTAAATGACGTTTCGTTACTTGAATAATTTCCTTGAATTGTTTTTTTACAGACTTACTTTCATAGTTCGTTAATTGAACTTTAACAAAATAGAATAAAATCCAAGCAACTAATACGCAAAGAGCCATCATAAATGTAAATCGGGTTGGGTGTAGTTTAAATAGTAAGTTCATAAAGATCATACCTGAAAGCATGCCGACTAACCAACTAAAATAAACATATCCCATCTGTTTGCCTCGAGATGCTTCATCTACGCTTGAAAGCATAATGACCCAAATAGGACTTACAGCAATACCTAATAAGATAGCACTTATAATGAATATTACTGGTGATGGTATAAATATAATTAACGCTAAACTAGAAAAAGCTAATATAAAGCCACAAGTTAAAATAATCGTTGGACCGAATCTTTTTAGAAGAAAGCCAATAACAAAGTTTGTCAATGCATCACTTATGAAATGTAAAGATATTGCTAACGAAGTAATACCAACAGTCACTTTAGAAGCGGTTGTTGGTAAAATAGGTAAATAGCTTAAGATGTACATACCTCTAGCAAATTCCATCATAAATAAAATGACTAGCATTATCCAAAAATCTTTTTTATAAAATGTCTTACCTGATGAAGTATTTCGCATACATAGGAACCTTTCCGTAAACTTCATTATATGAAAGTGAGTCACTTAATAATGATAGTAAATCGTTACATATATTTTCTGTTGATTTTTCTATATAATTTTCTTCTAATAGATGTGTCATTTGTTTTAACTTATTCGGTTGATTAGTAAGTGAAATAACCATTTTAGTTGCTTCTTCTGGCGAATTTGCTATTTTTCCATACCCTTTATGTTCGAAATAATTGGCATTTTCCAATTCTTGTCCTGGAGCAGGATTTAAGAATATAAGTGGTAAGTGTCTAGAAAACGCTTCTGAAATCGTAATACCACCTGGCTTAGTGATCATAAGTTGACTTGAAGCCATCCACTCATTCATATGTTTAGTGTAGCCGAGAATTAAGACGTTCTTATTATCTTTGAAATGTTCTCTCAGTTCATTTTTTAATGATTTACTGTTACCACAAATCATAACAACTTGAGCATCTTTAGCGTGCATATCAATTTGACTAATCATAGTAGAGAAGCCAGTAGACACGCCAAACGCACCTGCAGACATTAGAATAACCTTTTTATCGGGATCTAATTTGTGTTTACTCAACCAATGATATCGATCAAGTGGCTCTTCGAATTGTTTTGAAATTGGAATACCTGTTACTTTTATATCTTCACGTTCAATTCCAATCGATTGCATCTCATTTTTTAAATCTTTAGTCGCGACATAATAACGATTTGAGTGTGGAGTTACCCAGTTCTTGTGTAAACGATAGTCTGTCATAACTGTAGCAATTGGTATATTTAAATTAAACTGTTCTGTTAATACAGACACAACCGGTGTTGGGAAAGTTAACAGTATTAAGTCTGGCTTTTCTTTTATAAGTAAATTTAATAATTTATTCAGTCCATAATACTTATAGATACATTTATCAATTTGTTCTGGTCTACTATAGTAGAAAAATTTATACATATTTCTAAAGTATTTAAAGCTGTTTATATACCACTGTTTCGCAATTGAAGTCATAATAGGGTGTGCTTCCAAAAACAAATCATGCTCTATTACAGTCAAATGATTTAAATTCATTTCACCAAATTGTTTCACAATACTATTAGTTACTTGTAAGTGACCGTTACCGAAAGAACCAGTAATAATCAATAATTTTTTGTTTTGAGAAACCATTAGCCACACTCCGTATTTGTATTTAAATTCTATGATAGTTTAACGCATTTTCCCTGTTTTGTGAAAAGATATCGCATATCATTACAAAAAACATATAAAATCTTTAAACTATTTCAATGTTGTAATTAATATTTTTATAACTGTTTATGTCGGAATATTAGAATCTATTTGATGATTATTTATAATGCCCCTTAATATTTTTGTTATTATGAATGAATTCTATTCTGTTATCAATAAAAATGTCAATAAACATCGGCAAATTGTCACTTTTAAATAGAGGTAATAGGCTCATATGAAGAAATTCATCTTTCCTTTATGTATACATACCCGTTATATTTATAATTAATAATAAAATGAAGGAAATAAATAATCCAATTTATATAAATATCGAAAACTTCAGAGCCTCTTAACATCCTACATTTGTTTATACATGTAGTCAAAGCTATAAAATCATAATAAGAAAGTGTATAATAAACCTATTGAAAATAAAGGAGAAATAACGATGAACGTTAAGACGTTATTAAATAAAATTAAAATAAAAAAAACTTATGGTAATGTAGATCAAGAAGTAGTAGACATTACAACAGATTCAAGACATGCATCTGAAGGCTCTATCTTTGTTGCTTCTCAAGGATATACAGTTGATAGCCATAAATTTATACCGAATGTTGTTGAGCAAGGTTGTACAGTTGTAGTAAGTGAGAAGTATGTAGAACTAACTGACAATGTATTGTTAATAGTTGTTAAAGATACATTGAAAGTAGCGAGTATATTCAGTCATGTATTGTACGATTTTCCAAGTCAAAAATTAACAACGATTGGCGTGACTGGAACAAATGGTAAAACGACTATCGCTACTATGATTCACCATTTAACGAGAGGTCTAGGAAAAGGAAGTGCTTATTTAGGCACAAATGGATTTCAAGTTAATGAGAAAGTTACTAAAGGTGTGAACACGACACCAGAAACGGTTACTTTAACTAAGCATATAGTAGAAGCTGTAAACCAAGAATGTAAAAGTATGACATTTGAAGTTTCAAGTCATGGCTTAGTCATAGGTAGATTAAGAGGTTTAGAGTTTGATATCGCAATTTTTTCTAATTTAACGCAAGATCATTTAGATTTTCATGGTACTATGGAAGCTTATGGATATGCTAAATCATTATTATTTAGTCAATTAGGACAAGATTATAGAAAAGATAAATTTGTTATATTAAATGCAGATGACAAATTCTCTAAAGAATTAATACCAGTGACGCCATTTGAAATTTTTACATATGGTATTGATAATGAAGCAGATTTCATGGCTAAAAATATTCGTGAATCTATTAGAGGCGTAGAATTTACCCTTGTAACACCTTTTGAAGAATATGAAGTACATTCACCTTATTTAGGTAAATTTAATGTACTTAATTTACTAGCAAGTATTTTAGGTTTATGGGTTCAAGGGTATGAATTAGACGATATTACGAAAGCTGTAATAAATATGCCGGCTGTTGAAGGCCGTTTAGAAGTATTAGACAGAAATCTTCCGATTGATTTAATTATCGATTATGCACATACACCAGATGGTATGGATAAATTAATTGATGCTGTTAAACCATTCGTTAAACAAAAACTTATATTTTTAGTTGGCATGGCTGGCGAAAGAGACTTAACAAAAACGCCAGAAATGGGTAAAATAAGTTGTCGAGCGGATTATGTCATATTTACACCAGATAATCCTGCAAATGATGACCCGAAAATGTTAACAGCAGAATTAGCTAAAGGAGCGACACACAATAATTATGTAGAATTTGAAGATAGAGCAGAAGGCATTAAACATGCAATTGAAATTTCTGAACCAGGTGATACGGTTGTACTTGCTTCAAAAGGTAGAGAACCTTATCAAATTATGCCTGGTCATATAAAAGTGCCTCACAGAGACGATTTAATTGGTCTAGAGGCGGCATATGAAAAATATGGAGGAAAGCCAAGTGAAGATTAGAGAAAATCATTCGCAAAACTTAAACTGTAAAGTTTTTATATATGAAAATAAAAAAGAAGAATATTTTGTGATTTCTATTCCGGATTTATTTTGGTCTATAGAAGTAGATTATGATTTATACGGAGAATCTTTAATTGAACATTTGTATTTGCATTTATTTAATGTACTTGATGAAGACGAAGCGAATGAATTAGCGAATAGAATAAGCCAATGGACATCCGAATTATAAGGAGAAATGAATCGTGACGATTAAACAAGAAGTAGAGAGTAGAAAAACATTTGCGATAATATCCCATCCAGATGCCGGTAAAACAACTTTAACTGAGAAGTTATTACTTTTTGGTGGAGCAATTAGACAAGCTGGTACTGTAAAAGGGAAGAAGAGTGGAAAATTTGCAACAAGTGACTGGATGAAAGTGGAACAAGAACGTGGTATTTCTGTAACAAGTTCAGTTATGCAATTTGATTATGATAACTATAATATTAATATTTTAGATACACCAGGACATGAAGATTTCTCTGAAGATACTTATAGAACGTTAATGGCAGTCGATAGTGCAGTTATGGTGATTGACTGTGCGAAAGGGATAGAGCCACAAACATTAAAGTTATTTAAAGTGTGTAAAATGAGAGGTATACCTATCTTTACGTTTATTAATAAATTAGACCGTATGGGTAAAGAGCCTTTTGAATTATTAGAAGAGATTGAAAAAACTTTAGAAATAGAAACTTACCCGATGAACTGGCCAGTTGGAATGGGACAAAACTTTTTTGGCATAATTGATAGAGCGGAAAAGACGATTGAACCATTTAGAGACGAAGAAAATATTTTGCATTTAAATGAAGATTACGAATTAGAAGAAGATCACCCAATCAAAAATGACTCACAGTTTGAACAAGCAATTGATGAATTAATGTTGGTTGATGAAGTTGGAGAGCAATTTGATGAAGAAATGTTATTAGCTGGAGAACTTACACCAGTATTCTTTGGATCAGCTTTAGCGAACTTCGGTGTTCAAAACTTTTTGAATGCATATGTAGATTATGCGCCAATGCCAAGTGGTCGTAAAACAGAAGAAGGAGACGTTGTTGATCCATTTGATCAAGATTTCTCTGGATTTATCTTTAAGATACAAGCAAATATGGATCCAAGACATAGAGATAGAATTGCGTTTATGAGGATTGTAAGTGGTGCATTTGAAAGAGGTATGGATGTGACCCTTCAAAGAAATAAGAAAAAGCAAAAGATTACGCGTTCAACTTCATTTATGGCTGATGACACTCAAACGGTCAATCATGCAGTAAGTGGTGATATTATCGGTTTATATGATACAGGAAACTATCAAATAGGCGATACACTTGTTGGAGGTAATCAAAAATTCCATTTCGAAACATTACCACAGTTTACACCTGAAATATTTATGAAAGTTAGCGCTAAAAACGTGATGAAGCAAAAACACTTCCATAAAGGAATTGAACAATTAGTTCAAGAAGGTGCTATACAACTTTATAGAACACTTCATACTAATCAAATTATACTTGGAGCTGTAGGACAATTACAATTTGAAGTATTTGAACATCGTATGAAAAATGAATATAACGTTGATGTTGTAATGGAACAAGTCGGCAAGAAAATAGCAAGATGGATTGAAAATGAAAAAGAGATAACGGACAATATGAATTCAAGCAGATCTATTTTAGTGAAAGATCGCTATGACGAATATGTGTTCTTGTTTGAAAATGAATTTGCAACGAGATGGTTTGAAGATAAATTCCCAGAAATCAAATTATATAGTTTGTTATAATTCACAAAACATTGTATAATAACAAAATACAACTAAATAGACCTACGACTTTGTCGAAGGGGAGTAACTTGAGAACTTAAAAATTCTAGCATATTATCGTCATTACGAAGTGGAAGCTTCCGGTAATATGGACATATTATAAATGTTAAGTGAGACCTTTGCCTTTAATTAGGCATGGTCTCTTTTGTTTTTTATTAGAAGAAAATGGAGAGTGAAAAAGATGGATCCGAGTTTATTTTTAAGTTACGGTTGGGTATTAATCGTATTGATTTTTCTAGAAGGACTATTAGCAGCAGATAATGCTGTTGTAATGGCGGTAATGGTTAAACATTTACCAGAAGATTTAAGGAAAAAAGCACTTTTCTATGGTTTATTAGGTGCTTTCGTGTTCCGTTTCATGTCACTGTTCTTAATTAGTTTCTTAGCTAACTTCTGGCCAATACAAGCAGCAGGAGCATTATACTTAATTTATATGTCTGTTAAAAATTTAATAGACTTCAAGAAACATAAAGACAAGCCAATTGAGACACCAGATGATATCGAAGGAAAAGAAGAATTTTCAGATTCTGAATATCCTACAGATGAAGAAGGTCATCATAAATTGAAAAAGGATTTCTGGATGACTGTATTAAAAGTCGAATTTGCAGATATAGCATTTGCGATCGATTCAATGTTAGCGGCTTTTGCAATAGCTGTTACATTACCAGCAGTAGGCGTTCACTTTGGTGGAATGGACGCAGGTCAATTTTCTGTTATGTTCGTAGGTGGTATGATTGGTGTAATCATTATGAGATTCGCAGCAACTTACTTTGTTGAATTATTAAATAAATATCCAAATCTAGAAGCAGCAGCATTTGCTATTGTAGGTTGGGTAGGTATCAAATTATTCGTTATCGTCCTAGCACATGATGAAATTGGCGTATTGCCACATGAATTCCCACACGGTATATTATGGCAATCCATATTCTGGAGTGTATTATTATTGTTAGTTGTAATAGGTTGGATAACATCAGTTCGTAACAATAAAAAAACAAATGAGTAAATAAAGAAGATATAAGCTGTCGACAAAGTTCAAAACTTTGTCGACAGCTTTTTGTATATAGTAGCGTAAAAATACATTTCTAAATTACATTGTGAAGTTCAATATTCATGGTTTTTTAAGTAATTAAACTAAAACGTAAATATATGTAAAAATAGGTGTATAATGTAGAGATATACAATGGTTTTATGTTAATAATTTTAATATTATATGGCATAATAGAAACATTAAGATTTTAGATTGAGGAGGGCAATAAATGTCACGAAAAAAGCATGTCATTCCTAGAAATGAATATAAGAGACAGCGACGTGAATTTTTTCATAATGAAGAGCGTGAAAAAAGAATCGAACAAAAGAGACAAGAGGATGAGATTAAAAAAGCTAACGAGTTAGAACTACAGAAGAAAAATGAGTTACGTGTGAGAGAAAATATGCAAAAAGCACGTATTGAAAAATTAACTAAAGAAGAAATTAAAAAACAAGAAGAAGAGTCCAAATCACACCCAACGATAGATTTGGATGACGATAGATTAACTGATTCACATAAAGACAGCATTGAGCATGAAAACAATATACAACCTGATTTAGATAAAAATATTTCTAATGATGATAGTGATGGAGATTCACAAAATATTGAATATAAAAAAGTAGACAATCAAAGTCAAGATGAAGTTGATAAACAACTTGTTAAAGATAATGACTTTGAAACGAATAAACAACTCGGTGCAATACATGATGAAAAGGTAGAAGTAAAATCACAAAACAAGAATAACTTTATAAATACGATATTATCTAAATTTGAAAAACATTGGCCGATCATTGCGATTATATTAGCTATCATATTAATTTTCATTTTAGTGTGGAGCATTTTTCAAAATGTGAATCCGCCTAATGAAGGTCGAAAAACAATCGAAGAAAAGCAATCTCAAAAAGGTTTCCAAAAACCGATTACGAATGTGATGGAAGCGGTAGAGAAATCTAAGAGTTCAGTAGTTGGTGTTTCTCATGAGGATTCTGATATATCTAGCAAAAGGGAAGCTTCACAAAAGAAAAAAGAAGAAAATAGTGGCGTCGGTTCAGGCGTCATTTATAAAGTTGAAGATGATAAAGCATACATAGTAACAAACGCACATGTTGTTTCAAATGATAAAAAGCCAATTATTACGACAGCTAATGATAAAAAATACGATGGTAAAGTGGTAGGTACTGATCAATGGTCTGACATAGCCGTCGTAACTGTTCCAATTGAAAAGGATGCTAAATTTAACCCTATTAAATTTGAAGACTCCGATAATTTAATTTTAGGTGAAACAGCAATCGTCATTGGGAGTCCACTAGGACCAGAATTCCAAAATAGTATTTCAACTGGTGTTGTTTCCGGATTGAATAGAAAAGTACCTGTTGATTTTAATGGTGATGACGAGTATGATTGGGAAATTAAAGCGATTCAAACAGATGCAGCAGTCAACCCTGGTAATTCAGGTGGACCAATTTTAGATTCCCAAGGCAATTTAATTGGCATTGTATCCTTGAAAATAGATATGCCAAATGTTGAAGGCATGGCATTTGCTATACCGTCAAACGAATCAGCAGACTACATTAATAAATTAGAAAAAGACGGTAAAATTAAGCGTCCAGAACTAGGTATAATGGCTCAAAATTATACTAAATTAGGTTCTAATGAAAAATCTCAAATATCTTTACCTGGCAAATATAAATCAGGGATGGTTATTGCTGGGGTTACTAAAGATGGTAATGCTGATAAAGCAGGAATAGAGTTTAACGATGTAATTGTCGGCATTGAAGATACAAAAATCGAAAATAATCTTGAATTTAGAAAAGAATTATATAATAATCATAAAATAGGTGAGAAAGTTAACTTGAAACTTATTAGAAATGGTAAAGAAATAACGAAAACATTAACGTTGAAATAAATAGAGGTGACAATTTGTGTCCATTATAAAATACTTTTTTCAAAAAATGACGCCGCAACAAGGTATTGTATTATATTATTTGGGTGCAATCATTGTCGCCTTTTTATTATTGAATTTACCTTATGTCATTAAACCTGGTGTAAAAATTGCACCAGTTGATACATTATTTGTTGCGGTATCAGGTGTGAGTGTAACAGGGCTTACGCCAGTTATTATTGAAGATACTTTTACAATGTTCGGTCAAGCTATCATACTTATCATTCTTAATATTGGCGGTATCGGTGTCATGGCAATTGGTACTTTATTGTGGGTGATATTAGGAAAGCACATCGGATTAAGAGAACGACAACTCATTATGCTTGATAGTAATTCTAATGCTATGAACGGTGTTGTTAAATTAATTTTAGACATTGTTAGAACAATATTAATGATTGAAGTAATAGGTGCGATATTATTATCTTTTTATTTTTATAAAGATATAGGATCAGTTAAAGAAGCGATACATCACGGGATTTTTGCTTCAGTTTCTGCAACAACAAATGGTGGCTTAGATATTACTGGAGAATCACTTGCACCTTATGCGAATGATTATTTCGTACAAACAATTATTATGTTGCTCATTATGTTAGGTGCTATCGGTTTTCCAGTGTTAATAGAAGTCAAAACATATATGCGAAATACGATACCTAATTTTAGATTTTCATTATTTACTAAAATTGCAAGCGCGACATATTTATTCTTATTTTTATTAGGTACAATTGTGATTTATTTATTCGAGTTTTCAAATGCATTTAAAGATGTTTCATGGCATAAAGCAATATTCTATGCCATGTTCCAATCCTCTTCAACACGAAGTGCAGGACTCTCAACAATAGATCTCAGTCAATTTTCTGAAGCGACGAATTTCTTCTTAGGTGGTTTGATGTTTATAGGGTCATCACCAAGTTCAGTAGGTGGCGGTATAAGAACAACAACATTTATGATACTTATACTTTATTTAGTGAATTTTAGTAATGGTCGGACGACGATAAAAGCATTTAATCGAGAAATACACCCAATAGATATACAAAGGTCATTTGCGGTTATTTCATTAGCATTAGCGATTACATTCGTAGGTGTATTAACAGTTGTGAGATTTGAAGACGGTAAGCACGATTTGTTATCAATATTCTTTGAAACAATGTCAGCATTTGGTACATGTGGACTATCTATGGGGATTACAGATAGTTTACAATTAGGATCTAAAGTCGTCATTATGATACTTATGTTCATTGGTCGAGTAGGCTTACTATGTTTCATCGTAATGCTTGGTGGTAAGTCCACACCAGATAAATTCCACTATCCAAAAGAACGTATACAAATAGGATAGTAAGAAAAAGCGTCCGGGACATAAATGTCCTAAAAACTTAAAAAGAGCAGAAATTCAATTTTAAAATTGAATTTCTGCTCTTTTTTAATTGGGTGTGGTGGGAACGTGGTCTGAATGTTGCTTGTTTGGTAAGTCTTGCAACATTTAGCATGCACTTTACAAAATCGTAGAATATATATAAAAAGTAACAGCTCATTAGTTTTTCATGACTAATTAGATTTAACGATAGGAATGGTAATAATAAAGGTCGTGCCTTTAGACATATTGGTAAATACGCTTATTTTGCCTTCCCAGTCTTCAATTAATTTTTTACTTAAATAAAGGCCTAGACCACTACCGGATTCTTTAGTTGTAAAGAACGGATCGAATATTTTTTGCTGAGTTTCTTTAGACATCCCTTTACCGTTATCTTTAAATATTATAGTTGCTTGTTTAGTATTTGTATTTTGCAATTGTATGTCTATTGAAGCATTGTCTATATCAGTTAACGCGTCTTTTGAATTTTGAATTAAATTTATGAGTATTTGTTTCAATTGATCTTCTGATATAAATGCGTAAATCGGTTCTTCAAGTAATGTTAAACTGATGTTGATATTATTCTGCTCTAATTCATATTCTGAAAATTGTATGACTTCTGCAATTGTTTGGCTAATATCGACATTTGTATATGCCAAGTTAGTTGGCTTACCTAAATATAAAAATTGAGTAACGATATTGTTAATTCTATCGAGTTCTTCGGAAATGATATTAAAATGTTTATCTTGGTGTTCTTTATCATATTTCATTCTTGTAAGTTCGACAAAACCATTGATGCTTGTTAAAGGGTTTTTTATTTCATGCGCAGTGTTTGCTGCGAGTGTGCCTATTAGCCTTAATTTTTCATTATTAGCTTGTTCGATTAATTTTTCATGTTCTAATCTCTCTGAACGACTTTTAAATATCAAAGTTAAAATCGTTAATAATAAAAAGACAATTAAGAATATAAATATACTTGGTAAAATGATACGTGATATAAAATTGTATTGTCCTGTAATACTAATTGATACAGGTAAATTATTATATAAATATGTTATCGTTTTTGAATGTTGATGTTCTTTACCAACTTGATAAATTTCAGTGCCATCAATACCTTTTACCTGTATATTGAAACGTTTTGAAATTAATTTTATTTCATTTTTAAAAGCGTTCATATTTATTTCTGCAGCTACGGTATAATCTTTGTTTTTTATTTTTAATTGGTTTGTAAGTAATAATGTACGAGGTCCTTTTAACGTTTTTTCTGTACTACTTAATGTTGAATTTTGTGAAAAAGGAAAGTGATATTTATATTTTTTGAAATCTTCTATAGATGTATAATCTTGTCCTTTAGAATCATAGACGACTTGTTTTTGATCATTCAAAATATAAATATGATCTATCCAACTATATCTTGTATGATTATCTTCTAAAAATTGATTAATAAACTTTTCATCATCACTATTTGATAAAATAGTCGTTAATGATTCGGAAATGCTATTGGATTCATTTATAAATGTACCGATTTTTAAATTAACTATTTCTTTAGTTGTGGCTAATCTTTGGTTAACTCTATTCGTATAGTTTCTGCTAATGATTGCACCAATTAATAAAGAAACAACAAGTGCAATAACAATATTAAGTATTATGATTTTATTAAAAGGTTTCATAATAGCCTCCCGTTTCTAAATACTACTTAATTGAGTATATTATGATTAACAATTATTGCCAACATAAATTAAAACACTTTATCATGATTCAAATTAGCTTTAAAAGACATAATGCTTTTTAAAAATGGTAAAATAAATAGAAAAGAGGGGGAATAACATTGAGGACGAATGAAATCATCACAATTGATCTATTAGCTACTTCTGACTTACATGGCCAAATAGGCAAGAGTGGTATAAGTGGTAATATATTAAAAATGGCTACTTATGTTAAACATAAACGTAAAGCCAATCACCATGTATTATTATTGGATAATGGTGGCATGCTGTCGGGTTCAATGTTTGCATTTTATTACGCTCAAATTGCACCTTACAAGAGAAATCCTATGATTAAAGTGATGAATGAAATGCAATTTGATGCAAGTGGTGTTAGCCCCGATGAGTTTAGTTTTGGTTTAGATTTCTTAAATAAGTCGATAGCATTAAGTAGGTTTCCATGGCTTGCAGCTAATATAGAACATAGTAAGACGAGAGAACCTTATTTCACAACGCCGTACACCATTAAATATGTGGATGGCATTAAAATTGGCATTATTGGTTTTACTTCAAGTGGTTTAATGGAAAATAAAAATATAGAATTTGAAGATGAAGTTATGGTTGGAGAATCTATGGCATCAGCAAAACGTTGGGTGAGATATCTACATGAAAAGGAAAGTCCTGACTTTTTAATTATGTTGTATCATGGTGGATTAAACACATATACAGATAAAAATAATTACCGATCATATTATAGTAATAACGCTGAAAACATGATTAAAAGTACGGAAGGCGTTAACGTCATTATTACAGGTCATCAAGAGCATGTTGTAGATTTGAAAGTTGCTGAAACTCAGTTTATACAACCAGGTAAAAATGCGACTAATATTGTCGACATGTCGATTCAATTTAGAAAAAGAACTAATTCAGTAGAAATTATCGACACATCTATCAAACATGTTGAAATATCTAGCTATCCAGAAGATAGAGATTTGTTAGAATTAACACATTTTGACCAAAAAGCTGTACAACATTGGTCAGAACAAAATGTCGTAGATATCCCTGTCATATTGGATTATAAGCACTTAACGGATTTATATAGTAAACCACATAAATATACAGAGTGCATTCAAAATAGTATGAGTAGAGCATTTTCAGATGCGGACTTTATATGTGCACAAATTGGAAATCCAATAGGCAATGGTTTGCGAGGCGAACTTCAAGTAAAAGATATTTATAAATCTTATGTTCATACTGATAAACCAGTCAAAATCAAATTGACCGGTAAAGAAATTAAACGTATTTTAGAAAGAACTGCAACCGCATTATATAAAGAAGATAATACAATAAAGTATAATGAGGAAATTTTAGAGCCAACTTTAATGACAGTATGGAAAGGTTTCAAATATACAATTGATTTAAGTAAACCTGTTGGCAATAGAGTTATTCTTCATAACATCGATTTAGAAAAAAGTTTTAATGTTATTATGACAGACTACTTATTTAGACACGTAAATAAAATTATTTCAGAATCAACATATGAAAGATCTAAAAAAACGGTTATTGAATATATGATTGAAGAATTAGAAGAAACTAAAGGTAAATTTGAATTAGAACATGACTTCGAAGTGATATAGCACTGTATAAAAAGATAAAAAAACTGCCAACAAAGCCTTTGACTTTGTTGGCAGTTTGAATTTAAACACAATTGTATTTAAATTATTATTTTAGCTAAATATAATAACGAGAATAATAATGGCTGCAACTTGAGCGATATATGAAGTTACAATTCTTTTCGTGTAAAAATATAGCGTAGATAATATTAATTGAGCTAAAAATATAAAGATAAATATAGCAAAATGATTTAAATATAAAAATAGCGAACTAGATGCAAAAGCACTTACAACAATTGCAACAAGAGGTTGCGAAAATTTAAGTTGTAATTGGTTTTGTAATATTGTTCTTATATACAGTTCGTGACACGGTATCGCAATCACAATTGTAACTAACATTTGCCATTTATAAAAAACGCCCGCTTGCATTAATTCTTTCAATAATGATGCATATGATAAACCATTATAAATTTGGGATAATAACAGTTGAAGTATTACTAGCAATACTGCACCAATTAAACCATATCCTATTGATTGTAATAATCGTTTAGACTTAATCTCGCGTTGATAAAAGACATAGCTAATGCCTGCAATCATCATGATGCCAGTATATAAGTACCAGAATACTTCTTTTTCACCTTGCATAACAAATAATATAAAGTGAAAAATAATGTAACTTGATATGAACCATATTAATTGAGGATTAATTTGTTTTTTCACTATTATCCCTCTTCAGAAATTATAGTATAACGCTTGTGATTCACTACTGTTTTTTCAGGTAGTTCTAAACTTTCAAAGTTATCCATGATTGTTATATCTACTATAACTGAGTTTTCATTGATTTTTTCAACTCTACCTTTTAAGCCATCTTGAAATTCTATGATATTTCCTACTTCTGCGATTGTCATGTTATTCCTCCTAAATAATACTATTGAAACATTATACTAAATAACCTTTAGTTAATAAAGTAATAATAAGATATACGTCTATTTTATCACAAACATATCATATATATGATTAATTAAACATATGGTAATATGAAAGTGAGGCTATTAGGGGAGAAAACAAGGAGGAAATATAAATGAAATTTGTAAGTAATAATGATATTAATGATCCAATGATTAATTTAGCGATGGAAGAATATGTTCTAACTTCTCTACCTAAAGATGATAGTTATTTTTTATTCTATATTAATCAACCATCTATTATAGTTGGTAAAAATCAAAATACGATTGAAGAAGTTAACCAAGAGTATGTTGAGGCTAACAACATTAAAGTTGTGAGAAGAATCTCAGGCGGTGGCGCAGTTTATCATGATTTAGGGAATTTGAATTTTAGCTTTGTTACTAAAGATGATGAAGATAGTTTCCACAATTTTGCCAAATTCACTCAACCGATTGTTGACGCTTTAAATGAAATGGGTGTTAAAGCAGAATTATCAGGTAGAAATGATATTCAAGTCGGTGCAAAGAAAATTTCTGGTAATGCGATGGTCAAACAAAAAGATAGAATGTTTTCACATGGTACTTTAATGTTAAATAGTGAAATTGAAGAAGTTGTAAATGCTTTAAGAGTTAATGAAGCAAAAATTAAATCTAAAGGTATTAAATCTATACGCTCTCGTGTTGCTAATATTCAAGAATTTTTAGAAGAGCCAATGGATATTGAAACATTTAAACAACGTATTTTAACTTCTATATTTAAACAACAAGGTAGTGAAGAAGTAGAAGAGTACCATCTTACAGATGAAGACTGGGAAAAAATTAATGAATTAAGTCAAAATAAATATCAAAAATGGGAATGGAATTATGGAAAGAACCCTAAATACAACTTTGAAAGAAGTCACAAATTTGATAGAGGTTTAGTTCAAATTAAATTAGATGTTAAAAAAGGAATTATAGAGCATGCGGCAATATTTGGTGATTTCTTTGGTGTAGGTAATGTAAATGATATTGAAGAGGTATTAATAGGTGTACAACATCAAAAATCTTCTCTAAAAGAAGCGCTAAAAGATATCGATGTATATCATTACTTCGGAGATATCGATAAAGAAGAGATTATCAATTTAATGTTATAAAATAAAAGAGACTATTTTTGAAGGCGTTCAAAAGTAGTCTCTTATTATGTGTTAAATTTTAAATAACAACTCACGATTGCAAATCCTCCAACTGTATTAATTCTTCACTGTATTGTTCAAATAAAGTATTATTACGATTCGCAAGTGCTTCATCAATTAAAACCATTAATTCTCGTTTACGATTTTCACGTAAAGCAGAGTCAATTACAAGCTCAACTGATAAATCATTTAAGTTATTAACAAAAGTTTCTAAACTCTGATGCTTAACTTGAGAATATTGTTTCATTTTAAACAACCCCTTGACTTTATTTGTTAAAATTATAGCGTATTTATTTTCTAAATGCAATGAATATTCAGAAATTTTAAAAAGTTATTTTATTAGTAGTAAATTTTGATAAACTAACTTTATATGTACATTATAATTTAGTATTTATAATATTCAAATTATTTTGCTCATAAACACTGTAGTAAGTTGTAAATGATTGTTAAATAGGATTTACAAAATTGAAAAACTAAAATTAAGGAGATGATCGGATGTATAAATTGAAAATGTGGGACCATGTGCAATTATCAGCACCATATGGATCAGAAGAGCGAGCTAGAGCATTTTACGTAGGGCAATTAGGATTTAACGAAGTTGAAAAACCAGAAACTTTAAAAGGTAATGGAGGCATTTGGTTTAATATTAATAACGTAGATTTACATATTGGCATTGAAGAAGATTTTAAACCTTTAAAAAAAGCGCATCCGGCAATCAATGTAGAAAATCTTGAAAGCTTAATTGAACATTTAACGAATGAAAAGATCGAATTTAAAACGGATAATAGATTTCCGGGTGCTAAAAGACTACACTTGTTAGATCCTTTTAAAAACAGACTCGAATTTATAGAAAAGTAATAGTATTTTGTAATTATAGTATTGACTCTAATCTAAATGTGTAATATATTTTATTCAAAGATATAGAAAACTCAAAAAACAACTTAGAGAGGAGCATGCTATGAAAAAGTATGTCATTAAACAGAACACAATGTATATAAGGGGTATCAAAGTAAATGAACAGACTGTTCATACTGAGGTTTCTGAAGCAGGTAAATCACCGTTTATAGTCAAACAGAAACCTCAAGAAATTATGAATCACTCCTGTCGCTTCTATGGAGAACATTTTCAAGAAAGAAAATTATTCACGAAACGCCTCACAAGTATTACGAGTAAGCCTCCTATTTTAGTATCACCTGTAACATCTACTTATTTCTTCTGTACACATTCCGAAAGATATACAGAAAACACATGGATTAATTTACTCTACGTTAAACATTTCACTAAATATAAAGGTGATAAAACTAAAAAATCTTTTTAGAGCAAGATCAAACCCTCGTATTTCCAATTTCATTTCACATTATCAACCATCAATATTTGAACTGCACATGTCTGTATTATAAGAATCATAGAAATAATATTTTTATCAAACAACTGAATATGCCTAATATCGACTTAACACAAGATGGATATAGTGTGTTAGATGTTATAAAGATGTATCTTAAAAATCATCATTAAAGAGTTAAAGTGAACATTAACGGAACATGTGCTACTAAAGTGTAAATGTTCCGTTAATTTTTTTAAGTTTACTCTTGAAAATATCTTCATGATTGATATAATAGTATTTGTGCTTGATAGAAAGCATATTATTCCACAGTAGCTCAGTGGTAGAGCTATCGGCTGTTAACCGATCGGTCGTAGGTTCGAGTCCTACCTGTGGAGCCATGGAGATGTACTCAAGTTGGCTGAAGAGGCGCCCCTGCTAAGGGTGTAGGTCGTTCTGCGGCGCGAGGGTTCGAATCCCTCCATCTCCGTCACAAAGTCTGTAACCGTTATGGTTGCAGGCTTTTTTGTATATGGAAGGCTTTTATAAGTGTATAATGGACCTAAATATAAGCTTGAAAGGAGATTTTTATGACTGTCAATTTAGAGTTAATGCAGGCGCGTGATTTTAAAGATTTTTACGAAGTTTCTATGAAAGAATTTGCCGAAGAACAAGTGAAAAATGGAACGTGGGATGCAAGCGAAGCTGACAGTAAAGGTAGAGCGTATTTTGAAAAATTACTACCTCAAGGATTACAAACTGAAGGGCATAAAATTTTTACGATTCATTTAGATGATGAACAGGTCGGTATTTTATGGTTACATGTTTTTGAAAAGAATAATACTTTGAAAAGCTTTATTTATGATATAAAAATTGATGAAATACATAGAGGCAAAGGTATAGGAAAAGAGACGATGAAAGCCTTGGATGGATATTGTAAAAATCATCAAATCGAAAGTATTCGACTGCACGTCTTTGCTCATAATAAAAGAGCATATTCATTATATGAAAAAATGGGGTTTGAAACGACAAACTACTATATGGAAAAGAAATTATAAAGTAAGTTTAGAAATTTAATACCGGAGTGATAGATTTGTTGAAATTGAAAGAATCTCGAAATGTATATTTAAAAGGTGGTAACGAAGCAGTGTTATTGTTGCATTCTTTTACAGGCACGGTTAGAGATGTTAAAGATTTGGCTGTTACATTAAATGAAGAAGGGTATACATGTTATATACCTGCTTATAAAGGTCATGGTTTGAGTGTAGAATCGTTGTTGAAATACAATACGGATGATTGGTGGCAACAAGTACAAAACAGTTATCAATTTTTGAAAGATGAAGGTTATAAAGATATTAGTGTCCTTGGTGTGTCATTGGGAGGTTTAATGTCATTAAGACTTGTTGAAACAAGCGACATTAAAAAATGTGTTGTGATGTCGGTACCTAATAATCGTACAAGTATTGATATAAAACGTAGACTTTATAGCTACGGTAAAAGAATCAATCAAATTCAAAATTTAGACCAAAATGAAAGTGACCGACAACTTGCGCTTATTGATGGATATGATGAAGGCGCTCAAGTTTTCAGTAGTTTTATTGAACAAACGATGAAAGAGCTATGCAGTATCCAAATACCAATTTCTATTATGTATGGAGAACTTGATCAATCAACTTATAAAGATAGTGCTGAACATATTTATAAAGAAATAGGTACACAGCAGAAAACGTTCACTTCATATGAAAAAGCAACGCATCTTATGACACGAAGTGATGACAAAGAGAAAGTGGAAAAAGATATTATTCAATTTTTAAATAAATAATAGTGAGCGCTTTTAGATTTATAAGGTTGGGATACTAGCTTTGAGGGTATTGTATGATTCACAATAAATAAATCTAATCAAAAGTAATATAAAAAGAACAGCACGAACATTTTGCAAGTTCGTACTGTTCTTTTTTAAATTGTTATAGTCCACCTAGTAAACCGCTAATATATACAGCTAGTGCTAATAATAAGCCGAATATCGTGTTAGCTTTGCCAGTTGCTGCCATAGCAGGCATCATTGACTGTGGCGTATCATTCTTATTAAAGCGTCGTACAGCTTTAATTGGGAATGGTACTGAAATAAGTACGAGCAACCATAATATTGAACCATATGGCTTAAATAATGCTAAGTAGATAACAAATACGTATGAGAAAATGTACAGAATCGCCATTGTCATAAGTGAAAATCTTTTTCCGACTAAAATAGCGTATGTTTTTCTACCACTTTGTTTATCTTTTTCGCGGTCTCTAATGTTATTGGCTAAGTTAATGAGCCCGATTGTAATAGAGACAGGTATACTGAGTAGTGCTGGATAAAAACTTAATGTACCGGTTTGTATGTAGAATGAAATCATGACAATAACAAATCCCATAAAGATTCCAGCGAATATTTCTCCAAATGGTGTCCATGATATAGGATATGGTCCACCTGTATAAAAATATCCAATGGCCATACAAAAAAGTCCTATAGGTATTAATAACCAAGTACTTTGCATACAAATATAAATACCTAAAAGCACTGCGATAATATAAAATGCGATAGCTAAGTTATAGACGGATTTTGGTGACATACCATTTCTAACTATAGCACCACCTATACCAACAGATGTGTGATCATCTAATCCACGTTTATGATCGAAATATTCATTAAACATATTTGTTGCTGCTTGTATTAAAATGCTTGCTAATAGCATAGCTAATACTACTGTAATTTTAATGGATGCTTCAGCACCTGTTAAAAATATTTTTGATGAAGCTGTACCTAGTAATACTGGTACAAATGAAGCAGTAAGTGTATGCGGCCTCATTAAATGATAATATTTTTTTACGCCAGAATGCTGTGATAAATTTTGTGACATTTATTTACCTCTTATTATTAATATTTTTGACAGTATTAGTATATGCCTTCATCATCAATTGGTCAATCACGGTTATTGTGTAATATTTTAATATATATTCTATTTTAAAAGTACAATATTAACGCATGTTGTGTTAAAAAATGATAAAATAAGAAGATAGATATTTATCGGAAAGAAGTGGAAGTGAAATGGCCTTGAAGAAGGATTTGAAGCAAAAAATGATTTCTGAAATCGATGGTAATAAAAATTATATTTCAGTTGAAATTGAGCTTCAATATCAACCAGATTTAATCCATTTATTAAGGGAAGAAATCAATTATATAGGACAACGTTTTTATTACAAATCTAAGGATTACAAATTAGAAATGTGTGGTATCGGTTATTTATTAGAAGCTAGATATTCACATTTAGAGCACGATGAGATATATGAGTATTGGCAAAATATTAAAGAACAGTTAAATACGATGGTCTTTCATGAAGATAAACATCATTTAAAATTCTTTGGTGGATTTCAATTTTCAGAGCATTCTTTAACGAACGAATGGAAAGATTTTGGAATGAGTCATTTTGTATTACCAAAATTTATGATTACGAAAGAAAATGGTCGTTGTTACTTAACGTACACTGACCATAGTCATAAGTTTGATATAGATAACATAGAAGAAATATTGAACATTGTTGAATCAAAAGCTCAAGCAAGAACAGTATCAGAACCAAAAATGGTTGCTAATAAAGATATTCAAAGCGAAGAGTGGAAAGCATTAGTTACAAAAGTAGTAGCATTGATGAATGAGTCAGTCGCTCTACAAAAAGTTGTATTAGCTAGAAGGAGAAAAATTGAATTTCAGGATAATGTAGATGTTGAAGATGCATTACAAAGGTCATTAGATAGTAATGAAGCAAGTTATTTATTATTATTTGAATCTGGTAAGTCTCAATTCATTTCACAAACTCCAGAACAATTATGCCAAATAGAGAATGGAAAACTTTATACGAACGCAATTGCTGGAACGATAGCTAGAACAGAAGATGAATCTGAAAATAACATTTTAAAAGATGAGCTCTTAAATGATTCGAAAAATCAATTTGAACATCGCTATGTTGTTGATAGCATCATCCATGATATCCAGTCCTTTACGAAGCAATTAGAATACGATAAAAAACCAACGATTTTAACAAACAAACATTTATATCATCTATATACGAAGATTCAGGCAGATTTATTATCTGAAAATGTTTTAGAAATCGTAAATCAATTACATCCTACACCTGCTCTTGGAGGATTCCCAAAAGTAGAAGCTATTAAATTTATAGAGCACGAAGAGTTTGGTACGAGAGGATTTTATGGTTCGCCGTTAGGTTATATTGATTTAGAAAATAATGGTGAATTTATTGTTTCTATTCGTTCAATGCTTGTAAAAGGAAAGACAGCCACATTATATTCAGGTTGTGGCATCGTAAAAGATTCAAATGCAATCTCAGAATTTGAAGAAACAGATTTAAAATTCAAACCAATGTTAAAAGCACTAGGAGTGATGTAGATTTGAGTACACATACCGAAAGTCTAACTAAACAAGTATTCACATTTGTTTCGAAATTATATGAGTATGGCGTTGATGATGTCGTAATCAGCCCTGGTTCTAGATCTACACCATTGGCAATTGCATGTGAAAGACACCCTCATATAAAAACATGGATACACCCTGATGAAAGAAGTGCAGCTTTCTTCGCACTAGGCATCATCAAAGCTAGTCAGAAACCAGTTGCGATCATTTGTACGTCAGGAACTGCTGCTTCAAATTATACACCTGCTGTTTCTGAGGCGTTTATTAGTAGGTTGCCGCTTGTCGTCGTGACGAGTGACAGACCTCATGAACTTAGAAATGTTGGTGCACCACAAGCAATTAATCAAGTGAATATGTTCGAGAATTTCACGAAATTTCAATTTGATATGCCTTTAGCCGATGAAACAGAAGGTACTATAAACGCAATTAATATGAATATGATTAAAGCTGAAAAACATTTTGTTGGACCACAAAGAGGCCCAATTCATTTTAATTTCCCATTTAGAGAACCTCTTATTCCAAACGTTAAGCTTAGAAGATATTTATCTTCTAAAAGAAAAATAGCAACTAAATATCAAAAGTCAATTGACTTTTCAAATATTCAAACCTACATTGAAAAGCCTCGTGGTGTTGTTGTAGTTGGAGATACACAAGGTCAAGATTTGTCACAAATCTTAACGTATTCAGCGATTCATAACATTCCAATCTTGGCAGATCCATTGAGTAACTTAAGAAAGTTAAATCATCCAAATGTTATAGCTACTTATGATGCACTTTTCAAAGGTGGTTTAAAAATAGAACCACAATTTATCATAAGAGTAGGGCAACCAGTTATTTCTAAACATTTAAATAATTGGTTGAAAGATATAAAATGTCCACAAATACTTGTTCAAAATAATGATACACCAGATGCATATCCAAAAGTGCCAACAATTTCTGTAGAGTTAAGTCCAAATGATTTCTTCAGACAAGCTCAAGATGTAACACCAACTCAAAATAAAAATTGGCTAGAAAAATGGATAACAATGGATAAAGAAGCAAGAGTATTAATAGATGAGTATATACAAGAAGAAACCGACGAAGGAGCAGCTGTTGGTAGTTTGTTGAAAAAAATGTCGTCTAAAGATACTGTTTTTGTAGGTAATAGTATGCCGATTAGAGATGTTGATACATTCAATTTAGACTCCAAAGCTGAGATTGCAGCAAATAGAGGTGCTAATGGCATTGATGGTGTTGTTTCAACCGCTTTAGGCATGTCAGTTTATAATAAAGTCACATTAATTATTGGAGATATTTCATTCTTCCATGATATGAATGGACTTATTATGAGTAAATTGCATGACCTTGATATTACAATAGTGTGCTTA
Organism: Mammaliicoccus sp. F-M27; assembly: GCF_022387115.1. NCBI lineage: Bacteria > Bacillati > Bacillota > Bacilli > Caryophanales > Staphylococcaceae > Mammaliicoccus > Mammaliicoccus sp. F-M27. The sequence continues at coordinate 6,252 of NZ_JAJNIE010000004.1, read as the reverse complement.
AACAATAATGGTGGCGGTATTTTTAATTACTTAGCCCCGAAAGAAGAAGCGCCTGAACATTTTGAAAAATTATTCGGTACACCGCTTGATTTAGATTATCAACATGTAGCGCATTTATACGAATTAGGATATGAAAAATTTGAAGATGTTTCTGACTATAAACGTCAAACTTTACCTCAATTTGGTTCATATTTGTATGAAATTATGACGAATAGAGAAGAAAATACAGAAACACATAGAGAATTATTTGCAAAAATGAAAGGCATTCAATATGTTAACTCACCACGTTAAACAACTTGATGTTGATAAGCCAACGATTATATTGTTACATGGTTTTATAAGTGATCACACGACTTTCCATCTAGTCGAAGATGATATAACTAATCAAGGCATTAATGTGATAACTGTAGACCTTCCTGGTCATGGCAGTGATCAATCAAGTTACGATGAAAAATGGTCAATGGAATTTATAGCAAACCACATTAAAAAAATAGTGGACTATTATCAGTTGAAAAATGTCTATCTACACGGATATTCAATGGGCGGACGTGTTGCATTAAGTTTTGCAACTCAATTTCCTGAGTTGTTAAATGGCCTTATATTAGAAAGTGCGAGTCCTGGTTTAGCAAATGATGAAGATAAGCTTAGTCGTATAGAAGTAGATCATAATAGGGCACGTTATATTCAAAATGTAGGTATGAAACAATTTGTAGAAGAATGGTCTCAATTACCACTATTCAAGAGTCAATCGATGCTGTCATCTGAAGAAAGAGAACGTATAAAGCAAATGAGACTTTCACAAACGCCTGATGGACTAAGCAAAGCTTTAATAGATTATGGAACTGGTGCCCAACCTTCATATTGGAAAGCATTACATGCGCTTGAAGTGCCTACATGCATAATAGTAGGAAGCGAAGATAAAAAGTTTATAGAAATAGGTAAACAGATGCACGAAAGTATTAAAAATAGTAAATTTCATATTGTAAATGAAGCTGGTCACACAATTCATGTGGAACAACCCACAAAATTTGATACAATGATAATAGATTTTATTTTAGGAGGCAAATTATGTCAAGACAATGGGAAACTATAAAAGAATATAAAGAAATTAAGTATGAATTTTTCGAAGGAATCGCAAAAATTACGATAAATCGCCCAGAAGTACGTAATGCATTTACACCATTAACTGTACAAGAAATGATCGATGCATTTTCAAGAGCAAGAGACGATCAAAGAGTAGGTTCAATTATTTTAACAGGTGAAGGCGACTTAGCATTCTGTTCAGGTGGAGACCAATCAGTACGTGGACATGGTGGATATGTTGGAGAAGATCAAATCCCAAGACTTAACGTATTAGACTTACAACGCTTAATCCGTGTAATCCCTAAACCAGTTATAGCAATGGTAAGAGGTTATGCTATCGGTGGCGGTCACGTGTTGCATATCGTATGTGATTTAACAATCGCTGCTGATAATGCAAGATTTGGACAAACTGGACCTAAAGTAGGATCATTCGATGCTGGTTATGGATCAGGTTATTTAGCTAGAATCGTTGGACATAAAAAAGCTCGTGAGATTTGGTTCTTATGTCGTCAATATGATGCTAAAGAAGCAATCGATATGGGACTTGTTAACACTGTAGTACCATTAGACAAAATAGAAGACGAAACAGTGCAATGGTGTAAAGAAATGATGGAACACTCACCAACAGCATTACGCTTCTTAAAAGCTGCTATGAACGCAGATACAGATGGACTAGCGGGATTACAACAATTCGCTGGAGACGCAACATTGTTATACTATACTTCAGAAGAAGCGAAAGAAGGTCGTGACGCATTTAAAGAAAAACGTCAACCAGACTTCGATCAATTCCCTAAATTCCCATAATATAGATAAAGAGATTGGGATATATTGCTCAACTCAAAATAAATAAGCATATCACGTTACTGATTTTTCTCAGTAAATAGTGATATGCTTATTTTTTATAGTAAATGCTTTTTAACGACTTGTTCGATTATTGTAGGTATTTCTTCAAATGCGCTCTTCATATTAATACGTTCTGTAACTTGATGTGCGTCTTTTCCTATAGGCCCGATATTAATAACAGGTGCGCTTATCTCTTTTATATCATTAAAAGGTATAAAGTAAGATTCGTTAAATACTGGAGTTTGCTCAATGTAACTTTCAAACCCTAAGTCATCTTGTCTATATTTTGCGTAACTTAAATCACTAATACCATTGAAGAAATATTGTCTTTGAGAAACTCTATTAAATTGAGATAAGGAGACTTCACTTACTGTTTCTACTATTTCATCAATAAACGAATCCTCTGATGAGTGAGCTGCTGGATAATAGGGTGGCGCAAAGAATGTTATGATACTTGGTCCAAGCTCCTTGAGCATATGCATGAAGCGATCAGTGATCTCTATTGATTGTGCTCTGTCATCATGTATGTGTTCAATGACCTCATTTATGACATGTTTGATATGCGCTTCTCCAAATTCTTTAATTGCTAAATCTTTTAATTCTTTAAAAGTTAATACATTTATAGATATATTTTTAAGATAACCTTCAGATTTTAAAATTTCTTGGTAAGATTTCTCACAAGTTGAAACAGCTTCTTTTACGATATTGTTAAAAATTGTAAAAATATCCTCGGCGTTTCGTTGAAACAAGAATACATTATATAAAGCCACTGTACGGAAAGGCGTTTGTACATCATAGTGGTCTTTAATATCTCGACTCATAAGAGAAACGGGGAGTGGTGTGATTTCGTCTTTATAATGTTCTTTAAATAATGTGCTATATTCTATCTTGTTATTAATAAAGCTTTGAATGTAATTTGAACTGATACCGTTTAAAGGTTGCCCGACATGTGTTTCTTTACCATAACATAGTGTAGAGGGCATAATTTTTCCTATAGTACCTGAATAAACGTAATGGTTTGAATCTTTTTCTGCTTGTGAAAATGTTGGTTCACTATTTAAATGTAAGACGATTTCTAAATTGTCTTCTTTACGAATTTGATTCAGTCTTTCAACTGCTTTATGCATGCCTTTAGATTCAACTTCTTCGTCTGGAACAGAAATGACTATAATATTGATATCCCACGCTTTTTGAATGGCTTTTTCAATAAGTGACATATGTATCATAAGTCCTGGTTTCATATCCATAGAACCACGTCCAAATAAGTAATTACCAGAATGGATATCTTCTTTACCATCAGGTGTTAAATACTTGTCATCTTGGCGGAAAATTTCTGTAATGCGATCCATATCAAATGCTGCTTCTTTATACTCACTATAGTCATCGACACCAACTGTATCAAAGTGACTAATACACACAAGTGTTTTTTTAGTTTTTGGTGCTTTATAATATGCCAATACTGCATGTCGACCATCCCCAGTCGGATGCAATATAACTTGATCGGAATATTTTTTGAAATAATCGAGTTTTAAGTATTGTTGCTTTAAAAAATATGGAAAGGATTTTTCACCTTCAGAATGTGTAATGGAATCATGCTGTACTAAGTTTTTTAATAAATTTTTTCGATCTTCAAATGTTTGCCATAAAAAGTTCATTAAAATTCAGCCCCTTTAAAATACTTCTTGAATCATTCTTTCCAATCTATTCAATCCTTCTTCAAGGGATTTTATATTATAAGCATATGAAATTCTTATATAGCCTTTGCCAATATGTGTGAAAGCTGAACCAGGTACGATTGCTACATGATAGTCTTCGAGCGCTTTCATACAAAATTCGTAATCATCCATACCAAATTGTGATATTTGAGGGAATATATAAAATGCGCCTTGAGGTTTTTCATTCAAGATAAAGCCCATTTCAATTAAACGTTTATAAACATAATCACGACGTTCAATATACGCTTTGTTCATTTCTTTTGGTGAGTCGATTGCATTTGTAAGTGCTTCTATAGCAGCATATTGGCTTGGTACGTTTGCGCAAATACAATTATATGCATGAACAAAAGTTAATTGCTTCATTACATATTCAGGTCCGAGTAGAAAACCAATGCGTAAACCTGTCATAGAGTGTGATTTACTTAATCCACCTAATAAAATACATTGGTCTTTAATAACATCATATGAAGCAAATGATGTGTGTGGTTGGCCAAAAGTATTTTCAGCATAAATTTCATCGCTGATGATGTATATAGGGTAGGCTTTAAACACGTCAATGAGTGCTTCGACTTCTTGCTGGTTTAAAGTTATACCAGTTGGATTGTTAGGATAGTTTAATAATATTGCTTTAGTTTTATCGGTAATATGAGCTTCAACTAAGTCTGGTGTTATTTTTAATCCAGTTTGGGTAGTATCTATGTATATAGGTTTAGCCCCTAATAATTCTATGAGAGGGACGTAGCCGGCATATACAGGAGATGGTATTAATACTTCATCACCTTGTTCAAGTATGCCTCTTAAAGTAGTATCTAACGCTTCACTTGCGCCATTAGTTATTAATATTTCATCTGTTGTAAAAGAAGCATTGAAACGATTTTTGTAATAAGATTGTACAACTTTTCTCAATTCTAACAATCCTGCATTATGAGAATAAGACGTAAAATTTTGATCGATTGCATCTTTCATTGCTTCTTTAACACTGACTGGTACTTGAAAGTCAGGTTGTCCAACAGTCAAGTTTACGACATCATCAATTTCAGGTATGCGGTTAGATATAGCTCTTATACCAGACACTTGAAGTTGAGATGCAAATTTATTTAATGGTAATTGCATTTTTTTCACCTCTTCAAAACGATAATTTAATTATAACGATAAAAAGAGAACAAATAAATGAATATAGCAAAAATTTAGAAAACGTATTACAATAAGGGAAACATTACAATAAAAGGGGATGTTTATATGGTGAACTTAAATAATATGAATCAACGATTAAAGTTATTACTTTCTTTAAATATTTTTGAATGGTTACCACATCCAACTTTTGTGCTCATACAAAATAATGATGAACAATGGATGATTTCATTTGAAGAAGATTCAATACATATATGTAGAGCAGAAGCTCAGTTACCACATTTTCATCGTTACTATTTCGGACAAGATAATCGCCTTATTAAAAATGCACAATTTCATATTAAATTTAAATCAAAAGAAGAACTGTCATTTGATGAAAGAAAATTTGTTTCTGATTTTATGCAACCTACAGAAAAAAAAGAGAATCCTATTTTATTTATACAATCAGATACACCTTATACCCAAGAGTGGATTGATTACTTAACATATTTACTAAGTGCAAGTTATGAAGTGTTAGAAAACCTATACAATAATAATCATGAACTCGCACCGGTAACACATAAACATGTCCAAATACCAGCCTATTTATTAAATAGTGAAGATAAATATATTGGTACGATTCCATATGAATCTTTAATTAGATAAATTTCAATCTCGATATAACAAAAAAAGCCTATCCTTTGAGTGTTTGAACTGCACCCTGTCAAGTAGACAACTAAATAATAAAAATGTATTTTTGGTCGAATTCATAGCTATGCTATAGATTCGGCCATTTTTAATGTAATTCTATTAGTATTATAAAAATGGATATACTTAGTTAATTCATCTACTGCCTGTTCATAATTTATAAAAGAAAAGTTCTTGTTTCCTTTATAAATTTCACTTTTCATCATTCCCCATACTGATTCCATTGGCCCATTATCAATACAACAGCCTACACGTGACATACTTTGAATCATTTTATACTCTTTTAATTTTGCTTTGAAACTTCTAGAAGTATATTGAAACCCTCTATCGCTATGAAAAATAATACCCTTGGTATTTTTTACTTGTTTAACTGCTTTTTCAAGCGTATTAAATACTAATTGGTTATTATTTGAACTACTCAATTCATAACTTAAAATTGTTTTACTACCCAAATCATAAATCGCACTTAAGTATATTTTATTACCATTTTTTAATTTGAATTCAGTCACATCGGTTAACCATTTCTTATTCTTCTTACTTTCATTAAATGATCTGTTTAAAATATTTTGCGCAGTTACTTCAGGAGTAAAAAGTTTATATCGCTTGGCTTTACGACGTATAATAGCTTTTAATTTTAATTGTTTCATTAATCTATAAACACGCTTATGATTAACATGTTTATTTAATTTAAGACGGATATAAATATAAATGCGTCTATAACCATAAATACCTTGATATTGATGATAGATATCGTTGATATCTTCCATTAATGTATTATTTTCAATCTCTCTCT
>NZ_JAJNIE010000003.1:0-239472 GCF_022387115.1 Mammaliicoccus sp. F-M27 | reverse complement strand
TGTTCCCATGCCGAACACAGAAGTTAAGCTCTTTAGCGCCGATGGTAGTTGGGCTTACGTTCCGCGAGAGTAGGACGTTGCCGGGCAAATATTTATAAATGGATGCGATGAGCCGCACTCGAGACCTGTTAGGTCTCTTTTTTTTGTTCGAAATCTAGAAGGGAGCTAATAAAATGAAAAAATATTTTGAAGAGACGTTCAAAGTAAATAAAAAGAACTTAGCAACCAAAAAAGCATTAATGCAAGCTATTATAGTATTTATTATTTTATCATCTAGTGTACTTTTTGGAAGATTCGATCTTGGATTGACGGCAGTACTAGGATCATTTAGTAATATTTATGTAATTAATGGCTCTTATCCATCTAGAATAAGAAAAGTTATTGTCGTGTCTGTCATGTTAAGCATTTGCTTAATGTTAGGAACTTTAACAATTACAGTTCCATTTTTATATGCTTTAATATTAGGATTAATTGGTATGATTGCTCACTTTGTCTTAAAAGCATTTCAAATACCAGGACCATCTTCACTGTTTTTCGTACTTACTTATAGTGTTGCATCTATTATGCCTATTATGCCAGAAGATTTTCTGAACAGAGGTTTACTTGTATTATGTGGAGGACTTGTAAGTACAATAGTTGTTATAGTTGATGCTATTTTTAATCATAAAAAACCGGAAACTGAGAGTGTTTTAAATATTTTTAAAAATTTAGCTCATTTAACTAAAAACTTTAGTGGAAAAACATTTGATGATGCTCGTAGCGATACTTTAAACTCGATACATCATGCGACTAACACATTAACAACTGCGAATACTTTTTGGAATAAAAACAAAGATTATAATCGCTTATTACAATTAAAAGGTAGAGCAGAAGCTATATGGTCTAGTTGCTTAGAATTATCTTCAAAGGATTATAAAGTTTTACCAATAGAAATAAGTGAATCTCTAAAATACATATATAAGAGAATTGAAGGAACTGAAACTTCAGATTATCTGCCAATAGATTACACTGGAGAAGATATATATATAAGTGAATTAGCTGATTTGATTAATAATACGGTTAAGTTGCTTAATGAATCTGATTTACAACTAGACAAACAAATTAGCTATAGAAAGCCTATGTATTCAAGGATTATTAAAGAAAACTTATCTAAAGACTCTTTAGTGCTTATGTCATCTATGCAATATGGCATTATTTTATTTGCTTCTGTTATTATTGCATTTGGAATGGGATTTGAAAGAGCTTATTGGATACCTATGTCATGCTGTTCTGTATTGTTAGGTTCATCTTCTTTATCAACTATACAAAGAGCATTACAAAGAACAGTTGGTACAATTATAGGTATGTTAGTCGCAGTTTTGATTTTAGTATTTGAGCCGAATACATGGACCATTGTAATTTTAATGGCTATCTTGATGGGGACAGCTGAATTATTAATCGCATTTAACTATACGATTGCTGTTATGTTTATAACGCCAAATGTACTATTAATGTCTGCAGCTATAACTAAACACTTCGACACTTATTTAGTGGTACCTAGAATAACAGATGTTATCATTGGATCAGCGATAGGTTTGATAGGTGTACTAATAGTTGGAAGAAATCAAGCTTCTAAAAAATTACCGAAAACAATTAATAATACTTTGAGGTTACAAGCTAATATATTACACACACTATTTTCATCAAATAAATATCAACATAGTATTGCAGATTCAACAATCATCAGAGAAATGCATACAGAAATCATGAATACTAAAGCGATGTATCAAGCAGCTTTAAATGAAATGGATAACAACGTTAAGAAGGTTGAATATTTATATCCAATTATATTTACCGTAGAGCAATTAGCTTTTACATTAGAAAGAGCATATGAAAAAGGTAACATCAGTACTTTATCTGATCAATCTATAGGTCTTTACTTAACAACCTATGAAAATATATGCAAAAAAGTAGTGTTTAATACAAGTTATGAACCTATTGAATTACCGCAATTAAAAGAGTTTACGAGTATTAGAACGGAATTAATGAAATTGCAAAGTTTAAGCAGTAATAAATTAGACAAAAAGACTTCATAACGATGAAGTCTTTTTTCTTTTGGTTAAACATGATATTAATGCGTTAATATGATCTTCTGTATCTTCTGTATTTATTCCGCCAAAGCCCAGTACAAAATGTGGTTTGTTGTCTGTTTTTTTGAAACGGTAGTGGGATAGTGGTTTTATGTCTATATCAGCTTCTTTAATTCTGCTTATACAGTCTTCTATAGTTAGACCGTTTGTAACAGTTAATATAAAATGCATCCCGGTTAATTCTCCTGAGATTGCAAAAGTTTCTGGATACTTTCTAAGTTGTTTGAGAATATGATCTCTTTTAGTTCTATATATTTTCCTCATTCGATTCAGATGTCTTTCAAAATGTCCTTCATTCATAAAACGACTGAGCATGTATTGAGTATGTCTAGGTACCGTGCCACCTTCTATATTGGTTTTCTTTTGATAGAGTGTAATTAAGTTTTTAGGTAATACTGCATAAGCTACACGTAGAGACGGAGAGATTGATTTAGAGAATGTACTGACATATATAACACTATCGGAGTTGTCTAAACTTTGTAGCGCTGGAATAGGTCTGCCACCATATCTAAATTCCGAGTCATAGTCATCTTCAATTATAAAGCGATTAGATTTCTCTGATGCCCATTTTATAAGTTGAGTTCGTCGTTTTAAATCCATAATGACGCCGGTAGGAAACTGATGGCTTGGTGTAATATAGACGACATCATAATCAGTCTTTTTGATTTGTTCAATATCAATGCCGTTTTGCGTTACAGGTATAAATTCAAAAGGTACATGTTTTCTTTTGAGTAAATTTCTCACTTGTTTATATAGTGGGTCTTCTATCATATATTTTGAATCAGAAATCATATCAGTGATAATGGATAATAATTGTTCAGTTGATGAACCTACAATGATTTGTTGTGGTGAACAGTTCACGCCACGGCTGTGAAATACATAATGTCCGATTTCTTTTCTTAAATTTAAATCTCCTTGTTTATGACCACTATCCAAAAGGTGAACTTGTTGCTCGTCGAATGCTTCTTTTGCATATTTTCTGAACAGGTCATTTGGGAAGTGTTCTTTATCTATTGCACCCAGTTTAAAACTATATTTATAGCTTATTTCATCTTGGTTAGTTTGAGCAGGTACTTTTGTTTTATAAGTTACAGGCAAGTTTACAATATCATTAATATAGAAGCCTGATCGATTTTTACTATAAATATAACCCTCGTCACATAGCAGTTGATATGCATGTTCGATAGTTGTCTGACTGACAGAGAGATAGTGACTCAATTGTCTTTTTGAAGGTAGTTTTTCATCGTGTCTCATGACATCGTTAATGATATTTTGTTTAATATTTTCATAAAGTTGTTGGTATATTGGTATATTAATATTTCTATTAATATCAAACATAAGCATTTCCATATCGTTAACCTCAAATCTGACCACTTATTTTTTAATAAATCTGACTCTTTTACCAGTTCAGAATTTAGTATAACCTACTAATAAGCGATTTAAAAGGAGGAAGTTTTAAGATGTCAAAAATTACTGGTTCAGATAAAGTTAAAAGAGGTATGGCAGAAATGCAAAAGGGTGGCGTAATCATGGATGTGGTTAATGCTGAACAAGCTAAGTTAGCTGAAGAGGCTGGTGCTGTTGCTGTAATGGCATTAGAACGTGTTCCATCTGATATTAGAGCGGCAGGTGGCGTAGCAAGAATGGCAGATCCTCGTATAGTGGAAGAAGTAATGAATGCTGTTTCAATTCCAGTTATGGCAAAAGGAAGAATTGGTCATATAACTGAAGCACGCATTTTAGAATCAATGGGTGTGGATTACATAGATGAGTCAGAAGTATTAACACCAGCGGACGAAGAATATCATTTAAAGAAAGATGATTTTACAGTACCATTTGTATGTGGTTGCCGTAATTTAGGTGAAGCTGCACGTAGAATTGGTGAAGGTGCGGCCATGTTACGTACGAAAGGCGAACCAGGTACTGGTAATATTGTTGAAGCTGTTCGTCATATGAGACAAGTTAATTCAGAAGTACGCAAATTAGTAGTTATGAGCGACGATGAAATTATGACTGAAGCTAAAAACATCGGTGCCCCTTATGAAATCCTAAAAGAAATTAAAGATTTAGGTCGTTTACCAGTTGTGAACTTTGCTGCAGGTGGTGTGGCAACACCAGCTGACGCTGCGTTAATGATGGAGTTAGGCGCTGACGGCGTATTTGTAGGTTCTGGTATATTCAAATCAGAAGCACCTGAAAAATTCGCAAAAGCTATCGTTCAAGCTACTACACATTACCAAGATTATAAATTGATTACTGAACTTTCTAAAGAATTAGGACCAGCTATGAAAGGTTTAGATATTAATCAATTATCATTAGAAGAACGCATGCAAGAGCGTGGATGGTAATATGAAAATTGGTGTTCTAGGTCTACAAGGTGCGGTAAGAGAGCATATTAAGCATATAGAGCAAACTGGTCATGAAGGTATTGTAATTAAGACAGTCAATCAATTAAATGAAATTGATGGTCTTGTATTACCTGGTGGAGAATCGACGACTATGCGAAGATTAATGGATTTATATGGTTTTACTGAGGCGCTGAGAAATAGTGAATTATCTATGTATGGCACTTGTGCCGGTCTTATACTGTTAGCTAAAGCAGTTGTTGGACAGGAAAGCCATTTAAATAAATTAAATGTAGTTGTTGAAAGAAATTCGTTTGGTAGACAAGTCGATAGTTTTGAACAGGATTTAGATGTGAAAGGAATAGATGAAGCGGTTAATGCAGTATTTATACGTGCCCCGCACATACAATCTGCTCATGAAGGTGTAGAAGTATTATCTACAGTTGAAGATAGAATAGTAGCTGTAAGACAAAATCAATACTTAGGTATATCTTTCCATCCAGAACTAACAGATGATTATAAAATCATGAAATATTTTATTGAAGAAATTGTTGAACAATATCAAGTGAAACAACCACAATAAAAATAAAACAGTCAACTGGCTTAAAAAGTCAGTTGACTGTTTTTTGTTTTATTATAAGAAGAATCCAGCGATAGTTGCTGATAAGAATGATACAAGTGTTGCACCGTATAATAGTTTTAAACCAAATCGTGCAACGTTATCTCCTTGTTTATCATTTAATGATTTTACAGCACCGGCAATGATACCAATTGATCCAAAGTTTGCAAATGAAACTAAGAATACAGAAATGATACCATTTGCTCTTTCAGAAATGTCTGCTTCAGGTAAAATACCCATTGCAACGAATTCATTCGAAAGAACTTTAGTTGCCATTATACTACCAGATTGTACTGCATCTGCCCACGGAATACCTGCTAAGAAAGCAAATGGGGCAAAGATAAATCCAATTAAAGTTTGGAAGTCCCAAGAAATAGAACCCCCAGAAACAGCTGAGAAGATATTAGATGTGACACCATTTAAGAGGCCAATCAATGCTACATAACCGATTAACATTGCTGCAACGATAACCGCTACTTTGAAACCATCTAAAATATATTCTCCTAACATTTCGAAGAACGACTGTTTTTCTCCAGACTCTTGAATCATAATGTCGTCTTCTTTAGGGTCTACTGTATATGGATTTATAATGGATGCCATAATAAATCCACCAAATAAGTTTAATACAATTGCTGTTACAACATATCTTGGTTCAACCATTGTAAAGTATGCACCGATAATAGATGCAGAAACTGTTGACATAGCTGAAGCAGTTAATGTATACATACGATGCTTAGGAATTAAAGGAAGTTGTTTTTTTATAGAAATAAATACTTCAGATTGACCTAAAATTGCAGATGCAACTGCGTTATATGATTCTAATTTTCCCATACCATTTATTTTAGAAATAACTAATCCTAAATATTTAATGATAAGAGGTAATACTTTAATATATTGTAAGATACCGATAAGTGCTGATACAAATACGATTGGCATCAATACGTTAAGGAAATAAACTGAAACAGGTTTGTTACTCTTTGGATCGACGTTTGCTACACCATCAAACACAAAGTTTATCCCCTCCATAGCTTTTGCTATGATATAGTTAAAGCCATTTGAAATTCCACCTATGATAGTTAATCCACCTGTTGTTTTTAATAATAAGAAAGCAAATATAAACTGAATTACGATCATTAATCCTATATACTGCCATCTGACGCGCATTTTATCAGAGCTTACTAGCCATGCTAAAAATAGGAACAATAAGATACCGATAATCCCGATAATATAATGCATTACTAACACACCTTTCCCTTGGTATTCTCTCTTTAATAACCTATCTTATATCATAACTTATTTCTTTTGAAAGCGGTATGAAATTTTAAAAATTTTTAAAGAAACAAATTAATTGAAATAATAAAGTGCAGAACATATAATATAGTCAAAGAAGGTCAAAAGAGGTGATGATTAATGCACAACATGTCGGATATCATTGAGCAATACTTAAAGCAATTGCTGGAAGAAGCTCAAGGTGATGTCGTTGAAATTAAACGTGCGCATATTGCTGAAAAGTTTGATTGTGTACCTTCCCAGTTAAACTATGTTATTAAAACAAGATTTACTAATGAGCACGGTTACGCTATTGAAAGTAAAAGAGGTGGTGGAGGTTACATTCGTATTTCTAAAGTCGAAACGAATAGTCAATCAGCATTTATTAGACATTTAATAGAGTTGACAGGTGATCAAATATCGCAAGCAAATGCATTTAGAATCGTTGACGGCTTATTTGAGAATAAGCTAATTACGGATAGAGAGAAAAAAATGATTTTACAAACACTTCATAGAGATACATTACAAATAGAAATACCATATAGAGATATTATTCGAGCAAATATATTGAAACGTATACTTGCCGTCATACATTATAGTTAAAAAGGAGTGACAGTATGCTTTGTGAAATTTGTGGTAAAGAAGAAGCAACAATTCAATTAACATCAACTGGTAAGAAACATAAAACTGAACAATGGATTTGTAAAAACTGTGCTTCAGAACATTTTTATTTCCAAGATGATCAAATGAGCGATCAAAATTTAGATCAAGAATTTGTTGTGAATCAATTTTTACAATATCTCGTAGGTAAACACGGCATTAACTTTAAGCAAGTTCAACCACAAGAAGAAAAGCACTGTCCTACTTGTGGCATGACTTTACCTGATATAGCTAAAGTAGGTAAGTTTGGTTGTCATGACTGTTATGAAACGTTTAAAGATGATGTACCTCAAATTATTAGAAGAGTGCAAGCGGGTAGTGGCGAACATACAGGTAAGATACCTGTATCATCTAGAAGCAAAATACAGCTTAAACAACAAATAGCTGAAAAAGAAAAAATCTTACAAGGTTTGATTGAAGAACAAGCTTTTGAAGATGCGGCAGTTGTTAGAGATGAAATTAAAGCTTTGAAAGCAGAAGGTGAGGTCAAGTAAATGGAAGAACATATCAATGAACATATTAGCGATTGGATGAAAAAAACAGATGATACGCCAATTGTCATGAGCTCCAGAATAAGACTTGCTCGAAACCTTCAAGATGAAGTTCATCCGCTCAAATACGAAGATGACGAAACAGGAAATAAAGTAATTGATAAAGTTAGTAAGGCATTATCAAATTTAAAACTTACAAAGTTATCTGAATTAAGTGAGCTTGAGCAAAATAAATTAGTATTTAAACATTTAATCAGTCCTGCACTTACGAAACAGCAGTCCGGCGCAGTACTATTAAATGAAGATGAATCTACAAGTGTTATGATTAACGAAGAAGACCATGTAAGAATACAAGTAATGGGCAACAATCTCGTGTTAAATGAACTTTATGAAACAGCATCTAAATTAGATGACGAGTTAGACAAACATTTAACAATTTCATACGATGAACAACATGGATTTTTAACGACATGTCCTACTAACATTGGAACTGGTTTAAGAGCGAGTGTCATGTTGCATTTACCAGGACTGAGCATTATGAAACGTATGAAAAGAATTGGCCAAGCAATTAATCGATTTGGTTATACAATTCGGGGTATATATGGAGAAGGAACAGGTGCACTAGGCCATGTATATCAAATATCGAATCAATTAACACTTGGTAAGACTGAACAAGAAATTATTGAAGACTTAACACAAATTGTTGAACAGATTATTAGTGAAGAAGAACAAATTCGACAAAGACTTGATCGCTTTAACCATATGGAAACGAAAGATAGAGTCCATCGTGCTAAAGGTATCTTAAAGTCAGCGCAGTTAATATCTGTTGAAGAAGCATCACTTAGGTTAAGTGAAATGAAACTCGGTATAGATTTAGGTCATCTCGAGAGTAATGACTTTAATTTTGATAATTTAATGGTTACAATACAAACACCATTCTTTGAAGGTGAAGACTCGGAACAATCTGTAGATGAAAAGCGAGCAACCTTTTTAAGAGAACACATATAAAAATTAGGAGGTTAGTTTATGCTATTTGGTAGATTAACAGAGCGTGCACAACGCGTATTAGCGCATGCACAAGAAGAAGCAATGAGATTGAATCATTCAAATATAGGAACAGAACATTTATTATTAGGTTTAATGAAAGAACCAGAAGGAATTGCAGCTAAAGTTCTTGATGCGTTTGGTATTACTGAAGAAAAAGTAACTAAAGAAGTTGAAAATTTAATTGGTCAAGGCCAAGAGCAAGTAGGCGCAATTCATTACACACCTAGAGCTAAAAAAGTAATCGAACTTTCTATGGATGAAGCAAGAAAGCTTAACCATACATTCGTAGGAACAGAACATCTTTTATTAGGACTCATTCGTGAAAACGAAGGTGTCGCTGCTCGTGTGTTTGCTAACTTAGATTTAAATATTACAAAAGCAAGAGCACAAGTTGTGAAATCATTAGGTAGTCCAGAACAAGGTTCGAAAAATGCACAAACTACTAAAAATCAAGCAACACCTACTTTAGATGGATTAGCTAGAGACTTAACAGTGATTGCTGAAGATGGAACTTTAGATCCAGTTATTGGACGTTCAGACGAAATCACAAGAGTGATAGAAGTATTAAGTAGAAGAACTAAAAACAACCCAGTTCTAATTGGGGAACCTGGTGTCGGTAAGACGGCGATTGTCGAAGGACTAGCACAAGCAATTGTACAAAACGAAGTGCCTGAAACATTAAAAGGTAAACGTGTTATGTCGTTAGATATGGGAACAGTTGTTGCTGGTACTAAATATCGTGGTGAATTTGAAGAAAGATTGAAAAAAGTAATGGAAGAAATTCATCAAGCTGGTAACATCGTGTTATTCATTGATGAGTTACACACACTTATTGGTGCTGGTGGTGCAGAAGGTGCGATTGATGCATCTAATATCTTGAAACCTGCACTAGCGCGTGGTGAATTACAATGTATCGGTGCTACAACATTAGATGAGTATCGTAAATATATTGAAAAAGACGCAGCGTTAGAAAGACGTTTCCAACCAGTTAAAGTTGATGAACCAAATACTAAAGATTCTATTTCAATCTTAAAAGGATTAAGAGATCGTTATGAAGCGCATCACCGTATCAACATTTCAGACGAAGCAATTGAAGCGGCTGTTAATATGAGTGATCGTTATATTTCTGATAGATTCTTACCAGACAAAGCAATCGACTTAATTGATGAAGCAAGTTCTAAAGTGAGACTTAGAAATTATACGACACCACCAAGTCTTAAAGAGCTTGAATTAGAACTAGAAACAGTTAAGAAAGAAAAAGATGCAGCAGTGCACTCTCAAGAATTTGAAAATGCTGCTAACTTAAGAGATAAACAAACAAAACTTGAAAAACAATTAGAAGATACGAAAAACGAATGGAAAAAAGCACAAGGTGAGAAGAATACTTGTGTAACGGCTGAAGATATTGCTGTAGTAGTAGCAAATTGGACAGGTGTTCCAATTACAAAATTAAATGAAACAGAATCAGAACGACTATTAAACTTAGAGTCTATACTTCATGGTCGTGTAATCGGTCAAAATGATGCTGTTCAATCTATTTCTAAAGCAGTTAGACGTGCAAGAGCAGGATTGAAAGATCCTAAGAGACCAATTGGTAGCTTCATATTCTTAGGTCCAACTGGTGTTGGTAAAACGGAACTTGCTCGTACACTAGCTGATGCAATGTTTGGTGAAGAAGATGCAATGATCAGAGTTGATATGAGTGAGTTCATGGAGAAACACTCTGTCAGTCGATTAGTAGGTTCTCCTCCAGGTTATGTAGGTCATGATGATGGTGGTCAATTAACTGAAAATGTAAGACGTAAACCATATTCAGTTATTTTATTTGATGAAATTGAAAAAGCACATCCAGATGTATTTAATATCTTATTACAAGTGTTGGATGATGGTCATTTAACAGATTCTAAAGGTCGTAAAGTAGACTTTAGAAATACGGTTATTATTATGACATCTAACGTAGGTGCTCAAGAGCTACAAAACGCTAGATTTGTAGGCTTTGGTGCGAAAGATAGTGGACCTGATTATGAAACAATCAGAAAAACAATGATGGATGAGTTGAAACAACAATTCAGACCAGAATTCTTGAACCGTGTGGATGATATTATCGTATTCCACAAACTAGAAAAGTCACATCTTAAAGAAATTGTTGCTAAGATGGCTGGCAACTTAACTAAACGTCTATCAGAACAAGGTATTCACATCACACTTTCTGATCCAGCTCAAGAAAAAATTGCTGATGAAGGATTTGATCCTGAATACGGTGCGAGACCATTAACGCGTGCTATTCAAAAACATGTAGAAGATAACTTAAGTGAATTAATTTTATCTGGCCAAGACTTAGTAGGTAAAGATGTCATGGTTGATTACAGAGAAGATGAATTTAAATTTGATATATCAGATCATAAAGAAGACGAAACAGAACAAGAAACTTCACAAGCTTAAAAATTAAAATGTAATTTTAATCATATAATGAGTCCGCAAACTATTGCTATTAATAGTCTGCGGACTTTTTATGTTTGTTTTAAAGTATATTAATTTGTTTTTACAGTCAGTCAAGTTTAAAATATAACTATTCAATTAATACGGAGGTAACATGGATGGCAAAAAAGAAAGTAGTATTTGAATGTTTAGCCTGCGGATTTCAATCTCCTAAATGGATGGGTAAATGCTCGAATTGTGGTGCGTGGAATCAAATGGAAGAATCTATTGAACAAAAAGAAACTAAAGGACCTAAAAACACATTTAAGTCAGATGTTCCAGTTCAAAAAATAGAAAAATTAAAAGATATTAAAGAAGAAGATACACCTAGAATAAAAACTAAAATCAATGAATTTAACCGTGTCTTAGGTGGGGGAGTCGTACAAGGTTCACTTGTATTAATAGGTGGAGACCCCGGAATTGGGAAATCTACATTACTATTACAAATATGTGCGGCACTATCCCAACAAAAGAATGTGTTATATGTATCAGGTGAAGAATCGGTAAAACAAACTAAACTAAGAGCAGAGCGTTTAGTTGAAGATTCTGGAGAATTAAATGTATATGCAGAAACGAATTTAGAGATTATACACAGTATGGTTCAAAAAGAAAAACCAGATGTATTAGTTATCGATTCTATTCAAACTGTTTATCATCCAGAAGTTACATCTGCGCCAGGTTCAGTTTCTCAAGTGAGAGAATGTACACAAAATTTAATGCACATAGCTAAGCAAATGAATATAGCTACATTCATCGTTGGACATGTAACGAAAGATGGACAAATAGCTGGTCCAAGATTATTAGAACATATGGTAGATACCGTTTTATACTTTGAAGGTGATACACATCATGCTTATCGTATATTGAGAGCAGTTAAAAACCGTTTTGGTTCAACTAATGAAATGGGTATTTTTGAAATGAAACAAACTGGGCTTAATGAAGTAACGAACCCTTCAGAAATGTTTCTCGAAGAAAGAACGAAACATGTGTCTGGTTCGACCATTGTTGCGACGATGGAAGGGACAAGACCTATATTAGTTGAAGTCCAAGCACTTGTAACACCTACAACATTCCATAACCCACGAAGAATGGCTACAGGTATAGATCATAATAGATTAAGCTTGTTAATGGCCGTACTAGAGAAAAAAGAAAACTTCTTATTACAACAGCAAGATGCATATATTAAAATTGCTGGTGGTGTTAAATTGAGCGAGCCTGCTGTAGACTTAAGCATTATCATAGCGATAGCTTCAAGTTTCCAAGATAAACCAACTAAAGGTGATGATTGCTACGTTGGTGAAGTTGGTTTGACGGGTGAAGTAAGAAGGGTAGCAAGAATTGATCAAAGGGTCCAAGAAGCTGCTAAACTCGGATTTAAGCGTATTATTATACCTAAAAATAATATTAAAGGTTTAGAATTTCCAGAAGGCACTGAAGTGATTGGTGTATCAACGACAAGAGAAGCATTGAAACTTGCTTTTAATGCATAATTAACCATTAGGAGGATAACGTATGAAAATTTTAAAGGGACTAATCATATTGTGTTACTTAGTCATAGGTTCCTCGCTTGGTATTATGGTGATTCCAGAACTGATTAATGCGTTTAGTATCCAACCCGAAGAAGTGCTCACTAATTCTTATATTGATGGTCTTATTGGAGCAGTTGTCATTTTCTTATTGTTTGGATTTTTAATAGATAAAATTGTAGACATGGCTGATCAAGGAGAAAAGTATTTATTAAAGAGAAGTATTCTTGAAATATTTTTTGCTACTATCGGTGTGATGATTGGTTTAATGATTGCGGTGATGGTCTCATTTATATTAGAAATGATCGGTGCGCCAGTCTTGAAACATATTTTACCAATAATTATTGCTGCTTTTTTATGTTATTTAGGATTTCAGATTGGCTTGCAAAAGCGTGAAGAGATATTACGATTATTTCCAGAAAGCATATCAAATTCATTAATGAGACAAACAACTTCAAAATACGCGAAAATTTTAGACACAAGTGCGATTATTGATGGACGAATTTTAGATGTTGTGAAATGTCGTTTTATAGATGGTGAAATACTTGTTCCTCAAGGTGTTATAGAAGAGTTGCAAGTAATTGCTGACGCTAAAGATAGTGTTAAACGAGATAAAGGTCAACGTGGATTAGATATTTTAAATTCACTTAAGGAAACGGATTTCTCAATTTCAATAATTGAACCAACTTCTACACATAAAGATGTAGATGCGCTATTAATTACTTTAGCTAAAAAATATAACGCGAGTATTATTACGACAGATTATAATTTGAATAAAGTTTGTGCTGTGCAAGGGATTAAAGTATTGAACGTTAACGATTTGTCAGAAGCTATCAAACCTGTCTTACATCAAGGAGATATTTTCGATTTATTAATCACGAAAATTGGTAAAGAAGATGATCAAGGTGTCGGGTATTTAGATGATGGGACAATGGTTGTTATTGAAAAAGGTAGAGAATGTATTGGTAAAACAATTACAGTTGAGGTTATGAGTTTATTACAAACGTCCTCTGGTAGAATCATATTTGCGAAGAAGGTGTCATAAATTGGGGTTTACTACGATAATACCAGCAGCTGGGCAAGGCAAAAGAATGGGAACCGAAATAAATAAATTATTCCTGGAAGTTGATGGAGAAACAATTATTCGAAGAACCGTGTCTGTTTTTCAAGAAATTGAGAAATGTGAACAAATTTTTATTGCTGCACATCCAAATGAAGTTCATTTAATGGAGGAACATTTAAAAGATTTCAGTAAAGTTGCTGGAGTTATTCCTGGTGGTAAAGAAAGACAACATAGTATCAATGAAGTATTAAAAGTATTAATAGATACAGAAGTTGTTATGGTTCATGATGGTGCTAGACCATTTATTACGCACGAAAAAATAAATCAGCTTTATCAAGAAACTTTAAAAAACAATGCTGTTATATTAGCAGTACAGGCTAAAGATACAATAAAAAGAGTAATCGATGGTGTTGTAGAAGAAACTTATGATCGAGCGACTATGTTTCAAGTACAAACACCTCAATCTTTTAGTAGGAATGTCATTTTACAGGCTTATAATTTAGCTGAAAAAGATGGGTTTATAGGTACTGATGATGCTTCGTTAGTAGAGCGAGCAGGGTACAAGGTACATATTACAAATGGAGATTATGATAACATCAAAATTACAACCCATGAAGACTTAATAATTGCTGATTCTATATTAGAAAGACGAGGTAATTGTGATGTTTAGAATAGGTTATGGTTATGACGTACATGAATTTGATCAAACAAGGCCGCTTATAATTGGTGGCATTAAAGTAGAATATACTCACGGATTAAAAGGGCATAGTGATGCTGATGTATTACTCCACGCAATTACGGATGCTATTCTTGGTGCTGCCAGTCTCGGTGATATAGGTAAACTTTTTCCAGATACAGATCCTGCATTTAAAAATGCGGATTCAAAACGGTTATTAAATGAAGCTTATAAACAAGTTTTGAAAAAGGGATATAAACTTGGAAATGTAGATGCTACAATTATAGCTGAACAACCAAAATTTAGACCCCATATAGATAAGATGAGAGACGCAATTGCTTCAATATTTGAAGTGTCTATTGAGGATGTAAATGTGAAAGCGACTACTAATGAAAAATTAGGATTTCTAGGAAGAGAAGAAGGCATACAAGCGCAAGCTGTGGTATTATTAACAAGTAAAGAATAAAACAGGAGTGAGACGATGAGTAACAAAGTAAGAGTAAGATACGCGCCAAGTCCGACTGGTTACTTACACATCGGTAACGCAAGAACCGCATTATTTAACTATTTATTTGCTAAACATTATGATGGGGATTTTGTTATACGTATTGAAGATACTGATATAGCCAGAAATTTAGAAGACGGAGAAGCGTCACAATTTTCTAACCTTGAATGGTTAGGATTAGGATGGGATGAATCTGTCAATAAAGACGGAGGATATGGTCCATATCGCCAATCAGAGCGCGGACATTTATATCAACCATTAATTGACCAATTATTAGCCGAAGATAAAGCTTATAAATGTTATATGACTTCAGAAGAATTAGAAGCTGAACGCGAAGAACAAATCGCTAGAGGAGAAATGCCTCGTTACGGTGGTAAACACGCACATTTAACTAAAGAAGAACAAGAGGCTTTTGAAGCAGAAGGCAGACAACCAAGTATTCGTTTCAGAGTACCACAAAATACTGAATATAAGTTCGACGACATCGTTAAAGGTGAAGTTGCATTTGATTCAAATGGTATTGGTGACTGGGTTATTTGTAAAAAAGATGGTATACCAACTTATAACTTTGCTGTTGCAATTGATGATTATTATATGGAAATTTCTCACGTTATTCGTGGTGATGATCATATTTCAAACACGCCTAAACAACTTATGATATATGAAGCTTTAGGTTTTGAACCGCCACAATTTGCGCACATGACGTTAATCGTTAATGAAGACCGCAAAAAATTAAGTAAACGTGATGGACAAATTCTACAGTTTATTGAACAATATAAAGATTTAGGTTATTTACCTGAAGCAATCTTTAATTTTATCGGATTATTAGGATGGTCTCCAGAAGGCGAAGAAGAACTCTTCTCTAAAGAAGAATTCATTAAAATCTTCGATGAAAAACGCCTTTCAAAATCACCAGCTTTCTTCGATAAGAAAAAATTAGAGTGGATTAATAACCAATACATGAAAGAAAAAGATTCTGAAACAGTCTTTGAAATGACAATTCCACATATGGTTAAAGCTGGTTTGTTATCAGAAAGTCCTTCAGAAGCGGAATTATCTTGGGCAAGAGATTTAGTAGGTTTATATCAACAACAAATGAGCTATGCAGGCGAAATTGTTCCGTTATCTGAACTATTTTTCAGAGAACATCTTGATTTCACTGAAGAAGCACAAGAAGTCTTAGATGGTGAACAAGTACCAACTGTAATGGCTGAGCTTGTAAAACAACTTGAAACTTTAGAGCCATTTGAATCAGCCGAAATTAAAAAATCTATTAAAGCAGTACAAAAAGAAACAGGCATCAAAGGTAAACAATTATTTATGCCTATTCGAGTTGCTGTTTCAGGTCAAACACATGGCCCAGAGTTACCTAACACAATCGAGTTATTAGGTAGAGATAAAGTGTTAGCAAGATTAAAACGTTTCGTTTGATTTTTTTAAAACAAGACTCTATGATGAAAATGACTTAAAGGATAAGTAGTTTGGATAATGTGAAATTAGAGAGTACATGGTTGCTGAAAATGTGCCACATTATATAAACGAATGCACCTTTATTATACAAGGTAAATATATCAATATTTAAATGAGTGAGCATTTTAAAATGCTAAAAAGAGTGGAACCGTGCAAAAAGGCACCTCTAGCAACTATTGTTAGAGGCGCCTTTTTGTTATCTGAGGGGGGATTTAAATGTTTAGAAGAGTCAAAGATGATATTCAAATGGTATTTGATCAAGACCCAGCAGCAAGGTCTTCATTTGAAATCGTTATGACTTACTCAGGGCTGCATGCTATATGGAGTTATTTGATTGCAAATTGGTTCTTTAAAAAGAAAATGTACTTTATTGCAAGATCAATATCGCAAATATCTCGATTCTTTACGGGTGTCGAGATTCATCCAGGCGCTACTATTGGAAAGAGGTTATTTATAGACCATGGTATGGGGATTGTAATAGGTGAAACATGTCGTATTGGAAACAATGTGACAATCTACCAAGGTGTGACACTAGGCGGAACTGGTAAAGAGCGAGGGAAAAGACATCCCGATATCGGTGATAATGTTTTAATAGCTGCTGGTGCAAAAGTACTTGGCAATATAGAAGTTGGAAGTAATGTGAATATTGGAGCGAACTCAGTCGTGTTAAAAGATGTTCCAGATTACTCTACTGTTGTTGGCATACCAGGTAGAATTGTTAAGCAAGATGGATTGAAAGTCGGTAAGAACTTTAATCATACTAATTTACCAGATCCTATATATGAACAATTAAAAGAATTGGAACGTCAACTTGAAAAGACGAAGAATGGAGAGATTGTTGATGATTACGTTATATAATACGTTAACGAGACAAAAGGAAAAATTTATTCCCATTGAAGAAGGGAAAGTAAAGATGTATGTTTGTGGTCCAACTGTTTACAACTACATTCATATAGGGAATGCTAGAGCGACAGTTGCCTTTGATGTTGTAAGGAGATATTTAGAATATCGTGGATATGATGTCCAATATGTATCTAACTTTACTGATGTTGATGATAAATTAATTAAGACCGCAAATGAATTAGGTGAAACAGTACCTGAAATTGCAGATCGTTTTATAGAAGCATTCTACGAAGACACTGGGGCATTAAATTGTAAACGTGGTACGTCTAATCCAAGAGTTATGGATCATATGGACGATATCATTGCTTTTATAAAGGTACTTGTGGAAAAAGGATATGCATATGAAAGTGGCGGCGATGTTTATTATCGTACGCGACGTTTTGATGACTATGGTAAGTTAAGTCACCAATCTTTAGACGACTTAAAAGTTGGTGCAAGAATTGAAACTGGTGAACAAAAAGAAGACGAACTAGACTTCACATTATGGAAACAAGCTAAACCCGGCGAAATTAAATGGGATAGTCCATGGGGTGAAGGAAGACCAGGATGGCATATAGAATGTTCAGTAATGGCACAAGTTCACTTAGGTGATACAATTGACATCCATGCAGGTGGGACAGATTTACAATTCCCTCACCATGAAAATGAAATAGCACAATCAGAAGCGCACAATGACAAGACCTTCGCTAATTATTGGATGCATAATGGTTTTGTAAATATAAATAATGAAAAAATGAGTAAATCATTAGGGAACTTTATTTTAGTGCATGACATTATTAAAGAAATTGACCCAGATGTATTAAGGTTCTTTATGGTTGGTGCGCATTATAGAAATCCAATCAACTATGATTTGGATCTCGTTCAGTCGGCAAATAAAGGGTTAGAAAGAATACGTAATAGTTATAAATCATTAACGGATAGAGAAAGTTTTGCATTACGTGAAAATGATGAAACGAATCAATATATTGAAAACATCAATCAAATATTACTAGACTTTGAAACATATATGGATGATGATTTTAATACTGCTAATGCTATGACAGCTTGGTATGATTTAAATAAATTAGCGAATAAATACTTATTAGAAAATACAACTTCAACACAAACTATTCAACGCTTTAAAGAAGTATATCAAGTTTTTAGCGACGTATTAGGTGTGCCTTTAGTTGGTAAAGCTCAAAATGAATTGTTAGATGAAGAAATTGAAGCGTTAATAGAAGAGCGTAATGAAGCAAGGAAAGCTAAAAATTTCCAAAGAGCCGATGAAATTAGAGATGCGCTTAAAGAACAAAACATTATTCTTGAAGACACAGCTCAAGGTGTGAGGTTTAAACGTGGATAAATTAACAGTAAAAATGTTAAATCCTTTATCTTTAGCGTATATGGGAGACTCGATTTTAGATACTTATGTTCGAAAGCATATTATTCTTAAAATTAAAGGTAAGCCGAATCGTTTACATCAATTATCTAAGCAATATGTTTCTGCAAAAGGACAAGCCTTTGCACTTAATATATTGATAGAAGAATCTTTTTTTAATGAAGAAGAATTAGATATTATTAAACGTGGTCGAAATGCAAAGAGTTATACGAAAGCTAAGAATACAGACATTCAGACCTATAGAAAAAGTTCGGCAATTGAAGCGGTTCTTGGCTATTTATTTTTAATAGATGAAACAGAACGATTAGAAGCACTAATAAATAAAATGATAGAAATTACAGAAGAAAGGGTGAGTGCGAATGGATGAATCCATCATTGTTGGTAGACATGCGGTAAAAGAGGCTATAACTTCAGGGCATACAATTAATAAAGTGCTTATTCAAGAAGGTATCAATAAGAAACAAATTGGTGAAATTTTAAAAATTGCAAAAACTAAAAAAATAGTTGTTCAAACTGTACCTAAATCAAAAATTGATTACCTGACAGATGTTCCACATCAAGGGATTGCTGCACTAATTGCACCATATCCATATAAAGAACTGGAAGATTTCATTTCCGAAACGAAAGATATAGATCATCAACCTTGCTTATTAATGTTAGATGGTTTAGAAGATCCACATAATTTAGGCTCAATAATGAGAACTGCTGATGCTATCGGCATTGATGGAATTATCATACCGAAAAGAAGATCAGTTCAGCTAAATGCAACTGTAGCTAAAGCGTCTACTGGCGCAATTCAACATGTTCCAGTAATTCGAGTTACAAATTTACCGCATACTATTGAACGTCTTCAAGATGTTGGCTATTGGGTTGCGGGTACTGATGCTAAGAATGCAACAGACTATCGCCAAATGGATGCTGGAATGCCGTTAGTAATTGTTATTGGTAGTGAAGGTGAAGGAATGAGTCGACTAGTTAAAGATAAGTGTGACTTTCTTATTAAATTACCAATGGTCGGGCACGTAAACAGTTTAAATGCATCAGTTGCGGCAAGTCTATTGATGTATGAAGTATATCGTAAAAGGCATCCTATAGGTCAGTCATAATGAAAGATATCTATTTAATTATCGATGGCTATAATTTAATAGGGCAGTCAAAGGAGTTATCTTCAATTGCTCAAGTTTCTTTAGAAGAAGCGAGAGACAAACTGTTAATCACACTTATTAATTACAATACACAACATGATGGTGAGATGATTGTAGTTTTTGATGCTTATGGCGTAGAAGGCACAGAATCTATTGAAATTAAACATGGTGTAAAAGTAGTTTATACAAAAGGTAAAGAAACGGCAGATAGCTACATTGAGAAATTAACATATGAATTATATAGAAAGCACATCACACATATAACAGTAGTAACAAGTGATATGAGTGAACAACATGCTATTTTTGGTTCGGGTGCATATAGAATTTCTTCGAGAGAAATGTGGTCGACGATTGCCAATCAAGAATCTGTAGTAACGAAACACTTATCAGAAATAGAAACAAAAACACCTAGAAACAGATTGGACTTGCCAGATGAAGTTCTGCAGCAATTTGAAAAATGGAGAAGAAATAACAAGTAAACATTATTTTTTGAAGTTTGATTAAAAAGTACTGTGCTCTGTAAAATATGTTCATCACTAATACGAGGAATGGACATCATGTATGACATAATTACAGAGCAACAACTTTTAAAATGGATTCATGCTATACAACAAGGTGAAAAAGAAACATTTAATCAACTATTAAATGTTTTTGAAAAAGACATCATAAAAAGATTGAACGCTTTAAGGTTATCTATTGAAGATAAAGAAGATATTGCACAGGTGATTAGATATAAATTATATAAGCAAGCGCTGACTTTTGATTTTCAAAAGGAGGAGTCTTTTGCTCATTGTGTGAACGTTATTATTAAAAATGCTAAAATTGATTATATACGTAAAACAAAAAGCGAGAAATATAAACTGCATACAGAATCGTTGCGTATAGATGAGTTAAGTAGTGAATCGTATAGTTTAGCGGAACGTATCTATGATATCAATGCTCCGTCGTTTGAAGATGCTGTGTTAATAGAAAGTTTTCTATTATATTTATTTAAATGTAAAAAGTTAACTACTATGGAAGCAAACGTAGTAAAATTAACTTTGCAAGGAAAAACAAAAAAAGAAATATCGACAGAATTAAATATCCCAGTGAAGCATATATATAACGCACAATACCAATTAAAAAAGAAACTCAATAAAGCTGAAATTACTTCAGCTCTGTTTGACAATTAGGTGTTTTGTTTTGTATATTAATCTAGGATTAGAATGAATTAGGTGATAAGATGAGAAAAGTCCCTTTAAATTGCGAGAAATGCGGAGCTAGGAATTATACAGTCCCTAAAAAAGATACAGATGAACGATTAGAGCTAAAAAAGTTTTGTAAAACTTGTAATACGCATACATTGCATAAAGAATCCATCTAAAAGGAGGAAAATCAATGGCTAAAAAAGAAAACTTCTTTCAAGGCGTAAAATCCGAAATGCAAAAAACAAGTTGGCCAACAGGCAAAGAACTTGTTAAATATACAACGATAGTGGTGTGTACAGTAATCTTTTTCTTAATCTTTTTCTATGCATTAGATTTAGGAATTACAGAATTAATTAATTTTATTAGATAGTAAGGAGTGGCAAAATGTCAGAAGATATAGGCGCTAAACGATGGTACGCAGTCCACACTTATTCAGGTTATGAAAATAAAGTTAAAACTAACCTTGAAAAGCGTGTAGATACAATGAATATGCAAGAACAAATCTTTAGAGTTGTAATTCCAGAAGAAGAAGAAACTTCTATTAAAGATGGTAAAGCGAAAACAACAATTAAAAAGACATTTCCAGGTTATGTATTAGTAGAATTAATCATGACAGATGAATCATGGTATATTGTCAGAAATACACCTGGTGTTACAGGATTTGTTGGATCTGCAGGTGCAGGTTCTAAACCTAACCCACTATTACCTGATGAAGCGAAATTTATTTTGAAACAAATGGGTATGTCAGAAAAAACAGTCGATGTTAAAGTTGAACTAGGTGAGCAAGTTCGTGTAACAAGTGGTCCGTTTAGTAACCAAGTTGGTGAAATTAAAGAAATAGATGTTGAGAAGTATAAATTAACTGTACTTGTAGATATGTTTGGTAGAGAAACACCGGTTGAAGTAGAATTCGACCAAATTGAAAAGTTGTAAAAAAACACTTGAAATTTTAAAATTTCAATGTTATTATTTAAAGGTCGCGCTCGGACTATGCGCAACCATTTCATTACGAAATGAAGAGTGGGAGGGTAAAATATCATTACCCCATGACCACATCACGATATCAAGGAGGTGCACATCGTGGCTAAAAAAGTAGTTAAAGTAGTTAAATTGCAAATTCCTGCAGGTAAAGCGAATCCAGCACCACCAGTTGGTCCTGCATTAGGTCAAGCCGGTGTGAATATTATGGGATTCTGTAAAGAATTCAACGCTCGTACACAAGAGCAAGCAGGTTTAATCATTCCAGTTGAAATTACAGTATTTGAAGATCGTTCATTTACTTTCATCACTAAGACACCACCTGCAGCAGTATTACTTAAAAAAGCAGCTAAAGTAGAAAAAGGTTCAGGTGAACCTAACAAAACTAAAGTTGCAACAGTAACTCAAGACCAAGTACGTGAAATTGCTAACACTAAAATGCCTGACTTAAATGCAGCATCTGAAGAAGCAGCTATACGTATCGTTGAAGGTACTGCACGTAGTATGGGTATTGTCGTAGAATAATCGAAATTTTAAGTTTAAGCAGGCGGCTGTTTCGCTGTCTGCTATTGCATTGTCTTTATAGCAATGCACGTGGGAGGTAACATTCCGCTAAAACCACTAAAGGAGGAAAAACAATATGGCTAAAAAAGGTAAAAAGTATCAAGAAGCAATTGCTAAAGTTGACCGTAATTCAACATATGAAATAGAAGAAGCGATCAAATTAGCAAAAGAAACAAGTACTGTTAACTTTGATGCATCTGTAGAAGTTGCATTTCGTTTAGGTATTGATACTCGTAAAAATGACCAACAAATCCGTGGTGCTGTAGTATTACCACACGGTACTGGTAAAACACAACGTGTATTAGTATTCGCTAAAGGCGATAAAATTAAAGAAGCAGAAGAAGCTGGAGCAGACTATGTAGGTGAAGAATACATTAATAAAATCAACCAAGGTTGGTTCGAATTTGATGTAATCGTAGCTACACCTGATATGATGGGTGAAGTTGGTAAACTTGGTCGTGTATTAGGACCTAAAGGTTTAATGCCAAACCCTAAAACTGGTACAGTTACTATGGATATCCAAAAAGCAGTCGGAGAAATTAAAGCAGGTAAAGTAGAATACCGTGCTGAAAAATCTGGTATTGTTCATGCATCTATTGGTAAAGTATCATTTGAAGAGCAACAATTAGTTGAAAACTTCAAAACAATCAAAGATACATTAACAAAAGCTAAACCATCATCATCTAAAGGTACTTACTTCAAGTCTGTTGCTGTTACAACAACAATGGGCCCTGGTATCAAAGTTGATACTTCAAGCTTCAAACTTTAAAATATAAATATATTGACTTCACGTCCGAAACGCGTTATAGTTTTTGATGTGTAATATTTAACCTAAGACAGTAGGAGTTCATTTTTGGACTTAAAAGTTAATCCTACCGAGGCCTAAATTGACTTGAACGTATAAATTTCAAGCACTTTTTGCCGTAGGTAAAAAGTGCTTTTTTGTTGAGAAACCTCATCATAAAAGCACGTGATAAATAATATGGAGGTGTAAAGATGTCTAATTCAAAAATCGTTGAAGTAAAACAACAAAAAGTTGATCTAATTTCAGAACAATTTAAAAATTCTGTTTCAACAATTATTGTGGATTACCGTGGTTTAACAGTTGCGCAAGTTACTGAATTACGTAAACAATTACGTGAAGCTGGTATCGAATATAAAGTTTACAAAAATACTTTAGTTCGTCGTGCTGCTGAAGCTGCTGGAATCGAAGGTTTAGAAGAATCATTAACTGGTCCTAACGCAATTGCTTTTTCAAATGAAGAAGTTGTTGAGCCAGCGAAAATTCTTGCTGACTTTGCTAAAGCAAACGAAGCATTAGAAATCAAAGCAGGTGTTATTGAAGGACAAGTTGTTTCTGCAGAAGAAGTTAACACAATCGGTTCATTACCATCAAAAGATGGTCTTGTATCAATGTTACTATCTGTATTACAAGCTCCAGTTCGTAACTTTGCTTATGCAGTTAAAGCTGTTGGAGAACAAAAAGAAGAAAGTGCTGAATAATTCAGCAACAAATAAAATCAATTAATGGAGGATATATATCATGACTAATGAAAAAATTATCGAAGAAATCAAAGAAATGTCAGTATTAGAATTAAACGACTTAGTAAAAGCTATTGAAGAAGAATTTGGTGTAACAGCAGCAGCTCCAGTAGCAGCAGCTGGCGCAGCTGGTGCAGACGCAGCAGCTGAACAAACTGAATTCAACGTTGAATTAACTTCAGCTGGAGATTCAAAAATTAAAGTTGTTAAAGCAGTTAAAGAAATAACTGGTTTAGGCTTAAAAGAAGCTAAAGAAATCGTAGACAACGCTCCTAAAGTTGTTAAAGAAGGTTTATCTAAAGAAGACGCTGAAGCTTTAAAAGAAAAATTAGAAGAAGTTGGCGCATCTGTAGAAGTAAAATAATCTCCGTATTAAATCAAAAACCCGTTATTATCATGATAACGGGTTTTTCTTTACTCATTAAATGCAATAAAGAGGTGGCGTAATGAGTCATTATTTTGATAATGATCCAAATGTGAAGTCGGAACGAGAAAATTTCGATTATTTCTACCGCGACATCAAACTCTCCCTTCAGACAGATCATGGTGTTTTCTCAAAAGGGAAAATAGATTTTGGATCTGATTTATTAGTTTCTACTTTTTTAAATGCTAACCCCCCTGGTCCTAAAAAGAAAATATTGGATGTAGGTTGCGGATACGGTCCTATAGGTTTAATGTGTGCAAAAGTACTTCCTCATAGTGAAATAACATTAGTGGATGTTAACGAACGCGCATTGGACTTAGCGAAAGAGAATAAAAAGATTAATCAAATTAGCAATGCAGACATAAAAACGAGCAATTGTTTAGATGCTGTATTAGATTTGAAATTTGATTATGTACTAACAAATCCACCTATAAGAGCTGGAAAAGAAGTTGTACATCGAATAATTGAACAAAGTGATGATGTATTAACTAGTGGTGGAGAGCTTTGGGTCGTAATTCAAAAGAAACAAGGAATGCCTTCTGCGAAGAAGAAAATGCAAGCCCTTTATGGCAATGCAGAAACAATAGAAAAAAGCAAGGGTTATTACATTTTAAAAAGTGTAAAAACTTGATTTTGGTGTTTTGTTCTGATATAGTAATAGAATGTTAAAAATTATATTCAATAAGTGTGTACTTTTGCGTCGCCCTTAATTGAATGTTAGGAATAAGTCGTACGAAATAGAAAATGGAATCATTGACTTTCCGTTTTCTTTTTGTCTTATTATATTTATTTTGTAAGGCGCAAAGTTATATTCACAATATTTGAGGGGTGAATCTGTTGACAGGTCAACTTATCCAGTATGGAAGACATCGTGTTCGTAGAAGTTATGCGAGAATTTCCGAAATTTTAGAACTACCTAACTTAATCGAGATTCAAACGAAATCATATCAATGGTTTCTTAAAGAAGGTTTACTTGAAATGTTCCGAGACATTTCTCCAATTGATGACTTTACAGGTAACTTATCTTTAGAATTCGTAGATTACCGTTTAGGTGAACCGAAGTATGATTTAGAGGAGTCTAAAAACCGTGATGCGACATATTCCGCGCCATTACGCGTTAAAGTCCGTTTAATCAATAAAGAAACAGGCGAAGTAAAAGACCAAGAAGTATTTATGGGTGATTTCCCATTAATGACTGACACTGGTACTTTCGTAATTAATGGTGCAGAACGTGTTATTGTATCTCAACTTGTACGTTCACCATCCGTTTATTTCAATGAAAAAGTTGATAAAAACGGTAAAGTGAGTTTTGGAACAACTGTAATTCCTAACCGTGGTGCATGGTTAGAGTATGAAACAGATGCGAAAGATGTTCCTTACGTAAGAATAGATAGAACTCGTAAATTACCAATTTCAGTATTAGTCCGTGCACTAGGTTTCTCATCTGATCAAGAAATCATTGATTTACTTGGTGATAATGAATACCTTAGAAACGCATTAGACAAAGATAATACTGAAACAACAGATCAAGCATTGCTTGAAATCTATGAGCGTTTACGTCCGGGAGAACCACCAACAGTAGAGAACGCTAAAAGTTTATTATATTCACGTTTCTTCGACCCAAAACGTTATGATTTAGCAAGCGTAGGTCGTTATAAAATGAATAAAAAATTACATCTTAAACACCGTTTATTCAACCAAACGTTAGCTGAACCTATCGTTGATGTTGAAACAGGTGAAATTGCAGCTGAAGAAGGTACTGTACTAGATCGTCGTAATTTAGATAAAATTATTGACGTATTAGAATCTAACGCTAATATTCATGTATATGAATTAAATAGTGGCGTATTAGATGAACCAGTTGAAGTACAAGCAGTTAAAATTTACATTCCTGGTGATGAAGAAAAACGTACAACAACAGTGATTGGTAATGCGTTCCCTGATGAAGCAGTGAAATGTATTACTCCAGCAGATATTATTTCTTCATTATCATATTTCTTTAACTTGTTACATGGTGTAGGTTATACAGATGACATTGACCACTTAGGTAATCGTCGTTTACGTTCAGTAGGCGAATTATTACAAAACCAATTTAGAATTGGTTTATCACGTATGGAACGTGTCGTACGTGAACGTATGTCAATTCAAGATACTGAATCAATTACACCTCAACAATTAATTAATATTCGTCCAGTTATTGCGTCTATTAAAGAATTCTTTGGTAGTTCTCAATTATCTCAATTCATGGACCAAGCAAACCCATTAGCTGAGTTAACTCATAAACGTCGTCTATCAGCATTAGGACCCGGCGGTTTAACTCGTGAACGTGCTGGTATGGAAGTACGTGACGTTCACTATTCTCACTATGGTCGTATGTGTCCAATTGAAACACCTGAGGGACCAAACATCGGTTTAATTAACTCTTTATCAAGTTATGCGAGAGTTAATGAATTTGGTTTTATTGAAACGCCTTATCGTAAGGTTAATATCGAAACAAACCAAGTTACTGACAGAATTGACTATTTAACAGCTGACGAAGAAGACAGCTATGTTGTAGCGCAAGCAAACTCAGTACTTGATGAAACAGGTAAATTCGTTGATGATGAAGTACTTTGTCGTTTCCGTGGGGATAATACTACGAAACCTAAAGAACGTATGGATTACATGGATGTATCACCTAAACAGGTTGTTTCTGCTGCGACAGCATGTATTCCTTTCTTAGAAAACGATGACTCTAACCGTGCGCTTATGGGTGCAAACATGCAACGTCAAGCAGTGCCTTTAATGAATCCTGAAGCGCCATTTGTTGGTACAGGTATGGAACATGTGACTGCACGTGATTCAGGAGCAGCTGTAGTTGCGAAATTTAAAGGTAGAGTTGAACACGTTGAAGCTAAAGAAATTTTAGTTAGACGTATTGTTGAAGAAAATGGTAAAGAAATCGAAACGGAATTAGACCGTTACCCATTATCTAAATTCAAACGTAGTAACTCTGGTACTTGTTATAATCAACGTCCAATCATTTCGAGTGGTGACATTGTGGATAAAGGTGAAATTTTAGCTGATGGTCCTTCAATGGAATTAGGTGAAATGGCACTTGGTCGTAACGTAGTTGTTGGTTTCATGACATGGGACGGTTATAACTACGAGGATGCTGTAATCATGAGTGAACGTTTAGTTAAAGATGACGTTTACACTTCAATTCACGTTGAAGAGTATGAATCAGAAGCTCGTGATACTAAATTAGGACCTGAAGAAATCACACGTGATATTCCTAACGTTTCTGATAATGCACTTAAAAACTTAGATGATCGTGGTATTGTTTACGTTGGTGCAGAAGTTAAAGATGGGGATATTCTTGTTGGTAAAGTAACGCCTAAAGGTGTAACTGAACTAACTGCTGAAGAAAGATTATTACATGCAATCTTTGGTGAAAAAGCTCGTGAAGTTCGTGATACATCATTACGTGTACCTCATGGTGCAGGTGGTATTGTATTAGATGTTAAAGTATTTAATAGAGAAGAAGGCGATGATTCATTATCTCCAGGTGTTAACCAATTAGTACGTGTATATATCGTTCAAAAACGTAAAATACATGTCGGAGATAAAATGTGTGGTCGTCATGGTAACAAAGGTGTTATTTCTCGTATTTTACCAGAAGAAGATATGCCTTACTTACCAGATGGCACACCAATTGATATCATGTTAAACCCACTAGGTGTACCTTCTCGTATGAATATCGGACAAGTATTAGAACTTCATCTTGGAATGGCAGCTAAGAATTTAGGTATTCATGTTGCTTCACCAGTATTTGATGGTGCAAACGATGATGATGTTTGGTCAACTATTGAAGAAGCAGGTATGGCCCGTGATGGTAAAACTGTACTTTACGATGGTCGTACTGGTGAACCGTTTGACAACCGTGTATCTGTAGGTGTTATGTATATGCTTAAACTTGCACACATGGTAGATGACAAATTGCACGCACGTTCTACTGGACCATACTCACTTGTTACACAACAACCACTGGGCGGTAAAGCACAGTTTGGTGGACAACGTTTCGGTGAGATGGAGGTATGGGCACTTGAAGCTTATGGTGCTGCATATACTTTACAAGAGATTTTAACTTATAAATCTGATGATACTGTAGGTCGTGTTAAAACTTACGAAGCCATCGTAAAAGGTGAAAACATCCCTAAACCGGGTGTTCCTGAATCATTCCGCGTGTTAATGAAAGAGTTACAAAGTTTAGGTCTAGACGTTAAAGTTATGGACGAACATGATAACGAAATCGAAATGCGTGATTTAGAAGATGAAGAAATGATGGACAAGAAAGTTGAGTTAGGTGTTTCACAAGATGCAGCAATAGAAGGACAACAAGTAACTGATTAAAAGTTAATAAAGCGCATTTGGTAAGACATTTGCGCTTTTCATTTGTTATACATTATCAATCAACCGGCACAACTAATTTAAATTGAAGGAGGTAGGCTCCTTGATTGATGTAAATAATTTCCATTACATGAAAATAGGACTTGCTTCACCTGAGAAGATCCGTTCTTGGTCATTTGGTGAAGTGAAAAAACCAGAAACAATTAACTACCGTACGTTAAAACCAGAAAGAGATGGCTTATTCTGTGAGAAAATTTTCGGTCCAACTAAGGACTGGGAATGTAGTTGTGGTAAATATAAAAGAGTACGTTATAAAGGCATGGTTTGTGACAGATGTGGTGTAGAAGTTACGAAATCAAAAGTGCGTCGCGAAAGAATGGGGCACATTGAATTAGCAGCACCAGTTTCTCATATATGGTACTTCAAAGGTATCCCAAGTCGTATGGGACTATTACTTGATATGTCACCACGTTCACTTGAAGAAGTTATATACTTTGCTTCTTATACTGTAATCGATCCAGGTCCAACTGGGCTAGATAAGAAACAACTATTAACTGAAGGCGAATATCGTGAATACTACGATAAATATCCTGGTAAATTCTCAGCAAAAATGGGTGCAGAAGCCATCCGTGATTTATTAAATAATATTGATTTAGAAAAAGAATTAAAATCATTACGTGAAGAATTAGAATCAGCAACTGGACAAAGATTAACTAGAGCAATCAAACGTTTAGAAGTTGTTGAATCATTCCGTCACTCAGGTAACGAACCATCATGGATGATTTTAGATGTGTTACCAATTATCCCACCTGAAATCCGTCCAATGGTTCAATTAGATGGTGGTCGTTTCGCAACAAGTGATTTAAATGATTTATACCGTCGTGTTATTAACCGTAATAATCGTTTGAAACGTTTATTAGACTTAGGTGCACCTGGTATTATCGTTCAAAATGAAAAACGTATGTTACAAGAAGCTGTAGATGCGTTAATCGACAATGGTCGTCGTGGTCGTCCTGTTACAGGACCTGGTAACCGTCCATTGAAATCACTATCACATATGTTAAAAGGTAAACAAGGTCGTTTCCGTCAAAACTTACTTGGTAAACGTGTCGACTATTCAGGTCGTTCAGTTATCGTAGTTGGTCCTAACCTTAAAATGTACCAATGTGGTTTACCGAAAGAAATGGCGCTTGAATTGTTCAAACCTTTCATCATGAAAGAGCTTGTTGAGCGAGAAATAGCGACTAACATCAAGAATGCAAAAGGCAAGATTGAAAGAATGGAAGAAGAAGTTTGGGACGTACTAGAAGATGTTATCAAAGAACATCCAGTATTACTAAACCGTGCACCAACGCTTCACCGTCTAGGTATCCAAGCGTTTGAACCTACATTAGTAGAAGGTCGTGCGATAAGACTTCATCCACTTGTTACAACTGCTTATAACGCTGACTTTGATGGTGACCAAATGGCTGTCCATGTTCCTTTATCAAAAGAAGCACAAGCAGAAGCGCGTATGTTAATGCTTGCAGCACAAAACATTTTAAACCCTAAAGATGGTAAACCAGTTGTTACACCTTCTCAAGATATGGTACTAGGTAACTATTACTTAACACTTGAACGTAAAGGTGCAATGGGAGCTGGAGATATCTTTAGTGAAACAAATGAAGTTATTAAAGCTTACGCAAATGGATATGTACATTTACATTCACGTATAGCAATTCAAGCAAAATCATTAAAAAATCCAACATTCACTGAAGATCAAAATAACAAATTATTACTTACATCTGTTGGTAAAGTTATCTTTAATGAAATTATGCCGGAATCATTCCCATATTTAAATGAACCGACTAATTTCAATCTAGAAAAATCAACACCAGATAAATATTTTGTTTCACCTACTGATTTACCAGAAGGTGGCTTGATTGAATACTTAGAAGATGTTGAACTTGTTAAACCATTCAACAAAAAATTCTTAGGTGAAATCATTGCTGAAATCTTCAATAAATTCCATATTACAGATACTTCAATGATGCTAGATAAGATGAAAGATTTAGGATTTAAATATTCATCTCGTGCTGGTATTACAGTTGGTGTTTCTGATATCGTGGTTCTTCCTGAGAAAGAAGAAATTATCGGAGAAGCAGACCTTAAAGTTGAAAAAGTACAAAAACAATTTGGCCGTGGTTTAATCACTGAAAGCGAACGTTATGCAGCAATTATTGAAATTTGGACTAGAGCGAAAGATGATATTCAAGCTAAATTAATGATGTCATTAGACAGCTTAAACCCAATCTTCATGATGAGTGACTCAGGAGCGCGTGGTAACGCATCTAACTTCACTCAGCTAGCTGGTATGCGTGGTTTGATGGCTAACCCATCTGGTAAAATTATCGAGTTACCGATTAAATCTTCATTCAGAGAAGGTTTAACAGTACTTGAATACTTCATCTCAACTCACGGTGCTCGTAAAGGTCTTGCCGATACAGCACTGAAAACTGCCGATTCAGGTTACTTAACACGTCGTCTAGTTGACGTAGCACAAGATGTTATCGTCAGAGAAGAAGACTGTGGTACTGACCGAGGATTATTAGTTTCTGATATAAGAGAAGGTTCAGAATTAATTGAGCCATTTATTGAACGTATAGAAGGTCGTTACTCTAAAGAAACATTACGTCATCCAGAAACAGACGAAGTGATCATTAAAGTTAACGAACTTATAACAGCAGAAATTGCTAAAATAATCATTGATGCTGGTATTACTGAAATGCATATCCGTTCAGCATTCACTTGTAACACACGTCATGGTGTATGTGAAAAATGTTATGGTAAGAACTTAGCAACTGGTGAACAAGTTGAAGTTGGTGAAGCAGTTGGTACAATTGCTGCACAATCAATTGGTGAACCAGGTACTCAGCTTACAATGCGTACATTCCATACCGGCGGTGTTGCAGGAGCCGATATTACCCAAGGTTTACCTCGTATTCAAGAGTTATTTGAAGCGCGTAATCCTAAAGGTCAAGCGGTAATTTCTGAAATTAACGGTGAAGTAACTGAAATTACTATCGTTAAAGATCGTCAACAAGAAATTAAAGTTAAAGGCGAAAATGAAATCCGTACTTATAACGCTCCTGGTACTTCTCGACTTAAAGTTGAAGAAGGACAATACGTTGAACGTGGTGAAGTAATGACAGAAGGTTCAATTGAACCTAAAGGATTACTAGCAGTAGCAGGATTAAATGCTACACAGAAATACTTACTTAAAGAAGTACAAAAAGTTTACCGTATGCAAGGTGTTGAAATTTCAGATAAACACGTTGAAGTTATGGTTAGACAAATGCTTCGTAAAGTAAGAATTATCGAAGCTGGAGATACTAAATTATTACCAGGTGCATTAGTTGATATTCATACATTTACTGATGCTAACAGAGAAGTATTCGCTACACGTAAACGTCCGGCGACTGCAAAACCTGTATTACTTGGTATTACTAAAGCATCTCTTGAAACTGAAAGTTTCTTATCAGCAGCTTCATTCCAAGAAACAACAAGAGTTCTTACAGATGCTGCCATTAAAGGTAAGCGTGATAACTTACTTGGACTTAAAGAAAATGTTATCATCGGTAAATTGATTCCTGCTGGTACAGGCATGAGAAGATATACTGGCGTTGACTTTGAAAAAGTTGAGAAAAAAGTTTCACCTCAAGAACCAGTCGTTACTGACTAATATATATAGCTGTTCTAGTATCTAGAACAGCTTATATTTTATTATAAAAACACCTTGAAATATATTGACTTTACGACTGTACGATGTTATTATTGTTAAGGTTGATGAAAGCAGACGCTTTGGAGGATATCAAATGTCTAATGAAAAAGCCTTAAGCTTAAATCAAGACAGTTATGTCATTGGTTTAAAACAGACCACTAAAGCATTATTGAAGCATGAGGTACGTAAAGTAATCATTGCTCAAGATGTAAATATTCATATTTTGTCTAAAGTGTTAACTGTAGCATTTGAGACAGACGTTCCAATAAGTTATAGTCCTAGCAGACAAGAACTTGGATCGCACTATGGAATAGAAGTAAATGCGACAGTTGTTGCATTGCTCAAATAAATTTGTAAGCTGTGCTTACTATTTTTATTTACCTTTAAATGAACCACCTGGATGTGTGGAATTAAGAAATGAAGAGAGGAGGACATTAAAGATGCCTACTATTAACCAATTAGTACGTAAACCTCGTACTAGTAAATCACAAAAATCAAACTCACCAGCGTTAAACAGAGGTTACAATAGCATGAAGAAAAAAATGACTACTGTATACTCTCCACAAAAACGTGGTGTATGTACTCGTGTGGGAACTATGACACCTAAGAAACCTAACTCAGCTTTACGTAAATATGCTCGTGTTCGTTTATCAAACAACATCGAAGTTAACGCGTATATCCCTGGTATTGGCCACAACTTACAAGAACACAGTGTTGTACTTATTCGTGGTGGACGTGTAAAAGATTTACCTGGTGTGCGTTATCATATCGTACGTGGTGCTTTAGATACTTCTGGTGTTGATGGACGTATGCAAAGTCGTTCACATTATGGTACTAAAAAACCAAAAGCTGCAAAAAAATAATCTAACGTTAAATTTCTGTAAATAACAGTTTTTTAAATGACGATAAATCAAATAAACTTTATAATAAGGAAGGAGGATTACGATTATGCCTCGTAAAGGTCCAGTTGCAAAAAGAGATGTATTACCAGATCCAATTCACAACTCAAAATTAGTAACTAAATTAATCAACAAAATCATGCTTGATGGGAAACGTGGTACTGCTCAAAGAATTCTTTATTCAGCATTTGAACTTGTTCAAGAACGTTCAGGTAAAGATGCAATCGAAGTATTCGATGAAGCTATCAACAACATTATGCCTGTACTTGAAGTAAAAGCTCGCCGTGTAGGTGGTTCAAACTATCAAGTACCTGTAGAAGTACGTCCAGAGCGTCGTACAACTTTAGGTTTACGTTGGTTAGTTAACTATGCTCGTCTTCGTGGTGAAAAAACTATGGAAGAGCGTTTAGCTAATGAAATCTTAGATGCTGCCAACAATACTGGTGGCGCAGTTAAGAAACGTGAAGATACTCATAAAATGGCAGAAGCTAACAAAGCATTTGCTCATTATCGTTGGTAAGATAGAACTTAGGACCCTAAGCGTTAAAATCATAAAGATTCCTTTACTAAGGTCATCTCTAGTTTTTTAAACTCTTAGGGTATCAAAGTATCTATACAAGCAACAACCAAATATCCAATGTTTTGGAAGGAGTAAGAATACTATGGCAAGAGATTTTTCTTTGAAAAACACTCGTAATATCGGTATCATGGCACACATCGATGCTGGTAAAACAACGACTACTGAACGTATTCTTTATTACACAGGCCGTATCCACAAAATTGGTGAAACACATGAAGGTGCTTCACAAATGGACTGGATGGATCAAGAGCAAGAGCGTGGTATTACAATCACTTCTGCTGCGACTACTGCACAATGGGATGGTCACCGTGTAAACATCATCGATACACCAGGACACGTAGACTTCACAGTTGAAGTTGAACGTTCATTACGTGTACTTGATGGTGCTGTAACTGTACTTGATGCGCAATCAGGTGTTGAACCTCAAACAGAAACTGTTTGGCGCCAAGCTACAACTTACGGAGTACCACGTATTGTATTCATTAATAAAATGGATAAAATGGGTGCGAACTTTGAATATTCAGTTGGTACATTACATGATCGTTTGCAAGCAAACGCTCACCCA
Organism: Mammaliicoccus sp. F-M27; assembly: GCF_022387115.1. NCBI lineage: Bacteria > Bacillati > Bacillota > Bacilli > Caryophanales > Staphylococcaceae > Mammaliicoccus > Mammaliicoccus sp. F-M27. The sequence goes on along the minus strand of NZ_JAJNIE010000003.1, from coordinate 204,880 downwards.
ATTCAATTACCTATCGGTGCCGAAGATGATTTCAGCGCTATTATTGACTTAGTAGAAATGAAATGTTTCCAATACAATAACGATTTAGGTACTGAAATTGAAGAAGTTGAGATTCCAGAATCTCATAGACAACAATCGGAAGAAGCTCGTGAAGCTTTAATCGAAGCTGTTGCTGAATCAAATGATGAATTAATGGAAAAATATTTAGCTGGAGAAGAAATTTCGGTCGAAGAGCTTAAAGCGGCTATCCGTAAAGCTACTTGTGACATTGAATTCTACCCAGTACTTTGTGGTACAGCATTCAAAAACAAAGGTGTTCAATTAATGTTGAACGCAGTTATTGATTACCTACCATCTCCATTAGATGTTAAACCAATTGTTGGACATAGAACTGACGGAGACGAAGAAGTAATTGCTAGACCTGATGACTCAGCACCTTTTGCTGCATTAGCGTTCAAAGTAATGACTGACCCATTCGTAGGTAAATTAACATTCTTCCGTGTATATTCAGGAACAATGGAATCAGGTTCATACATTAAAAACTCTATTAAAGGTAAACGTGAACGTGTAGGTCGTATCCTACAAATGCACGCTAACTCTCGTGAAGAGATTTCTACAGTATATTCTGGTGACATTGCTGGTGCTATTGGTCTTAAAGATACTTCAACTGGTGATACTTTATGTGATGAAAAAGATGACATCATCTTAGAATCAATGGACTTCCCAGAACCAGTTATCCACTTGTCAGTTGAACCTAAATCTAAAGCTGACCAAGATAAAATGACTAATGCATTAGTGAAATTACAAGAAGAAGATCCAACATTCCATGCACACACTGACCATGAAACTGGACAAGTTATCATCGGTGGTATGGGTGAATTACATCTTGATATTTTAGTAGACCGTATGAAACGTGAATTCAAAGTTGAATGTACTGTTGGTGCTCCAATGGTATCATACCGCGAAACGTTCAAAACATCTGCTCAAGTACAAGGTAAATTCTCTCGTCAATCAGGTGGACGTGGACAATATGGTGATGTTCATATTGAATTCACACCTAACGAACAAGGTGGCGGTTTCGAATTCGAAAACGCTATTGTCGGTGGTGTAGTTCCTCGTGAATACATTCCATCAGTTGAAGCTGGTCTTAAAGATTCAATGGAAAACGGTGTATTAGCTGGTTATCCATTAGTTGATGTTAAAGCTAAACTTTATGACGGTTCATATCATGATGTCGATTCATCAGAAATGGCCTTCAAAGTAGCTGCTTCATTAGCACTTAAAGAAGCAGCTAAAAAATGTGATCCTGTAATCTTAGAGCCAATGATGAAAGTTGAAATCGTTATGCCTGAAGAATACATGGGTGACATCATGGGTGACGTAACAAGTCGTCGTGGACGTGTTGAAGGTATGGAAGCACGCGGTAACGCTCAAGTTGTTCGTGCATTTGTTCCACTATCTGAAATGTTCGGTTACGCTACAAACTTACGTTCTAACACTCAAGGTCGTGGTACTTATACTATGGTATTTGATCACTACGAAGAAGTACCAAAATCAATTTCAGAAGAAATTATCAAGAAAAACAAAGGTGAATAATTAATTCATTTTAATAAATTGATTTTTTCATCGAAATGATTTATAAATTAGATATAGGTTTCCTCATGATGGTGAGTAACCATCATGAGGCTTAAATAAAAAATAATTTTAATATGAATAGGAGAGATTTCATAATGGCTAAAGAAAAATTTGATCGCTCAAAAACACATGCCAATATTGGTACTATCGGTCACGTTGACCATGGTAAAACTACTTTAACAGCTGCTATTGCAACTGTATTAGCAAAACGTTCTGGTGACGGGGAAGCTCGTTCATACGCTCAAATCGATAACGCTCCAGAAGAAAAAGAACGTGGTATTACAATTAATACTTCACACATCGAATATGAAACTGAAAAACGTCACTATGCTCACGTTGACTGCCCAGGACACGCTGACTATGTTAAAAACATGATCACTGGTGCTGCTCAAATGGACGGCGGTATCTTAGTAGTATCTGCTGCTGACGGCCCAATGCCTCAAACTCGTGAACACATTCTTTTATCACGTAACGTAGGTGTTCCTGCATTAGTAGTATTCTTAAACAAAGTTGACATGGTTGACGACGAAGAATTATTAGAATTAGTTGAAATGGAAGTTCGTGATTTATTATCTGAATATGACTTCCCAGGCGACGACGTTCCTGTAATCGCTGGTTCAGCATTAAAAGCTTTAGAAGGCGAAGAAGCTTACGAAGACAAAATTGTGGAATTAATGGATGCAGTAGATTCATTCATCCCAACTCCAGAACGTGATTCTGACAAACCATTCATGATGCCAGTTGAGGACGTATTCTCAATCACTGGTCGTGGTACTGTTGCTACAGGCCGTGTTGAACGTGGTCAAATCAAAGTTGGTGAAGAGATTGAAATCATCGGTTTAACTGAAGAATCTTCTAAAACAACTGTAACTGGTGTTGAAATGTTCCGTAAATTATTAGACTTCGCTGAAGCTGGAGATAACATCGGTGCTTTATTACGTGGTGTTGCTCGTGAAGACGTTAACCGTGGTCAAGTATTAGCTAAACCAGGTTCAATCACACCTCACACTAAATTTAAAGCTGAAGTTTATGTATTATCAAAAGAAGAAGGTGGACGTCATACTCCATTCTTCACAAACTACCGCCCACAATTCTATTTCCGTACTACAGACGTAACTGGTGTAGTTAACTTACCAGAAGGCGTTGAAATGGTTATGCCTGGCGACAACATCGAAATGAATGTTGAATTAATTTCACCAATCGCTATTGAAGACGGTACTCGTTTCTCAATCCGTGAAGGTGGACGTACAGTTGGATCAGGTGTTGTTTCAGTTATCGAAGCTTAATTCGATATTGAACAATCTTGATTAAACAAATAAAAGCTTGCTATGAGTTTTCTCATAGCAAGCTTTTTTTATTGTTCTAATTCTGAACTATGTTCAATTATTGATAAAAAGAGTTTAACGCTATTTTGTAGAGCTTGTTCATCTAGATCAAACTTAGGATGGTGGTGAGGATAATTTGCTTTAAGTGTTTCATTTCCAACACCTGTGAAGAAATAAGTTCCCGGTACATGTTGTAAGAAATAACCAACATCTTCTCCACCGAGTGATGGAGGGAAGTCATAAGCTTCTTCTACGGTATCAATTTCAGCTGCAAGACTTTTAGCCCACTCTGTTTCTTTTTTATGGTTAATAACGGGTGGATAACCATCATGATAATTCAAATGACATTTAACACCATAGCTTGATTCGATGCCGTTTAATATGCCATTCAATCGTTCTTTAATTTGTTCTTTCACGCTAGGTAAGTATGTTCTAATTGTGCCTGTCAGTTGTACTTTATCAGCGATAACATTGAATGCATTACCACCTTTAAATGTACCAAATGTGACAACGGCAGACTCTAAAGGATCTATCGTTCTAGATACAATGCTTTGTGCTTGAACGATAAGTGAAGACGCTGCAACAATTGGGTCTTTAGCTAGCTGTGGCATGGCACCATGACCACCTAAACCTTGGATATCGATTTCAAATGAATCAGCCGCTGCATATGCTGGTCCTGAACAAAAACCAACTTTATTTGCCTCTATATGACTTGCAGTGTGCGTACCAAAGATATAATCTACACCATTAAGCGCACCAGCTTCTATCATAGATTTTGCGCCACCTGGAAGTGACTCTTCGGCATGTTGATGGATTAAGACGACATTACCGTGAATGTCTTTTTCATGATTTTTAAGAATTTTAGCAGTTATTAATAAACTTGCTGTATGTGCATCGTGACCACAAGCATGCATGACACCGTCAACTGTCGATTTATACGGTACGTCTTTTTCATCTTGAATAGGTAACGCATCAAAGTCAGCTCTTAAAGCGATAGTCGGACCTTCATGGCCACCTTTAATATATCCTAGAAGGCCATTACCACCTACATCTTTTTTAACTTCAATACCTAAATTCTCAAGGTAATCAGCGATATATTTTTTTGTATTTTCTTCTTGAAAAGATAATTCAGGATGTTGATGCAAATGTCTTCTAATATCTATTAATTCATCCATATATTCTGTAACTTCAGACGTTAAATTCATTTTGATAATTCCTTTCCATAAACTTAAATGTAGTTAATAAAAATACTCGTACGGCATTAATGAGTCCTTGTTCATCAATATCGAACTTAGGGTGATGGTGTGGATAGTCCGCTTTAAAATGTTCGTTTCGTGTTCCTGTATAGAAAAATGCACCAGGTACACGCTGTTGATAATAAGAAAAATCTTCTCCACCTAAACTTGCTTCCAATTCCACTAATTCTTGAACACTGGATATTTCTTTAGTAGCTTCTAATATTAAATCAGTTTCTCTTTCAGTATTTACAACAGGAGGGTAACCTTTACTATATTTTAAATCGTATGTGACATCTGTAGAAGTAGCGATACCTTCGAGTACTTTTTTAAATCCTTCAATCACGCTCATTTGAGTATTGGCGTCGAAAGTTCTAATCGTACCACCAATCTTACAAGTATCAGGTATGACATTATTTGTTTCTCCAGCATTAAACATTGTGATAGATAATACAGCAGGGGACAAAGCACTTGTTTTACGTGAAACAATATATTGTAGATCATTACATAATTGGATACCTGCAGCTAATGGATCAATAAGTTGATCAGGGTGAGCGGCATGTCCACCTCTACCTTTTAAAGTAATCCAAAAGTCATCTGGGATACCTGTCGTTGTACCATATTTATAGCCTATTTTCCCGACATCTAAGCTACTTGATACATGTTGTCCAATGATGGCATCAACGCCTGTTAAACAGCCGTCAGCGATCATTTGGATGGCACCACCAGGATCTACTTCTTCAGCATGTTGATGAATAAATACGACGCGACCATTAATTTCATCTTTATGTTCAGATAATATTTTAGCAGTCATCAAGAGCACTGCAGTGTGTGCGTCATGACCACAAGCATGCATGACGCCATCAACGGTAGATTTGTATGGTGCGTCTTTTTCATCTTGTATAGGTAGAGCATCAAAATCAGCGCGCAAGGCTAATGTTGGACCATCTTTATCTTTGTTGAGCGTGCCAACTACACCACGTCCACCAACACCTTCTTGTACATCGATACCTAAATCTCTTAAATAGTTAGCGATATAAGCAGGTGTTTTAACTTCTTCAAAAGATAGTTCTGGATACATATGTAAATGTCTCCTAATTTCTATCATTTCATCATAATAGTCTTCAACTTTTTGTAATAGTATATTTCTCATGATTATAGAACACCTTCTATCTCAAGAACTTTGATAAACATTTCAGTTGTTGTCTTCATTGCTTCTTCATCTAAATCAAACATAGGGTGATGATGAGGTGCTAATGAAGCTTTGTCCTCATTACCGCTACCAGTTAAGAAGAAACAGCCTGGACGATTGAGCAGATAATAGGAGAAGTCTTCGCCAATCATCATGGGTGAAATATCTTCGTAAGTTAAATTTAACGATGATGCTGCTTCTTTTACGACATTATATTGAGCATCGTGGTTTACAACTGTAGGATAACCTCTGCGATAATTAAATTCATACGTGGCGTTATTGGCTATACATAAACCTTTTAATAAGCGTTCAAGATCTTTTTCAATCGTGTCTTTAACTTCAGGTTTAAAAGTTCTAACGGTACCTTCAATTGTAGCAGTATCACTTATTACGTTAAAAGCACTTCCTGCGTCTATTTTACCAACAGTTATAACGCCTCTATCAATCGGATCGATATGACGAGATATGATTTTTTGTATGCTAGAAATATATTCAGCTACAATAACAATTGGATCAATTGAAGTATGTGGTTTGGCACCATGTCCGCCTTTACCTTTAATCGTTATTTCGAAAAAGTCAGGAGAAGCCATCATTTCAGCAGGCTTTGTCTTGATTGATGATGTTTCATGACCACTCCAAAAATGGTTTCCATAAATTTTATCCACGCCATCTAGTGCGCCATCATCCACCATTGCTTTTGCACCACCGGGATTTAATTCTTCAGCATATTGAAAAATAAAGACAACATTACCTTTAAGTAAATGTTGATGTTCATGAAGTAATTCGCAAAATGTTAAAAGTGTTGCCGTGTGACCATCGTGACCACAAGCATGCATAACACCGTCGACAGTTGATTTATATGGAACGTCTTTTTCGTCCTGTATCGGTAAAGCATCAAAATCAGCTCGGAATGCGATTGTTTGACCAGGTTGATTCCCTTCTAACTTGGCGACAATACCACGCTCTCCAACGCGCTCTCTAATAGATAATTTATCTAACTTTTTTAGTTCAGATAAAAGAAAATCATGAGTTTTTTCCTCATGAAATGATAGTTCTGGATTCTTATGCATATATCGTCTGATGTCGACTAAACGATCGAATTTATTTTCTACTTTTTCTTTCCAATTTACCATGAATAAACCTTCTTTCAATTCCATCAAAATATAGTATGCCTATTGTAGCAAAGTTTATAGAAAATTTAAACAATTCAATTTACTATGATAACGCTTAATTCTTTGATTTTGATGTGTTATGATTGATGAAAAGTGCTAAAGGAGACAGTGAAAATGGTCCAAACATTAAATACATTCTTAACAACTAACTTAAATGAATTGAAGGACAATGGTTTATATAATGAAATTGATATCGTTGAAGGTGCGAACGGTGCTGAAATTACAATCGGCGGTAAAAGTTATATCAACTTATCATCAAACAACTATCTTGGATTAGCTACAGACGAAGATTTGAAAAAAGCTGCTAAAGCTGCTATTGATACACATGGTGTAGGTGCCGGTGCAGTTCGTACTATTAATGGAACATTAGATTTGCATAGAGAATTAGAAGAAACGTTAGCGCAATTTAAAGGTACGGAAAGTGCGATTGCATATCAATCAGGATTTAACTGTAACATGGCTGCTATTTCAGCTGTCATGAATAAAAATGATGCAATACTATCTGATGAATTGAATCACGCGTCAATTATTGATGGGTGTCGTTTATCTAAAGCGAAAATCATTCGTGTGAATCATTCAGATATGGAAGATTTAAGAGCTAAAGCGAAAGAAGTCGTTGAATCTGGACAGTATAATAAAGTAATGTACATCACAGACGGTGTATTCTCAATGGATGGGGACGTTGCTAAGTTACCTGAAATTGTTGAAATAGCTGAAGAATTTGGCTTAATCACATATGTAGATGATGCGCATGGTTCAGGTGTAATGGGTAAAGGTGCCGGAACTGTTAAACATTTTGGTTTACAAGATAAAATAGACTTCCAAATTGGTACACTTTCTAAAGCTATTGGTGTAGTAGGGGGCTATGTAGCAGGTACTAAAGATTTAATTGATTGGTTAAAAGTTGCATCAAGACCATTCTTATTCTCTACTTCTTTAGCTCCTGGAGATACGAAAGCAATTACAGAGTCAGTTAAAAAATTAATGGCTTCAACTGAATTGCATGATAAATTATGGGATAATGCTCATTACTTAAAAGAAGGCTTAAAAGCAAAAGGCTTTGATATTGGTCATTCTGAAACACCTATCACGCCAGTTATTATTGGCGAAGAGAAGGAAGCTCAAACATTTAGTAAACGATTAATGGATGAAGGCGTATATGCGAAAGCAATTGTATTCCCAACAGTTCCAAAAGGTACTGGCCGTGTGAGAAACATGCCTACTGCCGCACATACTAAAGAACAACTTGATCAAGCCATTGAAACTTACGAAAAAATTGGTAAAGAATTAGGATTAATATAAATTTAATTTTTAACAAAGGGATGGGATATTAACATCCTAGATTAATGTAAAAGAGCGTAAATTCTTGATTTTAAAGAATTTGCGCTCTTTTTAGTTTATCTTCTGAGTCTTCGTGCGATTTGGCTGTGAATTTATCATGTCGCGGTCCACATGATAAATAGAGCCGTTGAATTTATCAAGTCAAGCTCCACATGATAAATAGCAAAAATTCTTTATAATATTCCTCACGATTTTGTGAAGTGCTGACGCCTGAGGGAATAGTATGTGAGAGAGACTACAGGCTCGAACCATACCCCTAGGCAAGCATGCACGAACAAAATCGTAAAATTTTTAAAACATATCACACTATATACTAAAAACAGTATCGTGATCTGTTGTTTTTATGTATTAAGTAACTTTTTTATCTTCGTTGTGTACTTCTGAAGTATACAAAATCGTTAAAATAATGTAGAATGACATTAAAGAAAGCGCTTTTGTTTTTCTCCGGAGTACAAATGAACATTCCAACAATACAGGAGGATTTTAAAATGAAAAAGATCATAATCACTGGAGCGTTAGGGCAAATCGGGACTGAATTAGTGATAAAACTAAGAAAGAAATATGGTAACGATAATATTCTAGCAACAGATATTAGAGAACCAGAAAGTGATAGTGAAATAAATAACGGTCCGTTTGAAATATTAGATGTAACCGACCATGATAGATTTCAAGTATTGGTAAAGGAATTTGAAGGAGATACTTTAATGCATATGGCTGCATTACTTTCAGCTACAGCAGAAAAGAATCCATTATTTGCATGGAACTTAAATATGGGTGGATTAGTAAATGCACTTGAAATAGCACGTGAATTCGATATGCAATTCTTCACACCAAGTTCAATTGGTGCATTCGGTCCTAATACACCTAAAGATATGACACCTCAAGTTACCATACAAAGACCAACATCTATGTATGGTGTGAATAAAGTATCAGGTGAATTATTATGTGATTATTACTTCACTAAATTTGGTGTAGATACGAGAAGTATGAGGTTCCCTGGCTTAATCTCTTATGTAAAAGAACCAGGTGGAGGTACAACGGATTACGCAGTTGAAATTTATTTCAAAGCGATACGTGAAGGCAGATACGACAGTTATATTGCGCAAGATACGTATATGGATATGATGTTTATGGATGATGCAATCGATGCAATCATTCAGTTGATGGAAGCGGACAGTGAGCGATTAATCAATCGTAATGCATATAATGTTAGTGCAATGAGTGTTGATCCGGAAACAATCAAAGCATCTATTCAAAAGAAAATGCCTGAATTTGAATTAGGTTATGATGTTGATCCAGAACGCCAAGCAATTGCTGATAGCTGGCCAAACGCTATTGATTCAACTTGTGCTAAAGAAGAGTGGGGATTTTCACCAAATTATGACTTAGATAGTATGACTGAATTAATGCTAAAAGCGATTAAAGAAAAAGATAATTTAGCAAGAAGCTAACTTTATTGTGTTTATTTTTTAAATTTTCCAAAAATTCATTGAATAACGCCTCCATGACTGATATACTTGTTAACATTAATTATTAATTAGCCTAGGAGGAATCATTATGTCAGAAACATTTTACGTAGAAAAGCGTGAACAGCTCAAAGAAAAACCGGACTTTCAAAATTTGGTCTTTGGCGAAATCTTTACTGATTATATGCTATCTATGTCATATAAACAGGGTGAAGGCTGGTCAGAGCCTAAAATTATTCCATACGGGCCGATTACTTTATCACCAAGTGCGCAAGGTCTCCATTATGGCCAAACAGTATTTGAAGGTATGAAAGCATATAAAGACGGCGATGATGTTACATTATTTAGACCGGATCAAAATTTCAAGAGAATTAATTTATCTTTAAAAAGACTTGAAATGCCTCAAATAGATGAAGAAAAAGTGCTGAATGGTTTATTACAACTTGTAGATTTAGAGCGTGATTGGATTCCAAGTGGAGAAGGACAATCTTTATATGTTAGACCATTTGTATACGCTACAGAACCTTACTTAGGTGTGCGTTCTTCTACGGACTATGAATTTTTAGTGATTCTTTCTCCAGTAGGCGCTTATTATGGTGCTGAGCAAATGAAACCAACAAGTATTTATGTAGAAGATGAATTTGTGCGTGCAGTAAGAGGTGGCGTTGGCTTTGCTAAATGTGGAGGTAACTATGCGGCTAGTTTAATTGCACAAACACGTGCTAATGAATTAGGCTTCGACCAAGTATTGTGGTTAGATGGTGTTGAACAAAAATATATCGAAGAAGTGGGAAGTATGAATATATTCTTCGTTATTGACGGTAAAGTTGTAACACCTGAATTAAATGGCAGTATTTTACCAGGTATTACTCGCAAAACTGTACTGGAACTTGCTCAAGAAATGGGCTATGAAACTGAAGAGAAACGATTATCTATCGATGATATTATTAATGCACATCAAGACGGTCGTTTAACAGAAATTTTCGGTACAGGAACAGCAGCAGTTATTTCTCCAGTTGGATTCTTAAAATACGACGATGTAGAAATTACGATTAATAATAATGAGACTGGTCCAATTACTCAAACGTTATTTGATGAATATACAGCAATTCAAACAGGTAAAAAAGAAGATAAACATGGTTGGAGAGTTGTAGTAGGAAAAGAAAGTCATATCGAAACAGTATAAGAGCTGAATAATCTTGAGCGGCCTACTAAATGTAGTGTCGCTCTTTTTAAAGGAGAAAAAAAGATGATTAAATGGTTATTGTTTGATAAAGACGGTACATTGCTTGAATTTGATGAAACGTGGTCAGAAATTTCATTAGTTATGATAGACCGATTTGTAGAAAAATATCACATTGATCATAAGCAATCTTTACAAGAAGAACTAGGTTATGTAAATGATAGATTTTTATCAAGTGGCATACTAGCATCAGGCACATTATCAGATATCATTAATGTGTTTACGAAATATGCACAAGAAAACGACAAACAAGAACTTGAAAAATGGACGGTTCAATTAAGTAAAGACTTAATAAGTGAATATGAACCTGAAACAATTGTCATTGAAGGATTGATGGATACGTTAAAAGCTTTTAAAGATAAACAATATAATATTGCAATCATTACAAGTGATGACATAGACGGTACAGAAAGATTCATTAAAGATGCAGGTGTCGAACATTTAATTGATGAAAAAATCACAGCATCCATAAATGGCTATCAAAAGCCAAATCCTAAAATGGTAGAAGACTTTTATAAAAAATGGGACGTATCACCAAATGAAATTGCGATTATAGGAGACACACCAACCGATATTCAAATGGGTAAAAACGCACACTTCAGAGCAGTTGTCGGTGTCCTTAGCGGTACGGGGAATAAAGAAGATTTAGCAGACGCAGATTATATTTATCAAGATATTAATGAATTTTATAAGCAAGAAGCGGAATGGAATAAATAAAAGAAAGCTCAATGTTCTACGTTGAACTTAGATAGTGGACAAACCAAATGTGTACAAACGTTTGGTTTTTTTGTCTTTTTTACATGTTTCATTCAAATATCATACTACAAAAGCTCATATTTTGGGGTTCAGTACAGACATAGCCAAGGTCGTGAGTTAAGTCTGAAGTTAATCCAAGACATTGCCATAGTCTAAGATTACCAATCACCTTATTCAAATAGAACGCTGAACTCAAAGGTTTAATTGAGGCTCAACAAAAAAGACTGCCAACAAGTTCACTTTAAGTGACTTTGTTGACAGTCTGGTCTCAACGTTCTACGTTGAGCTTTCTTTTATTTTACTCGTGTATCAATTGAACGATGAGTTTCAATGACATGAGCGATTTTATCTATAATGTGATTGATTGAATCTGGATCTTCGTATAAATCATAGTCATTAATATTTACACGAACGACGGGACATTCTGTGAAATTGTTAATCCAGTTATCATAGCGTGAGAATAGTTTTTTCCAATATTCTTCATCTGTTTCAATTTCCATTTGTCGACCGCGATTTTGTATACGTTGTATAACATCGTTATAATCACATTCTAAGTATATTAAGGCATCAGGTTTAGGGAAATATGGTGTCATAACCATTGCTTCAAACAAATCTCTATAAGTCGCATAGTCTTCTTTAGTCATTGTTCCTTGTTCTTCATGCATTTTTGCGAATATATCCACGTCTTCGTAAATTGAGCGGTCTTGTATAAATCCTCCACCGTATTCAAACATTCTTTTTTGTTCTTTAAAACGTTCAGCTAAAAAGTATATTTGTAAGTGAAAACTCCAACGTTCAAAGTCGTGGTAAAATTTTTCTAAATATGGGTTGTTATCGACTTTTTCAAATGATGTTTTAAAGTTTAGTCGTTCGCTAAGTGCTTGTGTTAAAGATGATTTTCCAACACCAACAGTACCAGCAATTGTGATAATAGCATCACTAGGTATGACTTTATTTGTCATGTGTAATCTCTCCAATCAAAGGTTGTAATAATGTTAATACTTGTTGATAATCTGTGGTGTTATTGACGAAATCTAAGTGAGATGTATCTATTTGAATAGTATCAATTTCACTTTTTACTTCTTCATAGAATTGATTATAATCACTTTTGAGTTGTGCTAAGTAATTATTTTCAATTTGTGTTTCATAAGATCTATTTCGATGAGCAATGCGTTGTTGAAGGACTTCTAATGATGCATCGAGAAAGATAATTTGGTCAGGCATGCGAATATCTTCAGTTAAGATATCATAAATTCTACTAAATTTATCAAATTCAGTATCGTTTAAAGTGTTTTTTGCGAAAATTTTATTTTTGAAAATGTGATAGTCACTAACGATACCATTAATATTTTCTAAATCAGTTAACTGTTTGTAGCGATGGCATAAGAAGAACATCTCTGTTTGGAAACTCCATTTAGAAATATCTTCATAGAAATTACTTAAGTATGGATTTTCATCAACAATTTCAAATTCTTCAGTGTAATTTAGAGCTTTAGCAAGCTTTTTAGTTAAGGAGCTTTTCCCGACTCCTATTGGTCCTTCTATTGCGATAAAGGTTTTTTTCATATATATCTCTCCAGATGTTAAAATAGACATACTTATTCTATCACAAATTAAACGGAGTGAAATGTAGCGTGCATGAAAATTATATGAAACTTGCAATTCAAGAAGCGAAAAAAGCTTGGGAAATGGATGAAGTGCCAATTGGTGCGATTGTCGTATATAAAGGTGAAGTGATTGGTAAAGGACATAATTTAAGAGAAAATGATCAAAGTCCGATTGCACATGCTGAAATGATTGCGATACAAGAGGCGGCGAAATATCTTAATTCATGGCGATTAGAAGAAACGACATTATATGCTACTTTAGAGCCTTGTGTCATGTGTTCAGGTGCAATTGTAATGAGTAGAATACCTCATGTTGTCTATGGTGCAACTGACCCTAAAGGTGGCTGTAGTGGTAGCCTTATGAATTTAATAGAAGATACGCGCTTTAATCATCGCGCTACGGTTGAAAGAGGGATACTTGAACAAGAATGTGGTGACATGCTTCGAAACTTTTTTAGAGAAAAAAGGAACTTAAAAAAACAAATTAAACAGAATAATACAGATTCATAGAGATTATTACTTTTATTTGTTAAAATTTATGTTGAATATAAAGAAAAGAGGTTACTTTCATGATAAGGTTAATCGCAACAGATATGGATGGTACTTTATTGAACGCAGCACATGAAGTTTCTAATGAAAATTACGAAGCGATAAAATATGCACAGTCTAAAGGTATAACTGTAGTTATTGCTACTGGTAGAGCGTTTTACGAGGCAAATGGCCCGATTGAAAAAACAGACTTATCGTTACCATATATTTGTTTAAATGGAGCAGAAGTAAGGGATGAGGAATTTAATATCGTCCATACTTCTAAATTAACACGTCCTTTAATCAATAAAATCACGGGAGTTTTGAAAAAAGAAGATATTTATTATCAAGTTTATACGAACTTTGGTATCTACACTGAAGATTCAGAGAAAGACTTGGAAATATACATAGATATAGCTGAAAAAGCTGGTCAAAAAGCTGACGTTAAAAAGATTCGAGCAAACATTCAAAGTAGAATTGATAATGGCACGTTAAAAACAGTGGATAGTTATGATGAAATCGAAAATCGTCCAGGAGAGATTATCTTGAAAATATTAGCCTTTTCAAGTGATTTATCTAAAATTGATAGAGCTAAATCGGAAATTTCAGAATCTCAAAGTTTAGCCGTTTCATCATCTTCAAGAGGGAATATTGAAATTACACATTCTGATGCACAAAAGGGTATCGCATTAGAAGAAATTGCTGATCAATTAAACATTCCAATGTCAGATGTCATGGCAATCGGGGATAACTTGAATGATGTATCAATGTTAGAAAAAGCAGGTTATGCTGTTGCAATGGAAAACGGAGCACCTGAAGTAAAAGAAATGGCTGATTATATTACCGACAGTAACGAACATAGTGGTGTAGGGAATGCGATTATACATGCATTAAAAGATTATGATCGTTAATACATCGTCCATAAGAATGATTTTTCTTGAAAATCAAATTCTTAGTTTTTTAGTATGTTATAATGATACGTAATGAAATATCATTAAAATTTTGAGGTGACAACAGTGAAAGTATTACTTATTGTAGGTAGCGCAAAACAATATTCACATACACATGCCCTTGCACAATTTGTTCGAGGAAACTTAGAAGACGAAGGTGCAGAAGTAACTTTGTTTGATTTATATGACAAGCCAATACCGTTCTTAGATGTATCAGGTCGACATTTAAATGATGAACGTATTAAAATTAATGTGAATGAATTACGACAACAAGCTGAAGAAGCAGATGCAATTATCATTGGTACACCGAATTACCACGGTTCATATTCGGGCGTTTTGAAAAATGCATTAGATCATTTAACAATGGATCAATTTAAAATGAAACCTGTTGGCTTAATATGTAATAGTGGTGGTATGCGAAGCACAGAACCGTTATCACATTTGCGAATCATTATGAGAAACTTATTAGGGATTGCAGTTCCAGTTCAAATCTCTACACAAGATGCTGATTTCGGTAAAACTGAAAGTGGCACATATTATATTGATGTAGATGACATTAAATTGCGTGTTAAATTATTTACAGAGCAAATTACGAAACTGGTTAAAAATAATCCGTGGGCTGAAGCAGAAGAAGAAGTAAATTTATAAATACACAAAAAGGCAACAGCGAGCGCTGTTGCCTTTTTGTGTATGATTTTATACTATTTCGTATATTTTAATCTTGCAAATGCATCGTGTTGATGTATGGATTCTTCGTTACGACATTCTATTTCGAATCCTTTTATCCAGTCGAGTTCTACTAAATCAGCAGCTACTAATCTAATTAAGTCTTCAACGAATCTTGGATTTTCATATGCTCTTTCTGTTACGGCTTTTTCGTCTGTACGTTTCAATATTGGGTATAACATTGAACTTGCGTTAGCCTCCATACCGTCTAATACGATATCTTTGTAATTATCGGGTAAGTCTATCTCAGGGTTCAAATCAATTAGGACTGTGATAATTCCGCGTTGGTTATGAGCGGAGTATTCACTAATTTCTTTAGAACATGGACATAAAGTTGTGACTGGCACTTCAATGCCTAAAGATTTTTGAGTCACTTTATCATCTGAAACAGAAAGGATATATCTAATATCTGCATGACCGACTGCTTTTTGGTTAGTGATAGGGCTATAACGATTGAAGAACCATTTAGCTGTAACATCTAATGAAGCAGTATTTTGGAGCATAACAGATTGAAGGGTATTTAATAATGTAGTTAAATGATCGAACTCTAATTTCACACCGTTATCATAATGTTTTTCAACACTTTCTATAATACGGCTCATATTAATACCTTTTTCATCTTGGTTTAAACTTGTTGAAAATTCAAAGTTCCCAACAGTTTGAAAATCATCTATTCTGACAGGGTAAATTAAGTTTTTAATACCAACATGTTCAATCTCGAAAAGGAAATCTTTCTTAGAGCTCTGTAAGTCAGGCATTTTTTCTTTTTCAGTTGGTTTATTGCCTTTGATAGGGTCAACTGAACCAAAGTGTTTCCATCGCGCTTCACGTGTTGATAAATCTAATTGTGTCATTCACATTGCCTCCACTATCTATTCAATATGATATGTCCAGAAATGTTCTGTCTTCAACCACATATCTTTAGCCGCTTCACCCTCTTGTGTATTTGAAGCGAGGTTTTGTAACATTGGACCGGTTTGAGACGCATGAGCTTGAAGGACCTTCATCTTGCGCTCTTCATAACCAGTAATATCTATATTTATATCCGGTTCTCCTAAATCACGATATGTGTCATTGCTAAATGCTACTAAATGTAATTTAGGTCTAGCTGATTCATCCATACGACTGACCGTTCTTATAACTGAATCTGCAGTTGCTTCATGGTCAGGATGAACAGAATAACCAGGATAGAACGAAATAATAAGTGATGGATTAAGTTCATCTATTAATGATTTTACCATACTATCTAATTCATCTTTAGGTTCAAATTCAATTGTTTTATCTCTGTAACCCATTTTTCTTAAATCTGTAATACCAATTGCTGCTGCAGCTGCATCCAATTCACGTTCTCTAATATATGGTAAAGATTCACGTGTAGCAAAAGGTGGATTACCAAGATTACGTCCCATTTGTCCTAAAGTTAAGCATGCATAAGTTACAGGCGTCCCATTATCTACAAATTTACTGAGGGTACCAGATGTACCAAATGCTTCGTCATCAGGATGTGGAAAAATAACTAATACTTGTCTTTCATCATTCATTGTATTCACCTCTTAATCCTTGAAAGGATTGCTACTTATTTCTAATGTTGCAGCAAGCTGTCCTTCATAATTTAGTCCTGCTAATAATAGTTCTTTATCTTCAGTTACCTCATAATGTGTTAAACCTTGTACATAGACCCAACCATTGTTGTCTAATTTTAATCCAACACGATAAGGTTCTTTATTCCCACCAGTTAAATGAGCATGTGTAAATGTAACTTGGATGTTTCTCAAAAATGTGCCAGCATTAAATACTTTGTTATCAAAATGGTTAGCGTAAGCACCATTTGTTGTTTCTACATGGAGATATACTGGCTTATTTTCATACTCTGATATTAGCGTTTGTACTTGATCTACTTGAATTAATTCCATGCCTTTCACTCCTCATAGTATATACTTTACTATTCTACTAAATTCTCGAGTAAATTTATATACAATCTGCTCACAACACTAAGATTTATTATCTTTTAATATAACTTCTCTAGTGTGTTGATAACGATTCATATTATTTGGACGTTCTAACAACATATAACTCACAACATCAATCAGAAAATGTGCGGAAATTTGAGTGTTAATAAACTGTTTGTCGTTTACTCTTGTTTGATCAATTGTCATGATGACAATATCAGAATTTGCGGTAAGTTCACTACCAGCATAGTTTGTAATAGCAATGACAGTAGCGTTTTGTGACTTCGCAATTTTTGCAGCACTAATCAGTTCCTCAGTCTTACCGCTGTTAGAAAATGCGATAAGTGCGTCGTTCTCTGATAGTAATGATGCACCTATTTTCATTTGATGAGCATCTGTTACAGCACTACCATTTATGCCCATTCTCATTGTTCGATAGTAAAACTCTGTTGCAGTTAAGCCAGAACTTCCTAAACCAGCAAATAGCGTTTGTTCGCTATTGGATAGAATATCGATCAATTGATTAATTTTTTGATTGGATATAAATTCGCCCGTTTGTTGAATGAGCGTTTGGTGATATTCGTGAATTCTTTTGATAAGTGGAACATTTTGAATATCAGATTTTTCATAAGTGTGTTGTATATTAAACTTCATATCTTGGAAGTGTTGATAGTTCAATTTATGACTAAATCTTGTGATGCTAGAAGTAGACACTTCGATTGCATGTGCCAATGATGTGATTGTAGAAAAATGGTCTCCTACAGGATGATCAAGAATATAACTTGCTATTTTTTCATCAGCTTTTGTGAAAAGGTATGAAAATTGTTGAATACGATTTTCAAAATTCATGTATTACACCTCAATTTATATAATAATGATTAGTATAATTGAAAAGGTTTTTCAAAACAAATAATAATATTGACTATGTTTTTCACGGTGTTATATTTAGGCTAAACAGGGAGGTAGGTGTTCACATGAGTAAAGTTTTTGATAAAGCACAACAATTCGGGAAATCATTTATGTTACCAATTGCTATTTTACCAGCAGCAGGTCTGCTATTAGGTATTGGTGGCGCTTTGAGCAACCCAAACACAATAAAGGCATATCCAGTTTTGGATATTGATTTGTTGCAATATATATTTATATTAATGTCTTCAGCCGGTAATATCGTTTTCGCTAACTTACCAGTATTATTTGCAATCGGGGTAGCAATAGGTTTAGCGAGAAGTGATAAAGGCACAGCAGGTTTAGCCGCTATGCTCGGTTTCTTAATTATGAATGCTACTATGAACGCTTTATTAACCATTACGGACAATGTCGCGGCACAAGAAGGATTAGCTAAAGCTGGTCAAGGGATGGTTTTAGGCATTCAAACTGTCGAAACAGGGGTGTTTGGTGGGATTATTGTAGGTATTATGACGGCAATGCTACATAATAAGTACAACAAAATTTCATTGCCACCGTTTTTAGGTTTCTTCGGCGGGTCAAGATTTGTACCTATCGTCACTTCTGTTGCTTCTATAGGACTAGGTGTCATTTTATTCTTTGTTTGGCCAACGATTCAAGGTTGGATATTCAATGCGGGTGGTCTAGTTAATAAAACAGGTGTTATCGGTACATTTATTTATGGGTTTATTCTACGTATGCTTGGACCATTTGGTTTGCACCACATATTCTATTTACCATTCTGGCAAACTGCATTAGGTGGCACGATGGAGATTAATGGAAAAGTTGTGCAAGGTACTCAGAACATCTTCTTCGCACAATTGGGAGATGCAAATTTAACGCATTATTATTCAGGTATTTCTAGATATATGTCTGGTCGATTTATTACAATGATGTTCGGACTACTAGGGGCGGCGCTAGCAATTTATCACACGGCTAAACCAGAAAAGAAAAAAGTCGTTGGTGGTTTAATGCTTTCAGCAGCTTTGACGTCATTTTTAACTGGAATTACAGAGCCATTAGAATTTAGTTTCTTATTTATAGCGCCAGTTTTATATGTTATTCATGCAATATTTGATGGATTAGCATTCATGATGGCGGATATATTTAACATAACTATAGGACAAACATTTAGTGGTGGCTTTATTGATTACATTCTATTTGGTGTGCTACAAGGCAATAGTAAGACCAACTTCTTACTTGTTATTCCAATTGGTATTGTTTGGTTCTTATTATACTATGTGACATTTAGATTCTTAATTACGAAGTTTAATTTTAAGACACCTGGACGTGAAGATGAAGATGCTATACAGTCTGTTGATGCAAGCGATCGTGCAAAGACAATTATCAAAGGTTTAGGCGGAAAAGAAAATATAGATATTGTGGATTGTTGTGCAACAAGACTTAGAGTAACCATTCATGATGAGAAGCTTTTCGATGAAGATGTGATTAAATCAACTGAATCGAGAGGTGTTGTGAGAAAAGGGACAGGTGTACAAATTATATACGGTCCACATGTTACGACAATAAAAAATGAAGTAGAAGAAGCTTTAGAAGAATAAAGAAGGAGTGTTATATAAATGTTACCTCAAGGATTAATTGTTTCATGCCAAGCTTTACCGGGAGAACCATTGCATTCATCATTTATAATGAGTAAGATGGCATTAGCAGCGTATCAAGCTGGTGCTAAAGGTATCCGAGCAAATACGAAAGAAGATATCATAGCAATAAAAGAAGAAGTGGATTTACCAGTGATCGGCATTGTAAAGCGTGATTATAAAGACTCTAAAGTTTTTATTACAGCTACTTCAAAAGAAATTGATGAATTAATTGCAAGTGGTTGTGACGTGATAGCTTTAGATGCAACAAAACAAGAAAGACCTAAAGAATCACTAGAAGAGCTTGTTTCATATATTAGAGAACATGCACCAAATGTAGAAATCATGGCAGACGTATCAGATTTAGAGGAAGCGGTTTATGCTGATAAGCTTGGATTTGATTACGTTGGTACGACATTAAGAGGTTATACGGATTATACTAAAGGACATGTTCTATACGAAAATGATTTTCAATTTTTAAAAGATGTGCTAAGCCATGTGGATGCAAAAGTCATAGCTGAAGGCAATGTTATGACACCAGAAATGTTAAAACGTGTTACAGATTTAGGTGTGCACTGTACAGTAGTTGGAGGCGCAATCACAAGACCTTTAGAAATAGCAAAGCGATTTATTAAAGAAATAGAGGGATAATAATGCAAATCATTAATTTAGGTTCTAAAGAGGAAGCGTGTCATTATGTTGCTAATGAGTTATTAAAGCAAATTATTTCAAATAAAAAAAGTGTTCTAGGTTTAGCGACTGGTGGAACGATGGTTCGTGTATACGAACAGCTCGTTAACTTAATTAGAATTAATGAGCTTGATTTAAATGAAATCACAACTTTTAACTTAGATGAATATATTGGAATAGATTATGACCATTCTGAAAGTTATTATACGTATATGCACGATGTTCTGTTTAATCACTTATCAACTTGGAATGAAGAACGTATTCATTTACCAAATGGTTCAGCTGAAGATCTTCAACAAGAAACAAAACATTATGAAAGTTTGTTAGATAAAGAAGGGCCGATTGATGTTCAAATACTTGGAATTGGTGAAAATGGACATATCGGCTTTAATGAACCAGGAACATCGTTTGATAGTTTAACAAGTATTGTAGATTTAACAGAGTCTACAATTGAAGCAAACAGCAGATACTTTGAAGCAATTGAAGAAGTGCCTAAACAAGCAATATCAATGGGTATTCAATCAATATTAAAAGCAAAACGTATTATTCTATTAGCTTATGGACCTAAAAAGGCTGATGCCATTCGCAAATTAATGACTGGTGAAATTACAACGGATTTACCAGCATCAGCTTTGTATAATCATCCGAATGTGGAAATTATATTGGATAATAACGCATACTTGAGCGAAGAAGATGATGAATAGCCGTTATTAAAATTCTCTTGAATGATTATAAGCTTTAAAGTACAATTACTACTGAGATTAGCCTTAAGAAATGGCGGGTGGAAGTAGTGGAAACAATGCGTATTTCATTTAATGATGAAGCGGTATTGGATTATTGTAATATTATGGGGTATCAGTATTATGAAGAAGTACCGGTACAATATTTATTAAGTATTCTTCGAGAATTCAATAGTTTCAAGCCATTTATGGGCAATAATACGAAACTCAAACAGATTAAAAGTGAATTCGAACAAACTGAGCGTATTATGACACTAGAAAATTACACTGCAGAATTAGCATGCCTTAAAGAAACTAAGCATGAAGACAATGCATTTTATCAATACCAAATGACATTATTTAAGAGTCGTAAAGTTGTAGCCAAAGTTACAGCAGAATTTAGCATAATGAATTAATAATGAAGCCGGGATAGAAATTCTAGCTAAAAAGAGAGCCGATTGAACAATGGAAATTCAATCAGCTCTCTTTTTTTATATTTTTTTTGTTTGTTTTATAAGTACATGCTCTATGTTGCAAGACTGACGAAACAAGCAACATAGAAGGTCCGAATGTTGCAAGACTAAGCAAACAAGCAACATTCAGATTCCAATTTGCTCCTACCTCATCCAATTATAAAAAAATAACAACTCATTTCTAGCTGAATAGATCAGTGGAATGAGTTGTTATTGATTTTGAGCTGAGAACGATGTTCCAGTCTCTCTTATTACACTTCTTCAGTGTATACTTCGATTTTTTCAATGCGATTTGAAGCACCGTGATCTACTGGTCCTACAAAGTCATTCATTTTCCAACCGTTTTTAATTGCAGATGCAACAAATGCTTTAGCGTGTTTAATGGCTTCTTCTGGTGTTTCGCCATTTGCTAAATTAGCTGTTGTTGCTGCTGCGAATGTACATCCTGCACCATGATTATAACTAGATTGGAATTTGTCAGTAGAGAGCAGTATATGCTTTTGACCGTCATAGTATAAGTCATAAGCTTTATCTGATTCTAATGCTTTTCCACCTTTAATAACAATATATTGAGCACCTAATTCATGGATTTTTTCTGCTGCTTTTTTCATATCATCAATTGAAGTCAGTTTACCTAAGCCTGAAAGTTGACCTGCTTCAAATAAGTTAGGTGTTACTACTGTTGCTTTTGGTAATAGTTCTTTAATCATTGCTTCAGTATTTCCTGGGTTAAGTACTTCGTCCTCGCCTTTACAGACCATTACAGGGTCTACTACAAAGATTTCAGATCCAGATTCATCATATGCTTGACGCGCACGTTTAATAACTTCTTCTGAACCAAGCATACCTGTTTTTATTGCATCAGGACCTATTGAAATAGCAGTATTTAACTGTTTATCTAATAAATCAAGAGGTAATGGCGTTACGTCATGTGCCCAAGTTTGTGGGTCCATCGTAACGACTGCTGCTAATGCAACCATTCCGTAAGTATCGTGTTCTTGGAATGTTTTTAAATCAGCTTGCATTCCAGCTCCAGCACTTGTGTCAGATCCTGCGATTGTTAAGACTTTTTTTAATGCCATTGATGATTCCTCCCAATATTTCATATGTTTTATCATATCATGTTTTTTAATTGTAAAAAATAGTTATGACCTTTTCATTAGTGCTATGTTATCATTTTTATTGAGGTGAATTATATGGATTGGCAAGAAATATTTCACAATATAAAATCTGAGCATGACTTTTCTGAAATGGAGTCATTTTTAGAAAAAGCTTATCAAAATAAAACGATTTATCCAGATAAGGAAAATATTTATCAAGCGTTTGATTTAACACCTTTAGATCGCGTGAAAGTTGTCGTACTTGGTCAAGACCCGTATCATGGTCCTAATCAAGCACATGGCTTAGCTTTTTCGGTGCAACCAACTGGGAAGTTTCCGCCTTCTTTAAGAAATATTTATAAAGAATTAGAGGCAGACATAGGGTGTCAACGAGAAACACCTCATTTACAAGATTGGGCTAAGGAAGGTGTGTTGTTGTTAAACACTGTTTTAACTGTAGAAGCACATCAAGCACATTCTCATAAAAATATTGGCTGGGAAATATTCACTGATGAAATTATTAAAAGTGTTTCTCGTGAGTTGGATGATGTTGTATTTATCTTATGGGGTAAACCGGCACAATCTAAAATTAAGCTGATTGATACTGAACGACATCATATTATACAATCAGTGCATCCAAGTCCGTTGTCAGCATACAGAGGCTTTTTCGGGTCTAAACCATTTAGCAAAACGAATGAATATTTGATTGCAAGCGGGAAGGAACCTATAAATTGGTGTGGAGGTGACAATTTATGATTAGTAGAGATCAATTAATTGCGGCCATTGAAGAAGAATTAGTAGGCGCTGATAACGCCTCAACAAATGAAATTTTTAATCGACATATGCATGCAATTCATACTTTAAGTGGATTATTTGATAAAGAAGAGGGTATTAAACACGATATAAAAGTGGAACAAAACTTCTCTTCAACTCGAACAAAGCCAGTTAAAAAAGAAAAACCTCAAGTTTCTAATGAAGAAATTAGAAAAATGGGTGGAAAAGTATCTCATTCATCATCAGTTGATGCGAATGATAAGCAGTTAACAACAGATGATGGAATAGGTAACGGAGATTCACTATTTGAGTTTTAAGAATAGAAAGGAAGGTAAAAAATGAAATTATTTATTATTATTGGTGCAATTAATGCAATGATCGCAGTAGCAGCTGGAGCGTTTGGTGCGCATGGATTAGAAAATAAATTGTCGGCTAAATATTTAGATATATGGGAAAAAGCTACAACATATCAAATGTATCATGCTTTAGGTTTAATTTTAATTGGTATTATTACAGGGACAACTTCAGCTAGTTTAAATGTCGCGGGTTGGTTGATGACATTTGGTATCGTATTCTTTAGTGGTTCATTATATATATTAGCTGTTACACAAATTAAAATATTAGGCGCTATTACACCAATTGGCGGCGTGTTGTTTATTGCAAGTTGGATATTACTTGTAATTGCAGTTTGGAAAGTTTAAGAAGAAGTTTAATGACGTTTCACGAAATATAAATATAAGGGTGGAACATTTATGGCAAGGAATAAGAAAGATTTATCAAGAGGAAATTTAGATAAAAATTTATCAGAAAAATTTGTATGGGCTATTGCATACGGTTCGAGTATCGGGTGGGGTGCATTTATACTACCTGGTGATTGGATTGCTCAAGCTGGGCCGTTAGGTGCATCAATCGGTATCTTTATCGGCGCTTTACTGATGATTGTTATCGCAGTAAGTTATGGCGCACTAGTTGAGAAGTTCCCGGTTTCCGGTGGTGCTTTTGCTTTTGGATATTTAGGATTCGGTAAATATGTATCCTTCTTCTCATCTTGGTTTCTAACATTTGGTTATATATGTATCGTTGCATTAAATGCTTCAGCATTTAGTCTGCTTTTCAAATTTATTATGCCAGGATTTTTAGAACAAGGTAAATTATATACAGTCGCAGGTTGGGACGTGTACATAACAGAAATTTTACTATCGTCACTTATTCTATTAATTTTTGCTTGGATAAGTATAAAAGGCTCAAGTTTTTCAGGTAGTTTACAGTATGTATTCTGCGTGATTTTAGCAGTTGTCGTTATATTGTTATTTGCAGGTTCATTTTTCACTCAAGATTTTTCATTCTCTAACGTTAATCCAGTCGTTAATAATGACGAAGGTTGGCTCTCATCTATTGTAATCATTTTAGCTGTTGCACCTTGGGCATATGTAGGGTTTGATAATATCCCTCAAACAGCAGAAGAATTTAACTTTGCACCAAGTAAGACATTTAAGTTAATCGTATTTAGTTTAATCGCTTCAGCATTAACTTATGTCATGATGATATTGTTGACAAGTTGGTTATTTAAAGACGCATCAGCAGTTGGTGGAAACTTATGGATAACTGGATCAGTCGTTCAAGAAGCCTTCTCGTTCGTAGGGTTAGCAGTGTTAGTTGTGGCAATCATGATGGGCATATTTACAGGTTTGAACGGATTCTTTATGAGTTCTAGTAGATTGTTATTCTCTATGGGTAGAGCATCTGTTATGCCAAGTGTCTTTAAAAAATTACACCCAAAATATAATACGCCATATATCAGTATTATATTTATATTAGTGCTTGCATTAGTAGCACCTTGGTTAGGTAGAACGGCTTTAACATGGATTGTAGATATGTCTTCAACAGGCGTATCAATCGCATATTTCATAACATGTTTATCAGCATTCAAACTGTTCTCATATGACAAAAGAAGTATGATGTATCATCCGAAATATAAAACATTTGCGATCATCGGGGCGGTTATCGCAGGAATATTCTTATGCTTATTACTTATTCCAGGATCACCCGCAAGCTTATCATTACCATCTTACATTGCATTATTTGTCTGGTTAGTGCTTGGAATTGTATTCTTTATGATCAGATACCCATCACTTAAAAAAATGACAAACGATGAATTAAACTACTTAGTCTTAGATAAGACTAAAGAAGAAATGATAGATTTAGAAGCCAAAACAGATGTGAAAAAATAGATAAAACAAAAAACAGACTGCCAACAAAGTTACTTAAAGTGAACATGTTGGCAGTCTTTTTTTGTTGAGTCTCAATTAAAACTTTGAGTTCAAGGTTCTATTTGAATAAGATAGTTGATAAGAAACTGAGACATAAATGTCCTAACCTATAATGATTTTGTAAAGTGCATGCTTGCCTGGGGTATGGCTCGAGCCTGTAGTCTCTCTCACATACTATTCCCCCGGGCGTCAGCACTTTACAAAATCAGCACAAAAATGACAATTTAAGTATGTACAAAAATGTCTTGGGTTAACTTCGGAATAAACTCACGAGTTGAGCGATGTCTTGGATTAACTTCAGACTTAACTCACGAGTTGAGCGATGTCTTGGATTAACTTTGGACTTAACTCACGACATAGGCAATGTCTTGGATTAACCTCAGACTTAACTCACGACATAGGCAATGTCTGTACTGAACCCAAAAATATGAACTCTTTTAGTATAATATTTGAATGAAACATGTAAAAAAGACAAAAAAACAAACTAGAAACTAGTCTGTTTTTTGTTTGTTTTTTAAGTACATATAAACCGGAATACCTATTGCTAATATTATCAATGAATATAATGAGCCCATAAAGTCTGAGATGAGTGTATTGATAATAATAAAAGCGCCACCTAGCAGTGCTAATAATGGAATGAAAGGATACAACGGTACGGAATATGCTCGTTTAACGTCTTTGTTGCGTTTTCTAAGAATAAATAACCCTACGAATGCCATCATATAGAAAATATAAATAATAAATATGGTTACTTCTGATAAATAGTCTGCATTCACTGTTTCTGGGAATAACAATGTTAAGATGATGAGCAAGAATGAGATTCCGAATACAGTTGTTAATGCGCCTAATGGTGATTTGAATTTAGGACTAATATATCCCACAAACTTATGCATTGGTAATAAACCATCTTCAGCCATAGCAAATGGAATACGTGGGAAGGTAATGATTTTTCCGTTTAAACAACCGAATATTGAAATGATGACACCGATATTCACAATTTTTGAACCTATGTCACCGAATAATGTTTTTGCAGCTTCTGCACTAGCTGTGTTTCCTAATCCTACTAATTCAGCTGCAGGTATCACATGAAATACAGCGATGTTAATGAGCACATAAGCAAGTGTTACAATTAATAAACCGATTAACATTGCCAATGGTAAATTTCTTTGTGGCTTTTTCATTTCTCCAGTCATATTCGTTAACATGATCCAACCGTCATAGGCAAATAACGTTGCAAGGACAGCACGACCGAAGTTTATTTCTCCGTCCGTTTTAATGAGTGATGTTACATCTTGACCGAAAATACCTTCGTTACCCCAAAGTAATCCGAATATGATAATTGCAAATACAGGAATGAGTTTAGCAATAGTTGTGACGTTTTGCATAAGTCCGCCAAACTTTGTACCTAAAATATTTACAATTGTTAAAAAGATGAGTGCGAGTAATCCAACCCAAACGCTCATATTGTTACTAATACTAAAGAAATTTGTGACAAGTATACCGAAAAATAATACAAGTGATACGATAATGGCCGGTCCATATATAATCGTTTGAACCCAACCTGTTAAGAAGCCCCAAAATGGACCGTAAATATCACGAATATAAGCATATAATCCACCAGTTTTGGGAATTTGAGCTCCGATTTCAGAAATTGTTAAACCAGCAGCTAAAGTTAATACGCCCCCAACAACCCAAGCAAGAATTGCCATATTACTAGTACCAGCATATGTTAAAACAACAGCTGGTTTCACGAATACACCTGACCCGATAATCGTACCAACAACAATAGTAATAGCAGTCATTAATCCGATTGATTTCTGTAATGATTGTTCTTGATTATGTTTCATAACTACTCCTTATGTATAAAATTTCAATGAATGATATATCTTTATATAGCCTAATATACACGATACAGCATATTTGTATATCGGAAATTTTAATATTAAAGAATTTTTTATTTGATGTATTAATATCTGAAAATTTAGATAAATATATAGTTTGAAAATTTATTTTATTTTAAAAAATATATGGTAGATTTTTTAATAATCGGTATGTATAATGTTCATCATGGATTGAAAGCGATTTCTTTAAAATTGATAAAGCACAATAGAAATAATGTTGTTGTTTAAGGAGG
Source organism: Mammaliicoccus sp. F-M27 (assembly GCF_022387115.1). NCBI lineage: Bacteria > Bacillati > Bacillota > Bacilli > Caryophanales > Staphylococcaceae > Mammaliicoccus > Mammaliicoccus sp. F-M27. The sequence continues at coordinate 177,052 of NZ_JAJNIE010000003.1, read as the reverse complement.
AATGTAAAATGTTAGAGCTCGATGCTATTACAACATTGGCACTAGCATGTATCCTACTTTTATTAGGAGAAGCGGTAGTAAGTAATGTTTCTATTTTGAGACGTTTATGTATTCCTGCTCCAGTAATTGGTGGATTATTATTTGCAATATTAGTAGCAATTTTACAATCAACAAATATCATAACGATTAAGTTAGATTCTGATTTTATTCAAAACTTCTTTATGCTCGCTTTCTTTACAACAATAGGTTTAGGAGCATCATTAAAATTATTAAAACTTGGTGGTAAAGTGTTAATACTATACTTCGTCTTTTGTGGCGTATTAGCATTTTGTCAAAACGTTATAGGTGTTTCATTAGCAAAAGTATTAAATATACCACCTTTACTAGGCTTAACTGCTGGTTCTATGTCGATGGAAGGTGGACATGGGAATGCAGCAGCTTATGGTCAAACTTTAGAAAGTTTAGGTGTTAATTCCGCTGTAACAGCAGCACTTGCAGCAGCTACATTAGGGTTGGTTGCCGGTGGATTAATTGGTGGACCAGTTGTTAAATATTTAATTAAAAAGTTCGATCTAAAACCTGAAGACGCTAAAGATTCTGGTTTAGATTATAGTGAAGTAGAATACAATGAAAATTTACATAGTAGAATGAATCCAACTACAGTGTTTATCGTTCAGTTTACAATTATCGCTGTTTGTATGGCTATTGGTACATTTATTGGCGAAGGATTTACGGATTTAACAGGTATCAATATTCCAGTTTATGTAGGCGCGATGTTTGTGGCAGTAATTATTAGAAATATCTCGGATTATGGTAATTTAAATATCATTGATATGAAAATTACCAATCGAGTAAGCGACGTTACATTAAGTTTATTCTTATCAATCGCTTTAATGAGTATTGAGTTAACAGAAATATACCAACTCGCTCTACCATTAACGATTATCGTATTAGCGCAAATCGTGTTTATCGTACTGTTCTCAGTCTTTGTCGTATTCAGAGGGTTAGGGAAAAATTATGACGCAGCAGTTATGATCGGTGGATTTATTGGCCATGGATTAGGTGCGACACCGAACGCGATGGCAAACTTAGATGTTATTACGAAGAAATTTGGTGCCTCGCCAAAAGCTTATTTAGTCGTACCAGTAGTTGGCGCATTCCTAATTGATTTATTAGGTGTTCCAATCGTTACGTTATTTATTAATCTATTTAGCTAAAAACTAGTATGATATAAATGATTCATACAAAAATCATAAGAATGAATAAAAAATAAACATATCACGATTTACTGCGTAAAATCAGTAGCGTGATATGTTTATTTATTTTAAGTTGAGCGTAATGTCTCAACTACTAGATATTAATTTAATTGAAAGAATGTATCTAATTCATCAATATTTAAAATGTTACCTACATAGAATGCACCGAAGTCACCATATTTAGCTGAAACTTCATCGAAACGCATTTCATAGATTAATTTTTTGAATTGTAACATGTCATCACTAAATAATGTTACACCCCATTCGTAGTCGTCTAAGCCTACAGAACCCGTAATGAATTGTTTTACTTTGCCTGCATAGCTACGTCCAATTAAACCGTGAGAACGCATTAAGCTACGTCTGTGATCCATATCTAGCATATACCAGTTATCATCACCGTCACGTCTTTTATCCATTGGATAGAAACACACGTATTCAGAACGTGGAACTTCTGGATATAATCTTGCTTTTACATGTGGATTTTCATATGGATCTTCATCAGAATCACCAGCAAGATAGTTTGAAAGTTCTACTACTGAAACATAAGAATAAGTAGGAATTAAGAAATCACTGATGTTTAATTTGTTAAATTCATTTTCTAAAACGTTCAATTGCTTAACGTCAGGACGTAAGAACCATAACATTAAGTCTGCTTTTTGACCTGTAATGTTGTAGAAAGCATGTGAACCTTCTTTGTTATTATGAACTGTTTCTAATGCTTCAAGGAAAGTTTTGAATTCATTAATCATTGTAGTTCTATCATCTTCTGGTACAGTTTTAAGGCTTGTCCAATCTATTGCATAAAATAAATGCAAGCTGTACCAACCATCTAATGTTTTTGCTGCTTCGTTCATTTTACTTTCGCTCCTTTTAGAAAATAATATCTTCTTTATAAGTCTATCATACTAGAAAGCGAATATATGACTCAACTGTTTACATTGTTGTGAAAGGAAAATATCGTGAAAATGAAATTTATTGACATTGATTATCGATTTCAATTATTGGATAATGATTATAGAATCAATTTTAAAAATATTAACTAGGAGTAAAAATTTGTATAAATTAGAAAATGTATCAAAAAAATATAACGATAAGTATGCTGTTCAAAACTTTTCTTTAACTATAGAATCAGGTTCTATAACAGGGATTGTAGGAAAGAGTGGATCAGGGAAATCGACTTTATTAAAGATGCTTAATTTTATAGAGCAGCCAACTGAAGGTCAAATTATTTTTGATGAAAAAGCAATTAATGATGCATCTAAAAAGGTCATTCGAAAATATAAAGAAAAAATCGGTATGGTTTTTCAAAATTATAATTTATTGAATAACTTGAATGTTTATCAGAATATAGCTTTACCTCTGAAAATCATCAACAAAGAAGATCAGCATAAAGTGAATGAACTGATACAATTTGTTGGCTTAGAAGATAAAGCGAAAAGCTATCCTTCACAATTATCTGGAGGAGAGAAGCAACGTGTTGCATTGGCACGCGCTTTAGTTAGAAATCCAGATATTCTATTATGTGATGAAGCAACGAGTAGTTTAGACGAGAACAACACTGAAACCATTATTAAAATGCTCAAAAATATTAACAATGAATTCAATATTACAATCATCTTTGTTACACACGAGTTGAGTGTTGTGAAACAATTATGTGAAAAAGTTTGTGTTATGGAGGACGGTCAATTGCTAGATATTATTGAGAATAGAAATAAAAGTGCAGAAAAGAACACTGCTTCTTATTTAGAAAACGTTAAACGGAGTATTGAAGGATGACTTTTTTAGAAAAAATCAATTATTATTTACCGGAACTGATTCAATCATTACAAGAGACTTGTATTATGCTAGGGTACTCAATGATTATGACTTTATTAATAGGTCTACCTCTAGGAATTGCACTGTTTTTATCGAATCCAAGTATTAAAGAATTAAATATCAACTATTATTGGTCTTTTAATTTCTTGATTACTTTTATTCGCTCATTCCCATATTTATTATTTGTAATCAGTTTAATACCATTAACGCGACTCATTTTAGGAAGTGCTTTTGGGCCTTATCCATCTATAATACCGTTGAGTATTGTTGGCATCGCAATATTCTCAAGGTTAGTTGAACAAGTATTACTAGATATACCTGGTGATATTAAGACGTTGGCAGAATCATTAGGTGCTACCAAACTAAAATATATTTGGAATTTTATATTAGTAGAATCACGTAGTGGTATTATATTAGCTTACACGACGACAACAGTGAGTATGGTTTCTTATTCAACTGTTATGGGCATTGTTGGCGGAGGTGGCATAGGAGATTTTGCTATTCGCTACGGTTACCAAAGTTATGAAAATGAAGTGATGTATTTTTCAATTATTATCATTATTATTAGTGTATTTATCATTCAAATGTTAGGGAACAATCTTTCCCGAAAATTAGACAAAAGGAAGTAGTGTAGATATGAAAAAAAGTTTATTTGTTTTTATATTAATGTTTAGTGTGATCATTTCTGGTTGTGGCGCGAATAAGAAAGATAATGAAGACAAAGTTATTAAAGTCGCTTCACAAGCACCTCCTATGACAGATGTTGTAAAAGAAGCAGCTAAAGAGGCTAAAAAAGACGGATGGGAAATCAAACTCGTACAAGTTAACGATAATGTTGCTTATAACGACATGGTTAGTAGTAAAGAAGCGGATGCAAGTTTCGCTCAGCATAAACCCTTTATGGAAAAATACAATAAAGAAAGAGATGCTAACTTAGCAACGATACAACCGATTTACGATGCAAAGGTAGGTTTTTATTCTAAAAAATATAAAGATATTAACGCGATACCAAAAGGAACTAAAGTTGCGATACCTAATGACATCTCAAACGAGGGAAGAGCTTTAGCAATTCTTGAAGAACAAGGATTAATCAAATTAAAAGATGGCGTTGGCGTCAACGGAACAACTAAAGATATTATAGAAAATCCTAAAGATTTTAAATGGTTAAAAGTAGACTTACTTAATTTAGCAGAAACTTATAGTGAGAAAGATGTATCACTTGTTTATAACTATCCAACTTATATTTCAAAAATAGGATTAAAACCAGCTGACGCATTATTCTTAGAAAAAAATATTGATAACCGCTTTTCTATACAATTAGTTGCGAGAGAAGATAATAAAGATTCCGAAAAAATTAAAGCATTAAATAAAGCAATGAAAAGTGACGCAGTGAAAAAATATTTAAAAGAACAACATAAAGATACATTAATACCGTCATTCTAATCGTACAATATTTACTTTTCGATATATATTGAATAAGTTGATTAATCGTATATAATTGATAATAGTTATCAATTAAAAGAAGAGGTGCAATAAATGAAAAAAATATTAAGCTTTGTGTTGTGTTTATCTTTATTATTGGCTGCTTGCGGGAATAAAAATGAAGCTTCTAGTAGTAAAAATGATAGCAAAGAAAGAACGTTTACTACTGAAAGTGGAGATAAAGTCAAAATACCTAAAAATCCTAAACGTATTCTATTGCTTACTGCTAATTATGGTAATCTGAAAAAATTAGGAGTAGAACCAATCGGGATAACGAGTGTATTTCCAGACTCGAAATATTTAGACATGAAAGATGTTAAAAAAGTAGATCCAGAAGATGTTGAAGCTGCAGCAAAACTTAAACCAGATTTAATTGTTACATATAAAGAGAACAAAAATAATAATAAGCTTTCAAAAATTGCACCGACTGTTTCATTAAAAGTACAAGATACTGATTATAAAGGTACGCATATTGAATACGGTAAATTAGTAAACAAAGAAGAAAAAGCAAAAAAACAAGCTGAAGATTTATCAGATAAATTATTAAAAGATGGCAAAGAAATTAAAAAACATATTGGTGAAGATAAGACTGCATCAATAATGGACGTACAAGCAAAAGACATTTATCAATTCGGAGCTCGATTTGGTAGAGGTAGTGATGCCATATATGACGGGTTTAAATTGAAAGAAGATCCAGAAGCTAAAAAAGCAATGCCAGCTGAGAAATTTATGAAAGTTCCAAAAGAAAAATTTAATGATTATTCAGGTGACTACTTATTCATCCCAACTAAGGATGGTAAAAAGCCTAATATAGAATTTACTGAATCAACAATTTGGAAAAATAATAAAGCAGTGAAAAACGGAAATGTTATTTATTATACAAGTGATGAAGCCATATATGGTGACTTAATTTCCGTTGAGAAACAAGCTGAAACATTTAAGAAAGAACTATTGAAAAAATAGAATATAATGTTGAAGCGTTTGAAATATCAAACGCTAATAAATCTCCCAATCCATTGGATTTAACAATTGGATTGGGAGATTTTTATATATCGTTTTGTAAAGTATGTCTAAAGATAGTTTCGGATCTGTAGGTTCATACATCTTCAATTGGGTAACTTAAAATGATATTCATACAATACTCATACTATCTTTACAAAAGGTTAACTTACGGTTGATACACTTCTTTATATAGCGCATTTAAAATCACTAGGGTTAATTAGGAGGAAGTGTACATATGTATAATCAGTCAATAGCAAAACGATTCTTAAGTGGTACAGCATGTATGATGTTATTATTAGGGATTTCGACATCTGGAACGGCAGAAGCAAGTGGATCAGGAAATCCGAGAGTAAGCACATCAGAAACAGTGGATAAGGCGAATGATTCTGAAATTAAAGTGACAGCTCAAAAGCCTGAGGTAGCACCTGTGCCGAAGAAAAATCAACCTAACCGTATTATTACGAACTTTAAAGGTGACACTAAAACGGAAATGGCTTTTAATTGGTATACAACCGATCAATTTAAAGATGCTAAAGTATGGGTTTCTGAAACGGGTCAATTTGATGACGCACGTTCTTTTGATGCTACATCTAAAAAAGTTAATTCCAAATATGTAGAGCGTGATAAGAATGGGAATTTCATCTTTGCAGATTTGGAAAAAGATGACGAAGGTGAACCAATTAAAGATGAGAATGGGAAAGAAAAGATAAAAGGCTATTACACAGATAAAAATGCTGAAGGACCAGAATGGACACGCGGTGATAAACACGGAAAGTCAGAGTTAACGACAGTTCCAGAATATAGCTATAAAGCTGAAGCAAATGATTTAAAACCAAATACTACATATTATTATCGCGTTGGTAGTGCGAGTGGTCCTCAAAGTGAAGTTGGTCAATTTAAAACATCAGGAAACAAAGGAGATCACTTCCAATTTGTTCAATATACAGATACTCAAAATGCATACTGGAATGAAAATGTAAGAAATGAAGCGCAATTTGGTGCTGATACACTAAGTAATGCGATTCAAACAGCTGGTAATCCTAACTTTGCACTTCATACAGGAGATTTTGTAGAGACTGCTGAGATTGAAGACGAGTGGAGCGATTTATATGATCAATCACGTCCATCATTTATGTCATTACCGATAGCTTCTGCACCTGGTAACCATGATGAATATGCACTAAGCGAAGATGATGAAAAATTGTTAACGACTTATAACGATCATGTCAATGTGCCGAAAGAAAATAACGCAGTAAATGGTGGTTCATATTATTCATTTGATTATAATGGTGCACATATGGTTGTCGCTAATACGAATGACAACAAAAAATCAAAAGATAATCCAGATGAAAAAGCAATTGGGAAAGAGCAAATGGAATGGATTAAACAGGATATCAAAGATGCAAGAAAGAATGGTTCGAAATGGGTTATTTTAAACCTTCATAAACCGATGTATTCTAAATCTTATCATGCATTATCAGATGAAGATGTCGCTAAAATTCGTGATGAACTGACTAAACAAATCGATGATTTAGATGTTGATTTAGTACTTCAAGGTCATGACCATGTACTTTCCCGTACTAAACCACTTGAACATACAACGACAAAAAATAGCTTTGTAAATGCGAAAAAAGAAGATGCTAAACAAATACGTGGCAAAGATAATGTGACGTATTATGATAATCCTAAAGGTTCTGTATATGTATTACCTAACACAGGGGGAACTAAAGCATACGATAGCATTTATGATCGTCCGTTAGAACATATTAAAAAGGTAAGACCTGAATTAAAAGACTTAACACAAGAGCAATTAGATCATTATAATAGTTTGTTTGCATTAGGTGAGCAACCTCATAAAACAGATGCATTTAATGATAGTCATGAAAATAACCGTGATTCATCTGACCAAAACTTCTCAGTTTATGATGTATCAGGTGATGAACTCGTAGTTAAAATCTATCAATTGCATGGAGATATTAGTAAAGGTGAACAAAGACAAGTTAAATTAGTAGATGAATTCGGCATTAAGAAGTAAGCATCATTGTTAAAGTGATATCAACATAAACATGAGGCGTCTCCTGCAAATAATATTTTGTGGAGACGTCTATTTGTAAATAGAAGGAGAGATTATCTTGCAACATAAATTTAAATACTTGAGCACTTTTATCATCTTAATTTGTTTAATAAGTGGTTGTAGTAATGAATCAACTGAAAAGAAAGAAACGCAGCATAAAATGGAAACAAACGAAGTTAAAGCTAAAGAAATTGAGTTATCGGATAAAGAGAAAGATGCATTAAAGCAAAAAGTACTAAACTATGTTGACCAATATGGTGAAGAAAAAGGTTTAGCGATATCTAATCGTTATTTTAGCAGTAGTGAACACACTAAAGGTGATGGCTATGCAATGACTGAAGATGGCGAATTACAAATTACGAATCATGACAAACCAGGAGAAAAAGCTTTTAAAATACATAATGTTGTGGGGATTTCTGCATATCATTCTAACAATCAAGTGAAAGGCTACGATGAACAAGCTCAAGATTTAACGAACATTCAAGGTTATAATGACGTGGCAGATGTGAGCAAACCAATTACTAAATATTTGTTTGCAGATAATGGGAATGTATATCAACATCAATTTACTCAAAATGAAGATGTTACGTTATCTACCGGATTTGCCGCTAAAGATTATAATGGCAAAGATCCAAACTTAAAACCGAACGTTATGTTTACAGAGGTTAAAGATAAAGAATTAGTTCAAGAATGGAAAAAAATATTATCAAAATAAAAAATATAATGTCTGCTATTTTTACAAAGCCAATTCAAGGTTCGTATACGTGAAAATTTATGAAAAAATGTTATAATGATGAATGGAAAAATAATAGCAATCATATATAGGAGGCAATTATGTCTAATTTACTTAATGTCCTAAGTGACAAACTATCAGGTAAGAATGTTCGTATCGTATTACCAGAAGGTGACGATGCTCGTGTATTAACAGCAGCAGTTAAATTACAAGCTACAGATTTGGTTGCACCAATCGTACTTGGAAATGAAGAAAAAATTAAAGAAACTGCAGCTGGTGCTAATTTATCAATCGATGGCATCACAATTATCAATCCTGAAAAAAGCGAATTAAAAGCTGATTTAGTAGAAAAATTTGTTGAACGTCGTAAAGGTAAAGCAACAGTAGAACAAGCTGAAGAATTATTAAACAATGTAAACTACTTCGGTACAATGCTCGTTTACACTAACCAAGCAGATGGACTTGTAAGTGGTGCTGCACATTCTACAGCTGATACAGTGCGTCCAGCGCTACAAATCATTAAAACAAAACCAGGCGTTACTAAAACATCAGGTGTATTCTTCATGACTAAAGGTGAAGAACAATATGTATTTGGTGATTGTGCGATAAACCCAGAACTAAATGCACAAGATTTAGCTGAAATTGCAATCGAAAGTGCTAAAACTGCTCAAGCATTTGGCATGTCTCCTAGAGTTGCAATGTTAAGCTTCTCAACTAAAGGTTCAGCAAAATCACCTGATACTGAAAAAGTATCTGAAGCTGTTACAATTGCACAAGAAAACTTGAAAGAAACAGACTTGAAAGATGTTGTATTAGATGGAGAATTCCAATTTGATGCTGCAATCGTACCAGAAGTGGCGGCTAAAAAAGCGCCAAACTCTGACATTCAAGGTGATGCAAACGTATTTATTTTCCCTAGCTTAGAAGCGGGTAACATTGGATACAAAATTGCGCAACGTTTAGGTGGATTTGATGCAGTTGGTCCTGTATTACAAGGCTTAAACGCACCAGTTAACGATTTATCACGTGGCTGTTCAGCAGAAGACGTATACAGTCTTTCTATTATTACAGCTGCTCAAACAATATAATCATGGCAACTTTGCAAGATTATTTTACACAAGAATGGCGATACATTGACCACACTTCAGGACTGCAGCCGATGCAGTCCTTTAGTTTCGATGATACATTTTGTGATCAAGTAGGAAATGATAAAAGTCCAAGTGTCGTAAGGACATGGATACACAACCACGTCGTGATATTAGGTATACATGACTCTAGATTACCTTTTTTAAAGGATGGCATTGAATTTTTAAACGATGTTAAAGGATATAGTGCAATCGTAAGAAATTCAGGCGGTTTAGGAGTTGTGTTAGATAAAGGTGTCCTAAATATATCTTTGATTTTTAAAGGTAAGCATGATGTATCCATTGATACTGGATATGAAGTGATGTTACGTCTCATACGTGAAATGTTTAAAGAAGAAACAAATACTATTGAAAATAAAGAAATCACGGCATCATACTGCCCAGGTAGCTATGATTTAAGTATCAATAATAGAAAATTTGCAGGTATATCACAACGAAGAGTTAAAGGTGGTATAGCAGTACAAATTTATTTATGTGTTGAAGGCTCTGGAGCAGAACGCGCAGAAATGATGAAAGAATTCTATCAACATGCACTTAAAAACGAAAAAACAAAATTTATCTATCCAACAATCATTCCTGAAAGCATGGCATCATTAAATGAGTTGTTAGATAAAGAATATACGACCAATGACATACTGTTCAAACTGTTAGGAAGCCTAAAAACATTAGGCGCAACATTAAATATGAATCCCGTCACAACAGAAGAATGGGCACTATATGATAAATATTTCGAAAGAATGATTGAGCGAAATGATAAAATGATTCGAAATATGGAAAAACAATAAAATGACATTCTCAAACAACTGTTAAGGTGGTATAATAATTTATTGCTAAAATAGAAAATGAGAAAGGTGGGAAAACAAATGCGAAATAAATTCCAAGTCTGCGATGATTGCCAAGCTGTCAATTTACCGTCACTACTGAAAAAATTAAAGAAATTAGATCCAGAAGCGGAAGTAGAAGTAGCATGTCAGTCTTATTGTGGACCGGGCAGAAGAAAAACATTCGCATTCGTTAATAACCGCCCATGTGCCGCATTAACAGAAGAAGAACTTATGGAAAAAATCCAAAAACAACTTCAAAAGAAACGCGATCCAGAAGAAGAAGAAAGATTGCGTCTTAGAAATGAAGAACGAAAACGCCGACAAAAAGAGCTCGACGACAAGTTGAATAAAAAGTTGAATAAATAAAAAGAAAAATACGAGCTGGAATCAGTTCGTAAAAGAGATTAGGACATTATTCCCTTTCTCAAAAAAATCACCCAATCCGTTGTATTCACTTTCGGTTTGGGTGATTTTTATATTATTGATTTTGTAAAGTCCATGCTCTATGTTGCAAGACTGAGCAAACAAGCAACATAGAAGGTCTAAATGTTGCAAGACTGAGCAAACAAGCAACATAGAAGTCTCTCGATAGAAATGAGTTGTTATTTTTTAGGAAAGCTACGATTTTGTAAAGTCCATGCTTGCCTGGGGGTATGGCTCGAGCCTATAGTCGCGCGCGGCATACTATTCCCCCGGGCGTCCGCACTTTACAAAATCAGCACAAAAATGACGATTTAAGTATGTACAAAAATGTCTTGGATTAACTGTGGATTTAACTCACGACTTGGTCAATGTCTTGGATTAACTCCAGACTTAACTCACGACTTAGGATTTTTCTTGGATTAACTTTGGACTTAACTCACGAGTAGGGCAATGTCTTGGATTAACTGTGGATTTAACTCACGACTTGGGCAATATCTTGGATTAACTCCATACTTAACTCACAAAGACTCAGGAGATATCATGATCAACTTAAAAAAACAAATATTTATACAGCTGAAAAAGATTATAAACACATCTCATATTTACATGACAAACTCAGATATTAAATTTAAACTGTATTATGTGTTAACTTACTTAACAAATAATACATTTCTAAAGGGTTTTCGGGTATAATTAAGTATTCTGAATATTATAGTTTTTTATATATAAATGATATAATTATCTATAACGGTAGATATAAAGTTATTTAAAATCTACACAGTGAATATAGTGAAATACAGGGAAGATTCAAACTTAGAATAATAGACATCAAGTGTTTCACTTGATGTGGAAGGTAGATAGAGGAGAGATATTTATGGCAAATGTAAGAAAAGCAACGATAGAAGATTATTCAGGCATTAAAAATGTAGCATCTAAGGCTTGGTATGACACGTATACCAATATTTATACGGCTAGTACTGTGACGGCATTCTTAAATGCGTCATACTCTAAGGAGATGCTTCAGAAGCGTATTAATGATTCGGATTTCTTTGTCGCAGAAGATGGTAATAAGATTGTTGGTTTTGCTAACTTTATTAAAGGTACGGAGCTATATCTATCGTCTCATTATGTTCTACCTGAAGCGCAGCGTGAGGGATATGGTCAAGCGCTCCTTTATGCTGGTCTAGATCAATATAAAGGTTTATACAATGAGGTTTACTTAGAGGTTGATGGCAAGAACGATATTGGTATTGCCTTTTATAAAAAGGAAGGCTTTGAAGTAATACGTGAGTACGAAGAGTTATTGTTTGGCGATACAATGTGTACAACACTAATGAAAAAAACTTTTTAGGAGGTCGTTTGTAATGGAACAATCACTAAATAAATGGGTTTCTCAGTTTTATGAAGCATATGAAAATAAATCAATTATTCCAAATGGTATTTTACCTTCGAATATTACTGAATATGCGGCATACGATATTCAAGAAGGTGTGTTGCAACGTAAGGAAGAGACGGAGATTCATAAAGGCTATAAAATTAGTTTAACGAGTCAAGAAACGAGAAATATATTCTCATCAGCGACGCCTTTATATGGGGCGATGGGTGAGACAACTATTTTTGGTCCACGTATTTATTTAAATGATTTAAACGAACCTTTAGCAGAATTAGAATTAGTCTTTATCGTGCAAGAGGAATTGACGGAAGAAGACAGTTTAGAAGACATTATGAATAAATGTCTTATTGCTCCAGGAGTCGAAATTCCAGATTCTCGATTTTCTAATTGGTTCCCTAATTTAACTGTCACAGAGATTATTGCAGATAGTGCGGTTAGTGGTGGCATTATTTATGGTGAACCTAAGAAATTAACATATGAAGATATTGATAATATAAAAGGAACATTGTTGTTAGATGGTAACGAGATTGCATCAGGTTATAGTACAGAAGTAGAAGGTCATCCTGCTAAAGCTGTTCAATGGCTCATTTCTAAGATTAAGGAATATAACCGTTCTTTAACGCCTGGAATGTTTGTATCAAGTGGGACATTTATTTTACCAAAACCATTAACAAAAGGTGTTTATAAAGCAGAATATGAAAATGTGGGTGACATTGAATTTACGGTTGAATAAAGAGAAGAAATGGAGGGAACAGAGTGACACAGGAAGCTTATGGAACGAAAAAATTACCTGAAGAAAAAGTTTTTAAAGATCCTGTTCATCGTTATATACATGTTAGCGATCAATTAATATGGGATCTAATTAAAACGAAAGAATTTCAACGCTTAAGAAGAATTAAACAACTTGGAACACTTTATTTATCTTTCCATACAGCTGAGCATAGTCGCTTTGGACATTCATTAGGTGTCTATGAAATTGTGAGACGAATGATAGACGAAGTATTTGATGGAAGACCATCTTGGGATAATAAAGATAGACCACTTGCATTATGTGCAGCATTATTACATGACTTAGGTCATGGTCCATTTTCCCATTGTTTCGAAAAAATATTTTTAACGGATCATGAAGCTTTTACTCAGATGATTATTAAAGGTGATACAGAAGTTAATGAAGTGTTAAGAAGAGTGTCGCCTGATTTTCCAACTGAAGTAGCAGAAGTAATTAACAAAACACATGAAAATAAATTAGTCATTTCAATGATTTCTTCTCAAATAGATGCAGACCGAATGGACTATTTACAACGTGATGCTTATTTCACGGGTGTGAGTTACGGTCAGTTTGATATGGAGCGTGTACTACGTTTAATGCGACCTTCTAAAGACGAAGTGCTTATTAAAGAAAGTGGTATGCATGCAGTAGAGAACTTTTTGATGAGTCGTTATCAAATGTATTGGCAAATTTATTTCCATCCTGTAAGTCGCGGTGGAGAAGTGTTGCTTAATAGATGTTTCAAACGGGCAAAAGCGCTCTATGACGAAGGGTATTCATTTAAAGAAAAGCCTAAATATTTAATTCCATTTTTTGAAGGTGACGTCTCTATTGAAGACTATATACGTTTAGATGAAACAGTCGTCATGTATTATTTAGAAGAGTGGACTGAAGAAGGTGATCAAATATTGAGCGATTTGAGTAAACGCTTTGTGAATCGTGATTTATTTAAATATTTACCTTTTGATGGTTCTATTATTACGATTGGTGAACTGACAGATTTATTTGAAAAGGGCGGTATTGATCCAGAGTACTACTTTGTTTGTGATTCTTTTTCTGACTTACCGTACGACTATGATCGACCAGGCTCAAATCGACAACCGATTCATTTGTTGCAAAAGAGTGGTCATATTAAAGAAATTAGTAGTCAGTCTGTTATCATTCATAGTATTACAGGTATTAAACGACTTGATTATAAATTGTATTATCCAAAAGAATTAATTTTAGAGATGGAAGATGAAGATATTAAAGGAGATATTATTAATCTATTAAATGAACTCGTATAGATTACAAACTTGAATGTCAGTCTGATACTCTAGTATGATGTAAACATGAATTAAATGAGGTGAAACAAGTGGCTGAAAAGAAAGGATTTCAATTTAACATCATTAAAAATGACCCATTGGATGGACATAAAGGTACAAATATTGGTTCAATCAGTTTAGATAATGTTGCACCTGTATTTGTTGATGTAGCTGAAAAAACGGCCTTTATAGATGTTGGCGCAATGCACGCAAGAGCTGAAGTAGAAAAGCGTGTGAAATGGGTTAAAGATATAGAAGAAGTAAAAGGCGAAGAAGCGAAAGAATATTGGCTATGTTGGGTTACAACGGAACGTGGCGAACAAGGCCCTTATTATGCAGGTTTAACAGGTTGTTACTTAATGGTTAACAAACCTAAAAAACGTGGCTATAAAAGTATGCCAGAACACGTTAATATGATGGATAGATCTATGAAACATCATGTGAAAATTGACCAAATTGGTGATGAAAATAGAATTGTCCTTAAAAAATTCCTTCAAGAACATAGTGAAGAGATGTGGCGTAACAGCAGTGACGAATTAAAATCATCACTTGCGATTGATTAAATATGTCTAATTTGTGACTTAATTGTGAATTCTAACAATTCAACTAAATAGCTATTGTCTTTTCACAATTTCATAAGTAAAATAGTTGATAGCTACTATAGCTAGGACACTAAAAAAAGCAGGCGCTTTTAGCCCTGCTTTTTTTAATTTTATTTGTCAAATATGCTATAATGAGAGACGTTCTTAAACGGTGAGGTGGCCAACTATGGAAGAAAATATTCATATTAATATTAAACAAGTCGTAAAACAAAATGGCGAAAAGTCAACGTTTCAAACGAGCACTTCCGGTACATATCATAGAAGGAATAGTGATATTATTAGGTATGAAGAAACGATTGATAACCAAATAGTAAAAAATATGCTTAAAATAGAAAATAATGGCGTGAAGATTCACCGTACTGGCGCTGTTAAAACTGTATTTCATTTTGTCGAAGGGCAAGAGACGATCAGTTATTATGATACAGAAGCTGGACGCATGACTATGAATGTCAAAACATTGTCCATTAAACATGATATAGACGATATTAAGGGCAAACTGAGGATACATTATCAATTAAGTGACCAAACAGGTTTACTCGGAACATATCAATTTCAAATTAATTATAAGGAGATAAATGAATGAATATTATTGACCAAGTTAAAGAGACATTAATTGAAGAAATTAAAGCAAGTATATTAAAAGCTGAACTTGTTGATTCAGTTCCAGAAATCAAAATAGAAACGCCTAAAGATCCAACAAATGGTGATTACGCTTCAAATATTGCAATGGTGTTAACTAAGCTTGCCCGCAAAAACCCACGCGAAATTGCAAACCAAATTGTAGAAAATTTAGACACGACTAAAGCAAACGTTAAAAAAGTTGAAATCGCTGGCCCAGGATTTATTAATTTTTATTTAGATCAACAATATTTAACAGACATTATCAAAACGGCTTTAACTAAAGGTGAAGCGTTTGGTAAATCAGAAGCACGCAAAAATGAAAGTATCATTGTTGAATATGTTTCAGCGAATCCAACAGGAGATTTACATATTGGACATGCGCGTAATGCAGCTGTAGGTGACACGCTATCAAATATTTTAAATGCAGCAGGTTATGATGTTACACGTGAATATTATATAAACGATGCAGGTAAACAAATTGAGAATTTAGCGCACTCTATTGAAGCACGATATCATCAAGCTTTAGGATTAGACGCAGAATTACCTGAAGATGGTTATTACGGAAAAGATATTATCTCTATCGGTAAAGACTTAGCGGAAAAGCATCCTGAAATTAAAGACCAACCTAAAGATGAGCGTATTAAAACGTTCCGTAAACTTGGTTTAGATTATGAAATGGTTAAATTGAAACAAGACTTAGCTGATTTTAATATTCATTTTGATAACTGGTTTAGTGAAACATCATTATATGAGACGAACAAAATTTCTGTAGTGTTAGATAAGATGACAGCGTTAGGATTTACTTATGAACAAGATGGCGCAACATGGTTGAAAACAACTGAATTTGGTGATGATAAAGATCGTGTACTTATTAAACAAGATGGTACGTATACGTATTTCTTACCAGATATTGCTTATCATTATGATAAAGTTGATCGTGGTTATGACAAGTTAATCAACTTGTTTGGTGCAGATCATCATGGTTATATTAATCGTCTAAAAGCTTCTTTAGAAACTTTCGGAGTAGATTCAAAACGTCTTGAAATACAAATTATGCAAATGGTAAGATTATTACAAGATGGTGTTGAAGTGAAAATGAGTAAACGTACTGGAAATGCCATCACTTTAAGAGACATTATGGATGAAGTAGGCAATGATGCTGCACGTTACTTCTTAACGATGCGTAGTCCGGATACACACTTTGATTTTGACATGGAACTTGCGAAGAAAAAATCACAAGATAATCCTGTTTATTATGCACAATACGCACATGCTCGTATTTCTTCAATTATTCGTCAAGCTGAAGAAAAAGGTATCACATTTGATCAAAACGTGGATTTATCATCCATATCACATGAAAAATCTTATGATTTATTGAAAAAAATTGCTGAATTTGAACCTATGATTATTGGTGCTGCTGAATCACGCAGTCCACATCGCATCACAAATTATATTCAAGATTTAGCTGCACAGTTCCATAAATTCTACAATGCAGAAAAAGTATTAACTGATGATATAGATAAGACAAAAGCACACTTAGCTTTAATTGAAGCGGCACGTATTACACTACGTAATGCACTAGCTTTAATTGGCGTTTCAGCTCCAGAATCTATGTAATTAAATAAATTGTCTTAATTGAGGTGCAGCTCAATCTTATTTGAGCTGTGCCTTTTTGTGTACCATTTTTTAATAAACATGACTAGGAGAGATGTTATGAAAGGAATAAAAGTCATTTATTTGATTTTTGTGGCGATGATTATATTATCAGGTTGCCAAAGCGGTCAATCTAATCATGATAACGACACAAAGCAAGAATCAACTGATAAGAAGGAATATAAGCGCATTGTTTCGCTTATTCCAAGCAACACTGAAATATTATATGGATTAGGACTTGGAAATAGAGTGGTTGGTGTCTCTACAGTCGATGACTATCCTAAAGATGTTAAGAATAAAAAGCAATTTGATGCATTTAAATTAGATACAGAAGCACTGCTGAAAACTAAACCAGATTTGGTATTAGCACACGAATCTCATAAATCTACTCAAGAAAAAGATTTGAAAAAATTGAGTGATGCAGGTATTAAAGTTGTTTACATAGATGATGCAAATTCTATTGATGAAATGTATGATACATTTAGACAAGTTGGTAAAGTGGCTGGCAAAGAGCAAGAGGCTGATAAACTTGTAGATAAAGTTAAAAATGAAATGGCAGATGTGATTAAAGAAGTGCCTAAAGATCAGCAAGGTAAAAAAGTCTTTATGGAAATATCTTCACAACCAGACATTTATACATCTGGAACGCATACATTTTATGATGATATGTTAAATTCTATAAAAGCAGAAAACATTTATCATGATCAAGAAGGATGGATTAAAACAGATAAAGAAAATATTTTGAAAAGAAATCCAGACGTGATGATTACGACTAGTGGACAAAGTGAAGAGGAATATCAACAATTAAATAACAATAGAGCTGGCTTTGATCAAGTTAATGCTGTTAAAGAGAAACATGTTCATGCTTTAAACGCAGATATGATTTCAAGACCTGGACCAAGACTTGCTAAAGGATTAAAAGAACTTTTAGATAAAGTTTATGACTAAAAGCGCTAAAATCTCTGGACTGATCGCATTATGGTTTCTCATTCTATTGTTTGCTATTACGATTTCTTTGTTTGTAGGGTCAACAGGTGTCACTTGGAAAATTGATAATCAACTTGATTGGACGATATTTTATAAGTTAAGAGTCCCTAGAACTTTATTAGCATTAATTGCAGGTATGGGACTTGTAATAAGTGGACAAATTTATCAAACGATTTTAAATAATCCTTTGGCAGATAGTTTCACATTAGGTTTAGCAAGTGGCGCAACATTTGGAAGTGCGTTAGCAGTATTTATAGGTGTTTCTGTATGGTTTGTACCATTATTTTCGATTTTCTTTAGTTTATTAACACTTATTGTAATTGTATTCATTACAGAAACGATGGTTAAGACGTTTCATGTCGCAACGATGATATTATCAGGTATATTTATAGGCGCTTTTTTCAATTCTGCGCTTTATATCCTCTTATTATTAAAACCGGATAAAGTGAACAGCATGGTTTCTTATATGTTTGGTAGTGTTTCTTCAGCTGAAAAATTAACTGTGGAAATAACAGGAGGCGTTACACTTATTTGTATCCTCATTTTATTTGGAATGAGTCACTTCATTAAAATGATTCAATTAGGAGACGATAAGGCTATTACGCTTGGTGTGAACGTGAGACTCATTTCATGGTGTTGTTTATTAATCGCAGCAATCATGACAGCGGTCATTATTAGCTTTACAGGTATTATAGGGTTCATTGGCATGATTGTCCCTCAAGTGGTTCGTAGAGTCTATAAAGTGCCTATTAGTATTCAGATGATATTAAATTTACTAATAGGTGGGTCTTTATTACTCATTGCTGATACAGTTGGCAGAGTTATACTCAGTCCAATACAAATACCTGTTGGAATTGTCTTATCAATTATTGCGATACCGATCATGATGTATTTAATGATCACAGAACAACGAAAAAAAGAAAATCATTAAACATACGATTTCTAATACAAATTTATAATGAGAATGGCGACACCAATCCTTTAATGTTCATTTTGAAGGATTGGTGTTTTCTATTATAAAATTTGTATTGCTTTCTTTATGGAATAGTTTAAAATATTTCTATGAAAGGGATGATGACATGTGTTCGTGTGATATTCAAGCGATTATTTTTGATTTAGAAGATACGCTTGTAGATCGTGAGAAATCACGAATAAAATTTTTGGAAGAACAATTTGAACGATTTCATGAATTGATGGTTACAGTCCAAAGACGTGATTTTGAAAAGGTATACTTAACATTGAATCCCTATGGTTTAGAAGATATTGAATGGGTATACCGAGAATTAGTGAAAAAATTAAACATAGAAAGAATTTCATGGAAAACTTTTTATAATGATTATAAAATGCATCATTATAGATATCATTTTCCATTTTATGATACGTTGTTTGCACTAGAAAAACTGCGAAATATGGGTTATAAGTTAGGCGTTATCGCTAACGGTAAAAGTGAAGAGATCACACATGTTATGAATGCGATTGGCATATATCCATATATCCATTATGTTTCAACTTCTGATGAAGTAGGTGTTAAAAAGCCAGACCCTATGATATTCGAAGATATTATGAAGCATCTAGGTGTCTCAGCTGAAAATGTGATGTATGTCGGAGATTGCCCTTTAAATGACATCGCGGCTGCGCATGCTATGGGTATGAAGACTGTATGGATGGCTAATGCTGTTATCGGGACACCAGAGGAAAATGAATTGAATTATACGATTGAAAGTTTAAGTGATTTAATAGGCGTTTGTAATAAAATAGAAAGAGGTGAAGCATGATGAATTTATTTTTAACTAAAGAAAATGTTGCGATTCATTATAAAACTAGAGGTAATGGGTATCCTGTCATTTTATTACATGGCGTTTTTCAAGATATGGATGTTTTTACGCCTTTAATTAAAACATTAAGCAAGCAATATCAAGTTATTTCCATTGATTTAAGAGGCCACGGTTTAAGTGACACACCTCATGATAGTCGCGTAGATGATTATATTTCAGATATACAACAATTGCTTAGTGCTTTATTTATTAATTCAGCTTATGTTATTGGTTTAGAACTTGGCGCAACAATTGCAACAGGCTTAACGTATAAAAACCCAGATCTGATAAATGGTATGGTTTTGATAAATCCAACTGACGATCATACGACATTCCCAGATAATCGTATTTATGATCGTCATGCAGATGAAATCAGAACAATGTCTGATCACGAAAAAGAAAAATATTTATTAAAATTTAGATATAAAAATATTAAACAGGCTAAAAAGTTTGTTAAAACGCATATTCCAACGAATGATTTACAAACGATGGAAGAGGAAATCACGGTTAAACGCTCATTTAAAGATTTTGATATTATTTCATTATTACCAGATATTAAAACGTGTACACTTATCATTTCTGGGTTACATGACGGAAAGATATTATATAGTGAGGGCGAGCGAATGAGTGAATTGCTACCTAACGCTGATTTTAAACTGTTTGAACAATCTGGAGAATTGCCTTTCGTTGAGGAAAAAGAAAAATTTCTAAAAGTGCTCACTGAATTTTTAGATTAAATTACAGCGTATTAATCTCTTTGTTACACGTTTGTAATAAAAGTGGTCATTTTGTAATGTATATGTTATAATAATGCCAGTAAAAGCATAACATATAAGACACAGAATGAAGGAGAACCTCATATGAAAAAATGTCTCTTAACGATAGTGATGACACTTATGGTTTTACCATTTTCACCGTTTGCTGAAGCAAATGCTGCAACTAATAATCAATTAGATATTAACGAGGATAATGTACAAACTTACAAAGACGGTACAGTAGCAATCGAAGATATTAAAATTGGTGACAAGATTTCTAAAATTAAATCTAAATATCCTAACGTAATGTTTTCGTACTCTGATGATAGTAATGATAGAGAGAATTATTACGAATTTAATACTGATAATGGACATATGATTATTACAGCAAAAGTCCAAGGCAATAAAGAAACTGTGAAAAGAATTACAATGGTTTACGATGATTTAACAAATGTGAATCTGGATTCACTTGTTTCGTTACTAGGTGATAATACGACTAAACGTGTACAAAATAATAAATACACTGGTGGTTATGCTTACGTGAATAACGAACAAGCGCACTTCCAACTTTCTAAAGCAACACCAAACAGTAAACAGTTTAAAGTATATCGTATTGATTTAGGTAAATACTAAATAAATGACGAATCTAATCCCCCGTTATGTAATATACATATTGCATAATGGGGGATTAATTTATACAATATTAGAATGAAGGGGGTGTATATATTTGCGTCCGAACAATAAGGTATTACTGGAAAATGTTAATGATTATTTACAGCATGTCGCTGTATTACCTAAACAAATTGATAAAGTCCAACATTCATTAAAGAAAGATATGAAAAAATCTGATGAGAAGGACATAGACTATGCTGAATATAGGCATAAGACTCATGCGGAAATTCTCCAAATTGTGGAACGAAATTTAGTGATTGTGAATTATAACCCTATTATTTTTTATACACTCAACTTCTTATTAATGGCATATTTATTTGATAAAAAAATAATTCCGTTTAATGCAGTAACTGGATTGTATATATTCTATTGTAGTATTATTCTTTCCATTTCACTCGTTATATATTTAATCATTAAGAAGCACAGTTATCTATATCCTAATCAAAAGCTGATGATGACGAATATCTTGTTATTTAGCATCGGTGTCATATTGTGCGTGCTCAAGATATTTAATGTAACTTTTGGGCTGTATGTTATTCCATTGGTCGTCTTTCAAACCATATTCGCGATTGGCATTTTGCTCGTTGTCTTGTCATTATTTTTAAAAAAGCCAGAAGTGGCAGCTATGGGCTTGGCAGTGATACAAAAGACAATCGCTTCAGTAACAATTAATGAAACAGTCATCACGGTCATAACTTTTAGTAGCTGGTTAATTATTTTAGTTATTATCCTATACTTTGTGATGATCTATTCAACAAGAAAATATGTGTAAATAAATACAGAAAATGAATTGTAGCTTACAATCATTTTCTGTATTTTTATTTATAGGATTAAATTAGTAGTATAAGTGTGAAAAATTGTAAAAGGGGTATATTATTACTGTAAAGTAGGGAGGTACACATTATGGGAGAATTAATAACAAGGGACGGGACTCATATTGTATATGAGAAACACGGTAAAGGTAAGCCACTAATTATGTTACATGCGTTGAGCATGAATTTAGCTGCATTTAATTCAACAGTACAACTTCTGAAAGATCAATATACGATTTATACAATGGATTCTAGGGGACATGGTAAATCTGAAAAACCACAAACAATATCTATACAAAATCATATTAATGACATTGTAGATTTAATGGAATCTGAAGAAATAGATTCAGCTTATATATTAGGTCATGATATGGGCGGTATCATCGCAGAAGAATTCACAAATCAACATCCGAAAAAAGTTGATAAGTTAGTTGTAGTATCTTCGATATCTAATCAAGGAAAACAACCGCTTATTAAACTAATTGCTAAACATAGAGATAAAGTTGCTGGATTTAGTAAAGAAGAAGCGATGTTAATTTTATTTAATGAAATATTTCATGATGTTAAATCAACATTTAAATGGTATCAAGAAGTGAAAAAATATTATCGAATGTCAGCCGAAGAAGATGCAATATCAGTGAGATCGATTAACGGGATAAATGTGAAAGTAGATAACATCAAAGTACCTACACTCATAATAAGAGGGAAATATGATCCTTTCGATATAGATAATGATGCTGAAGCTATTAAAAATGCTAAAATAGAAATATTTGAACATTCAGGTCACGCACCCTTTATTGAAGAAAGTGAAAAATTTAAAGAAGTCGTTTCAACTTTTTTGAATCAAAAAGTAAGAGATAAACAGGCCATATAAAATTAAAGAACTTGGGACATCATCCTTTTACTCAAAATAAACCACCTAATCCGTTGTATTCACTTTCGGATTGGGTGATTTTTATATTTTTGATTTTGTAAAGAGCATGCTTGCCTGGGAGTATGGTTCGAGCCTGTATTCTCTCTCGCATACTATTCCCCCGGGCGTCAGCACTTCACAAAATCGTGAGTAATTGTAAATGTCAATATAAAAATGTACACTATTGATTGTTTATGTGTGTACATTATTGATATCAAGTTTTCTCTATTTCTCTTGGTAAATGATTTTTTAGGCGATATGATTTGCCTGTGATTTTTACGACATTGGCATGATGTAATATCCTATCTAAAATAGCGTTTGCTATTTTAGGATCTTCAAATACTTCATTCCATAAATTAAAATTTATATTTGTTGTAAATACTGTACTTTTCTTTTCGTATCTTACATCTATTAATTGAAAGAATAATTTGGTATCTTCACTATCAATCGGTAAATATCCAATTTCATCAATTATCAGTAGTTTGTATTTACTATAATGTTTGATTCTATTTTCCAACCTATTTTCTAGCTGTGCTCTTTTTAGATTTTGAATTAGGTCATGACATTTTATAAAATATGTACTGACTCTTTTTTTAGCTGCTGCCATGCCTATGGCAGTGGCTAAATGTGTCTTACCCACACCACTTGATCCTAGAAATACAATGTTTTGATGATTTTCTATAAATCGTAAGTTTGTAAAATCTAATATTTCTTGTTTGTTGATCGATGGTTGAAAGGTAAAATCAAAGTCTGATAGGTCTTTTTTGAACGGGAAAGCTGCTACTTTCACCATCGATTCAATCATATTTTTCTCTTTAATCGCGATTTCATAATCACTCAATTTCACTAACGTATCAATAAATGATAAATCGTTTTTGATACTGAAATCTATAACTTAATCTAAATGATTTATCATTTGATTCATTTTTAAGTATTCTAGATTCTCTTTTAAACGTTTATAATTCGTTGAATTATTCATCATACAGTTCTCCTATTGTTTTTAAATTATCTAATGCTATTTGATCTATATCATCATGATCTCCACAGGAGGGCTAAAGTTTCAAGGTAATGTTGTTTTTGATAATTCAATTTGCGACGTGTAATAGGGTGTTCAACGATTAATTTGGTGTTATAATATACATGTAATATTTGATCATAAATTTGAACTTCAACTGTTTTACCACAGTATTCAGCTGGTACTGAATATTGATTGGATTGATATGTTATCATATTCGATCGGTTGACTTTCAAATATTTATGTTTCACTTTATATGAGTTTCTTACATGCGCATTTGGTAGTGGCTGTAGGGAACTCTTTTCTTTTTCTAATTCGATTATCGGTATTTTCCCAGTACCTACATGGACAGAGTAATTTAAACGATCATTTAAATTTGATATAAATGTCGGAACCTCATCTAAATATAATTCTCCTTGATATGCGTGAATCTCATCTAAAATTTTCATAATAGACTCTACTTTACCTTTTGTTCTTGGTCTTCCTGCGATACATGGTCTTACTTTAAAACTAAAATCATCAGCGAATTGTTTAAATCTTCGATTGATTTGACCACTTGAAAATTCTGTTCTAGGTTGTGTCATAACAGTCTTCATATTATCTGTAATGAGTTCATGAGGAACACCGTCAATCGCTTCAAATGCATTTACTAATAAATTATGTAATACTTCGCTTGATTTACTCATTGTAACTTGCATAATTTTAAATCGGGAATAAGATAAAAGTAATACACCAATATTTAATGATAATTCTTGATTGTCTTTAGTCTTAAATCTAATATCTTCTTTCCAATCAAATTGCGCTTGGTGACCTGCCTTTGTCTCATATCTAGTTGTGCCACTTGGCGACAACTTATGTTTTCCTTTTTTAAAATAATGATCTAATTCTTCATGTTTTATGATATATGCTCTAAATGTAGAATAAGCACAATTAAGTCCGTAATTATCTTTTAAATACTGCCATAATATGCGTTTATAGTAGAATTTTTGTTCACATTTATCAGATAATAACTTTTTAATCTCATTATAGTAATTATCTATTTGAGAATGTTTATTCCTTTTTTGACTAGGCTTATAACCTTTTAGGTATTTTTCAACCGTTCTTCTGTCTACACCCATCTGTCTTGCAACTTCACTCTTGTTTATTTTCATATTTAAGCTCTCCATTACTATTTTAAAATCCGCTAAGTCTTCCAGACTTTCAACTTTAAAATTCTTTTTTATATTTAACGATAATTTCATTAATATTCACCTCAATAAAATTATCGCTAATTTTTTAAAATTGTACATACTTAAACAATCAAAAGTGTACATTATTAAATTATCATTTCCAAGTAATATCTAAGTGAATTTAGGATTACGGTGTTCAGTGAGGGATACGGGTAAAACGCACGAAGACTCAAGAGATATTGTGCGATTTTGGTAAATATTGGGTAAAACGCACGAAGACTCAAATATCATGATCCACTCAAAACAAAAAAGAGCAGAAATTCAATTTTAACAATGAATTTCTGCTCTTTTTAAGTTGCTAGGGCATAGATGTCCTAAGTCATTTTTGTTACATGATTTATATATTAGTCGTTAATGTCAGTCTTTGCGATTTCTTTATCAATTTTTTCAAGAACTTCTGAGATTGATTTGCGTTGTTTTTTATTAACTAAAATTAAAACAGTACGTTCATCATATTCATTTCTTCTTTTAGTAAAGTAATCTTGTTGTGATAAGTTTTTAACGGCTTTCACAATTTGTGGTTGTTTGTAGTTCAATTTATTAATGATTTTTTTTAAATGATATTCTTCTTCATCAGTTTCATTAATATAAGTTAATACAGCGAATTCTTCAAAGCTAAGTGAAAAATCCTTTTTAATAATAGATTTTAATTTATCTACGTAAGTAACAAGCGATAATAAGTCCGAACAATTTTCTATTTTAGAAATTGCCATTTTGAATCCCCCTAGTATATTGAGTATTTGCTTCATTAATTGAAATAATACAACGCCCTGTATTATCGTTTTGGAAGCGCTTTTAGTTTTTGGTTCATAATTTAAGTTTATCAATTATTTACTTATTTTAGCCTAAATATAACTGTATGTAAACTAATAAGAGTAGGATTTAATTAAATAATAATAAAAATAATATAACTGTCACAAACGAAAGGAGCGTATAATATAATCTTAAAAAATATAAGTGCATGATTATTATTAATTCTACTAATAAAATAAATGGAAAATTACGAATTATCCTAATATTAAATGTGGATATTATAAATTTGAACCACGGAAAAAGCCGTATACAAAAATACGGCTTTTCAAAAGATTATTTTTGAATTGAAGTGTATTGAATAATAACTTCTTCGATAATATCTGATTCTAATTCTGCATATTTGTTTAAAAATTCAGCAACACTATTTGATTTGATATAATCGTTCTTTTCTATAGTTTCTTTGTCATTTGCATCTTGATACTCTAATAGATAACATACTGCTTTAACGAGTTCTGAATGCTTTTTATTTGTTTTTGATAAAGCGACGAGAGGTTTAACGATGCGATCGTTTGGTCCAATTTTACGCAGTACACCGCGTCCAACTCTTGTTACATCATCAGATAAATATGGGTTATTGAAACGGCCAATTATTTTTTCAACATAATAAGATTGGTCGGCTTTTGTGAATTCATCAAAGTTTGAAACAAGATATTCACTTGTTTCTTGTAAGACTTCGTGTAAGCCATCATTTATTTCTTTATCTTGAATCGCTTCAAGAATTGTGTTGTAACCTTTATATTGACCATAATATGCTAAATAAGCGTGTCCTGTATTTACAGTTAATAATTTTCTTTCAATATATGGTGTTAAATCATCCACATAATGAACATCTTCTAATTGTGTACCTTGCCATTTAGAAGCCTCAACAACCCATTCAAAGAAAGGTTCGACTAATACATCTAATGATCCTTCTTTTTGACCTTGTGGCACAATACGGTCTACTGCTGAGTTAGGGAAACTAATGTCATCAGATAAAGGTCCAGTAATATCTAAAATCGCTTTTTTAAGTTGATCTGTTGCCATGATGGCATTTTCACAAGCAACAATATTTAAGGCTTTACCAGGTTGACGCTCTTTTAAAAATTGTGCAAATGATTTAGCGATAATAGGTAAGATATTAACACCAACAGCAGTTGTAATAACATCCGCTTCTAAAATGGCTTTTTTTAATTTATCTGTTTCAGTAATACTATTGATACCTTTAACACCTGATACAGGTTCTTTCGTATTTTCTGCGTTAGCGATGACAACTTGATAAGCTTGCTCTTCGTTAATTTGGTTAATAACATTTTCATTAACGTCTACGAAAGTTACTTCATAGCCATTGTCATTTAACACTTTTCCTATAAATCCGCGTCCGATATTACCGGCTCCAAAGTGAATGGCTTTCATTAAAGTTCAACCTCCTCAAAGATCGCGATAATTTCATCTTTAGATTGAGCATTGATAACACGCTCAACATTTTCTTCTTCACTAAATACGATTGCAATCTGTGAAAGGATATCTAAATGCTCACCGTCTTTACCAGCAATACCTACAACAACTTTTGCTTCGTTGCCATCCCAATCAACGCCATCTGGAATATGAAGTAATACAAGACCTGATTTTAAAACTTCTGTTTTCGCATCATCAGTACCGTGAGGAATTGCTAAGAAGTTCCCCATATAAGTAGTGACGATTTGTTCACGTTCTTTCATTGCACTAGTATATTTTTCAGTTACTGCACCGTCTTCAACTAATGCTTGTCCTACTTTTTCGATTGCTTCGTCTTGTGAATTTACTGATAAGTTCATAAAAATGTTTTCTGGTTTGAATAAGTTTGTCATTTTAAGTCACTCCGTTTTCGTTAGTTTTTGTTTTAATTTATTTAAGAAAAATGATTTGAGTGTATTTTCTATTAGCACTCTATCATTTAACAACTGATCAATATCATCCAAATGCTCTGTAATTAAAGATGATACTTCACTCATAAGTTGACCTTGTTCTGAATTCTTCGGTATGAACATACATACAAGCCAAGTTACTTCTTGTTCTTCATGCTCTATTGTTCTAAGCGTTAAAGGTTGGGCTAATTCAGTTATGATGAGCTGTGGCTTTTTAATAACATCATCTGATAGGTGAGGGATAGCCACAGGATATCCTGATAACGCAAAGCCTTGAAGTTCCATTCTATTATTGAGTTTTTCAATAAAACTATGCGTATTTTCAATAATATGATGTTTAGATAATGTTTGAGCTAAGTAGCGATTGAGCTGAGTTACTTTTTTCTTTTCGACGATCATATTTTGAATTACTGATAAGCTTTCTTCTATAAAAGTAACTGTACGGTCATAATCTTTATGTGATAGTGGTTCTGCTTTACTTTGGCTATCACGTTGCCCTTGAACAATAGATTGCTGTAATTTTAAGAAGTACTTAACATTTTCTGCATCTTGTTCTGGTAATAATGGATTCACTGTAATATGCGGGTACTTAGTATCAACCGCGACAGTAGAAATCATGCCATCATACTTTGAAAAATCAATGGACTTCAAGCTGCTCACTGATACTTCAGTCGTTTGTGTGATTTCTGAAAAATGCTGTTTCAAACGGTTGGAGAGAATACGGCTTGTACCAATTCCGCTGCTACATACGACCAATACGTGTAATGAGCGACTTTGTTTTGCTTTTAACATGCCACCAAAATGAAGGGCGATATACGCGACCTCGCTTTTAGGGAAATGATAATTGTTGAATACAATCTTTAAACCTGACGAAACAGCGTCAAATAGTTCTTTATCATATGTTTCTATCATCTCGGTAAGCGGATTGTAGGTTTCAATATTAGCTTCCAAGCGATTAATAGCGGGTTCTAAATGTAAATTAAGGCCTTTGAATAATGATTCTTCATCTTTGAAAGAAAATCCTTGTGTTTGTACAAATTCAATCAGTTCTGTTACATGTTGTTCATGAATTTCAGTGTTCTCATAGGCTGTTGTTTCATGTCGACGTCTTGCACCTCTTAAATGCATCGTAATAAAAGCAATTTCAGAATGATTAAAGGTGACATCATAAATGTTACTTAAGACGTTTGTAAGCCTTTCTGATACTTTAAACTCATCGGTTGAAATTAATTCATTTAGAATATCATCTTCAATTTCTACGTGACCATCTTGTTTAATCCGTTCAATTGCTAAAACAATATGAATCGTCAACGTTAAATAACTGGCTTCTGTTAATGTGTAGGGCAGTATGCCGAGTTCGTCCATGAGCAAACGTTCAACATTAAACAATCTGTCTATATCAACAATACCTTTAAGATGAGTTTCATTTAATGTGTGATAGACAAAGTGATCTTCAACAACAGAATAGACGCTGTCGCCGTCTAGCTTTTCTAACATGATTCTAGCTAACAATTGTCTTTTGTTAACTTCTTCACCATTCAGAATTAATCCTTCACCACGTCTACGTTCTAACGAAAGCTCGACCGTTTCTAAATCGGGTTCTAACTGTTCAATTATTTTATTAAGTGTATGCGTTGATGCACCGATTTCATTTGCTAAACTGTATAATTTTACTGGATCTTTAGACTGAATCAAGTTGTATAGAATAATAACTTTTCTTTCTTCATCAGATAAATCGATTGTATGTTGCTCATTTAAAGATTGGACAAAATCATCAATGTTTACTGGTTCACCTTCAATACGCAAACCTAATTTTGGTACTCTCGTTAAGGAGAGGTGGTATTGATGAAGCGTATCTTCAACACTTTTCATTTCTCTATGAACCGTTCTTGATGAGATACCTAAAGCTTGTGCAATGTCATGAATGGTCAAAAAAGAGTGAAGACGCTCAGATAGTAATTTGAGAATGCTTTTTTCCCGGTTACTTATCATCATCGACCTTCACTCCTTTGTTTAGAATTATTTTTTCAATTCGTTAATTAACTCTTCATATCTTGGTGAATTTAAGAAATTATCTACTGAAATATGAATCGCTTTAGGATTCTTTTTAATCGCTCTGTCTGTTAATGTTTTTTGTGTAATGATGACATCTGCATCGTCTGGTAATTGGTTGATAGCAGTGTTCGTCACTTCTATATCCGTTAATTCAGCTTTTTTGAATTTGTTTCTTAACATGCCAGCACCCATAGCACTTGAGCCCATACCAGCATCACAAGCGAAAATAACTTTTTGAACATTTGAGAAATCATGAGCATCTACATTTTCAGTGTCATAGTCATTTAATAATTCGCCTGATTCATCTTTTTCTTCTGCATCATCTGAAGTTTCTGTTTCTTCTTTTTCAGCACCAGTTAAAGCACCACTTACAGAAGATTTTTTACCTTTACGAGCTTCCATGTCAGCTGCTGCTGATTCGATGTCGCTGTCAGGATCTTTAGTAACTTTTAATATGAGAGATGCAACGACGAATGAAACTAATGTCGCTAAGAAGATACCTAGTAACATCACTAAATAACTACCTTTAGGCGTAATTGCAAAGTAGGCTAGGATTGAACCCGGTGATGCAGGTCCAGTAGTACCGAAGTCGAATAAACTGAATGTAGCGACACCAGTCATACCACCTAATACAACTGCAACTAATAATAAAGGACGCATTAACACATATGGGAAGTAAATTTCGTGAATACCACCAAAGAAGTGGATAATAACAGCACCATATGATGTTGCTTTTGCTGTACCTTTACCGAATATCATATACGCTAATAAAATACCTAGACCTGGTCCAGGGTTAGACTCTAATGTATATAGAATAGATTTACCAGCTTGAGTTACTTGTTCAGATGCAAGAGGTGTTAGTACACCGTGGTTAATTGCATTGTTCAAGAATACAGTCTTAGCTGGTTCGATAATAATACTTACAAGTGGTAATAAGTGATGAGAAACTAAGAAATCAACACCCATACCAAGAATCTTCATTAATCCTTCAACTAATGGCGCTAAGCCTTTGAAACCAATGATTGCCATAATGAAAGCTAGAATACCAGCAGAGAAATTGTTGAATAACATTTCAAAGCCTTGAGGTGTTCTAGGTACTAGGAATTCGTCCACTTTTTTCATTAACCAACCAAGTAATGGACCCATAATCATTGCACCAATTAACATCGGCGTATCAGGGAATGCTGCGATAACCCCCATCGTAGCAGTCGCACCAACGACACCACCGCGTAAACCGTGAACTAAACGTCCACCACTAAATGCAATTAATAATGGAATTAAATATTTAATCATTGGATCTACCATAGAAGAAAGCTCTTCGTTAGGCAACCAACCATCTTCGATAAACAGTGCCGTAATAAGCCCCCAAGCAATAAAAGCACCAATGTTTGGCATAATCATACTACTTAAAAATGAACCAAAAGCTTGAACCTTAGGACCAATGCCTTTTTTCTTTTCTGTTTGTTCTGCCATATTTAACACACCTTCCCTTACATAAAAAGTATTTTGTACCTTAATCATACGAAGATGTAAGCCCATACACAATGAATAGTAAACGCGACTTTGTCACATCCACTTTGACATGTGTGCCATAAGCAAATTTAATTGAAGCTTTTGAATGAAAATGTTTTCAATGTAATTATACACTGTTGTGCGATTCCTTCATAATGTTATGAAATTAATTTTGATAGAATACTCATATTACATAGAGGCTGAGACATAAAATTCTACTCAAAAAAATAACAACTCATTTCACTGATTTATTCAGCTAGATATGAGTTGTTATTTTTTTGAAATCTTACGATTTTGAAAGTGCATGATTGCCTAGGGGTATGGTTCGAGCCTGTAGTCTCTCACGCATACTATTCCCTCAGGCGTCAGCACTTTACAAAATCGTTACTAATATTCATTTTTTTAAAATTTTTTCGTTTGTTCTTTTAAGTACATGTTCTAAGTTGCAAGACTGACGAAACAAGCAACATAGGAGGACTGTAAGTTGCAAGACTGATCAAACAAGCAACATTCAGACCCCGACCAGCTCCCGCCATACACTCCAAACTCTTCTTCATTAATATGCTTTTTCTATATCATCTAACTGTTTAATCGTAGCGCTAATTCCACCTGCACCAAAGAACCATGAGTTTGCGTCGAACTTGAGGATGTCATTATTTTTGATAGCATTCACATTTTTGATGACGGGATTTTTTAATGCTTGTGGCAAGTCTTTTGTATCTTGATCTGTTCTATTAATATAGAAGATTTTGTCTGGATTCTTGTTCGCTATATATTCATATGATACGACTTGTCCGCTCGAGTTTGCAGGCATGTCTGGATCGATATGCTTAATGCCTAAGTCACCGCTTAAAAAGCCACCGTATCTCCCGGTTTGACCGTATGTTTTGATGCTTTTTGATCAATATTTGCAAACATCACTGTGTCATTATTAATTTTATTTTTTACAGTTGAAACTTTTTTATCTAGTTTTTTAATAAGTGATTTTGTTTCTGATTCTTTTTCAAATATTTTACCGATATTATTTGCATTTTCTTTAATAGAATCTAAGTATCGATCATCATCTGGGCTTACATATAACACTTTAGCATTTGGTGCTGCTTTCTTAAATTCTTCTAAATTTTTAGTATAAGCTTGTCTAAATGAAATTAAAATTAAATCAGGATTTTCTTCTGCAATTTTTTCGAAGTTAGGTCTTCCAGGATTACCTAAGTTGGTATATTTATCGTCTTTAAATTTTGATAAATAGCTTGGTAAAAAATCACCATTAGGACCTTTAGGAATGGCAGTTATACGATTTTGTAAGTTCAAATCTTGCATGATATCAAGAGCTCCGTAGTCCATTACAATAACTTTTTTAGGATTTTTAGGAATTTTTATTGTTTCAGTTTTTTTCTGACCTCGTTTATGATCTTTGTTCTTATCTTTATATTCATAAGTCTTCTTAATCGTGACAGTATCTTTATTGTTCGTTTCTTCTTTTTTATTGTGGTTACTACATGCAGATAGTAATAAAACCATGCATATAATTGCAACGATGTATTCTTTCATAGGTGTTCTCCTTAATATGTAATTGATAATTATTATCAATTATACAAAAGAACCAACAAATAACAACTGTTATTTGAATAAAAGTGAAAATGTTTCATAAAAAATAAGACGGGAAGACAACAAGTATCAAATAGAAAATGGGGGATTTATTCATGACAGTAGTAAAAAGTTATATCAATGATGAATCATTAGAGCGTGATATTAACAAACTGAAAGAATTAAATATCGACCCGACAGATGTGTTTGTATTATCACATGATGATGACCGTACAGCACGAATCGTAGAACATACAGATTATAATAATATAGATTACAACAATAAAGATATTGGCAAAGCATTTGATAAACAAGGTGATGAACTGAGAGCAAAACTTATAGAAATAGGTTTATCTAAAGAAGATGCAGAAGACTACGAAGAGAAAATGGACGAAGATAAAGTATTCTTAATCTCAAAAGATGATAAAGCAAAAGAAGTACTAGAATAATCAGATAGTATAAGAAGCTGGGACATAAATACCCGTGCTTAAAATAAAGAATCTCTCCATTAGGTTATAGCCTAGTGGAGAGATCTTTTTATTTTAAATTTTACGATTTTGAAAGTGCATGCTTGCCTAGCAAAAGATATCGTGCGATTTTGGTAAAATCTGGATAAAACGCACGAAGACTTGATATGCTCACTTCAAAGTAGACAGTTAAAATGAGTGTGAATTCTTATTTTCCAAAGAATTCATGCTCTTTTATATTAATCTAGGATGTTAATGTCCTGGCTCATATTTATTTGTCGCAAACTCAAAATGTAAAAAGTTTTTGACATATTTAGCACAGATGTTAGAATAATAAATGTAAAAAGTTTTTGACATTTGGAGGTGCTAATTTGATAGCTTTGAAGTGGTTGATTTTTATTATGATTACATTGATGATGTGGACGGTTTATTATAAATATATAGCAATTAATACTAAAGAATTTAAAAAAGAACGACAGCTGGATGAAAGACAATTAAGAATAAGACTCGAAATATTGTCTAACACGTTTGGCTATATGTTCTTGATGATAATGTCTTATATAGCGATTAAACTGTCTGGTATAAGTGGAAACGCGCATAATATTTTCACTCAATATCCAGAGATATTCTTTGTTGTGATATTATTTATTGTATATGCAATGAATGTATTAATAGTTAAGAAGAAATACAGTTGAAAGTAGGAAAGTCGTGAAAAATAAAATTAAGGAATATCGTAAGCAAATGGGGATGTCACAAGATACGTTAAGTAAAAACGTTAAAGTGACGAGACAGACGATTAATGCAATTGAGAATGATAAATATGATCCAACTTTGGCGTTAGCTTTTAAATTAGCGAAAGCGTTCAATGTGACGGTGGATGAATTGTTCTCTTAAAGGAAAGGAATATAGTGTTGAAAAAACAAGATGAAATGGAAAAACAACATATACTGATAGCATCTAAATATACGGTCGTGTATTTTATATTCGCTTTAGTCATTTATAATTTATATACAAAATTTACCACAGGTGAATATAATGTTGTTTGGATAATATTATTAATTGGCATCATTTTATTTACAAGTATCCAAACATATTTCAAATTCGTTACACGAAATTAATACTATTAAACAAAAGTATAAAAAAACAATAAATGTTTACTTCTATACCCCTTGTAATTGAATTTTAAAGTAGTAGCATGAAGGTGTATCAATTTATGATACATAATCTATAAAAGGGAGAGGAATCGAATGAACAAATTTTCTAAGATTTTTGTTTCAAGCGGTTTAGCATTAGCGTCAGTATTTACAGTAGGTGCAGCGAGCAACGGGAACACAGTGGAAGCAGCAAGCGACAGTAATATGGAAAGCCAAGCGTCTCAACCTTATACTTCTTATTATAATGGATATGCAAGTTATGACCCTGGATTCTTTATAACGGACACTTTCAAAAAAGGGTTTGAATCAGGGAACTTTTCATTAAATGGTTATGAAACACCAGCACATGAAGATTATGCTAAAGAACATCAAGATGAAGCTAAAAATATTAATTTATATGATCAGAATTTAAATGTTTATAGTAATTACGGTTTAGATGCAAATGCACAACCGACGAACGCTAATCAATTTAACTTATCTATAGATGATGTTAGAGAATCTTATGGATTTGATTATACTAAAACGGGAAGTCCTCGTAGTATAGTAGGTCAATATTCTTATGATTTAAATGGTTACAAAATTGCCTTCACATCTGATGGAAATGGTATGATAACGAAAATTGATTTTTATACAATAGTCGAGTAATGTTATAAATTTGTAATTTGTTCAATACGATATTGAAGTTCATCAAAGTCTATTATTCGGGCTTGTCGATGGACTTCTTTTTGATTGTAATAAAGTAATACAACGGGTGAAGTGAACAAGTTTAATTGTCCAACTGCTTCAGGTACTTGATCGGCAACAATTTCATAAGCTGGAATTTGATAATCTTCAGTCATTTTTTGTACGATTGGGTGATCAGCTTTACATACTGAACAATTTTCACTAGAAACATATATTAAAGTGAATGCATGTGCATCAATTTTTTCGTTTAATTTGTCAAAAGAATCAATAATTTTCATAAAAATATTCTCCTATCATTTAAATATAGTAGCAAATATTATACCATTACATGAGAAAAGGAGTGAATCAGATGTTTGGTAATAAAGAGAGCAATCAAGAAAATAACGAAAGGTTTTACGTAAAATCTAAAGAAACAGTTAAGTCATTAGGTAGATTCTCTGTAATAGTAGATCGTGAAACAGGCGTAAATTACATACATGCATGGGTAGGAGCTGGAAGCAGTTTAACGCCTTTATTAGATGAGAATGGTAACCCTATAATAGATAAAATATAATTGAGTTTTCCATAACAGTAAAAGGAGTATTTAAATGTCTAAAAGAATTGTGCGTGTCATAATAGCTATAACTTTATTGATGATTA
The DNA here is from genome assembly GCF_022387115.1 of Mammaliicoccus sp. F-M27. Lineage (NCBI taxonomy): Bacteria > Bacillati > Bacillota > Bacilli > Caryophanales > Staphylococcaceae > Mammaliicoccus > Mammaliicoccus sp. F-M27. The sequence continues at coordinate 140,965 of NZ_JAJNIE010000003.1, read as the reverse complement.
TGATAAATACATCATCAAAAGTAGCAGAAGCATCAAAAGAAGAAGGTACAATGGGTAATGGCTATAAGAAATACATGGAAAATAAAAAAGATACACAACTGAGAAAAAATCAAGAAACTGAAGAAGCGGCAGTCGTTCCTAAAGATCAGTCAATACTAGATTTATCAGAGTGGCAAGGAGCATTAACATCCGCTCAAGTTAAAAAATTAAAAGCGAATTATGATTTTATAATATTAAGAGCACAATATGGTTCAGATTATAAAGATGCAACTTTTGCAACAAACTCAAAATTATTAGCAGAAAATAATATGAAATATGGTGTGTATTCATATAGTATGTACGAAAATGCTAGCGATGCAAGAACAGAAGCAAAGGCATTGTACAATAGAGCACCAAACGCAAGCTTCTACATTAATGATTACGAAGAAGAAACTGTAACATCAGGAACCTCTGATGAGAGCACACAAGCATGGTTAGATGAAATGAGAAAGTATTCAGGAAATAAGAAAGTACTATTATATTCATACGAAGACTTTATGCTGAATCATACCGCTACTGCTGTACAGTCATATGACGGATATTGGTTAGCAGCATATCAAGATGCACAACCTGAAAGAGAGCACGTGCTGTGGCAGTATACAGATAGTTATTACTCAGAAGAACTTGATCAAAATGTAGATGCTAATGTATTAGGTCCAAACGTACAAACAAGTTGGTTTATTTAGAAAATCTTATAAAAATCTAGAGTTTAGGACATTTATATCTCATCCTAGTTTTATTTGCATCGAATAATTGAGTGTATAGTTACAATATATACTATAATGGATAGTAAGATAGATGCACTTGAAAAAAGGGGTGTAACATATGTACTTATTATTTATTATTTTAGCCATTATTCTATTTATATTACTAGCATATTCTATCATCATATTAATGGGGAAAGACGGCATGATATATTCAATGCTGTCTAAAAATAATCGAAATCAATCTGAATTAAATAAAGGGTGGATATTCTTTACAAGTGTCTTGTTATTATTTATATGTTTAATTGTTTTATTTTATTTTGTTATTTAAATCATAAGTCGATATCATTTATTTCCAACGATGTGCAAGATATAATCACATGAAAAGAAGGTGAATAAATGAAAATATTAGAGGACTATTTTATATTATTTGATGAAGCAAGATATAGTGAAGAAAGTTTCCAGAAGTTAAATGCATTATTTAGTGATGATATTGAATTTGTATTGAATAATAAGACATTTAAAGGTAAAGAAGCTTGGACACAGTTTGTAAAAAGTGTGTATACAACAAACAAAGACTTGAAACATATGCATAACGGTTGGACACAAAACGAAGATGGTAGTTTCGAAACGCATTGGGCAATTTGTGGTAATAGATATGAGACCGGCGTTTATACCCAAGAAGGTAAAGATATTGCGAGATTAGATGCAAATGGAAAAATTGTGTATTTAGAAAACCAACCAAAAGACGATCAATTATTCTCAAATCAATAAAATGATGATTAGAACTTTAATGAATCATAGATAATATGCCAATGATTCTGGGACATAAATAACCATTCTCAAAATAAAAAATCTCTGCATTAGGTTAGCCTAGTGAAGAGATCTTTTTATATTTTAAAATCTTACGATTTTGAAAGTACATGCTTGCCTGGGGGTATGGTTCGAGCCTGTAGTCTCTCTCTCATACTATTCCCCCGGGCGTCAGCACTTTACAAAATCGTAGAGAACGAATCCAAGTGAAATTAGAATTACGTTGTTCAATGATTGTTACGGCCAAAACGCACGAAGACTCAGAAGATATTGTGCGATTCTGGTAAAATATGGATAAAAAGCACGAAGACTCAAAGGATATTGTACGATTCTGGTAAATTATGGATAAAACGCACGAAGACTCAGAAGATATCGTGCGATTTTGGTAAAATCTGGATAAAACGCACAAAGACTCAGAAGATATTGTGCGTTTTTGGTAAAGACATCTACAGTAAATAAATTGCTTGAGCTTTAATGGCTATCAACATTAAACTAAGACGTTTATGTCCTAACTCTATTTGTGTTTAATTTTCATTTTTCTTATGCTCGATGATTTCTGTATCTCGATTTGATGTGATATTCCGAGCACGTTTCATCGCGTCTTCTTTCTTATCAAATGTTTCGCTTGCTTGTTTAGCACCATCTGTTTTAATTTTCCATTCGTCGTCTTCAAAGTATACATGTACGTCTTTCTCATTTAATTTAGGATTTGCAGAACGATCTTCATCGTGTTGTGTGATTTTTTTATTTTTGAGTTTGTTTAAATCTTCTTTTGATGCATCTTTATACCATTCTTCAGCTTGTTTAGTAGCAATAGGGATTGTATCTTGTTCTTTATAACCGTCTTTCAACATAGCGTTTCCAATATCAATAGCTTTTTTTCTTTTAAGCTCGTCGAAATTTTTCCAACTTTGTGGGTAATCATCCATTGTCCAAGGCATAAATAATCATCCTTTCGATATTTACATACATTTATTGTTTACCACTTATATATGAAGTGAAACAATTTCGTCTTATCATTCACGATGTTGATTGATGAAATCTCTTGTTTTTCCTGTAAGGAGTGGACCACCTGTATAAATGTCTCTTGTTGATTGGTGGTTCATTTTTATTTCTGGTCGTATGCCATGTGCATGTATGCCGACAACGTGATTGTCTTTATTAAACACCGGTGACCCTGAAAAGCCGACTGTTCTATGCAAATGTCCGATATACTCAATGTAATCTTTAGTTGGTTTAAGGAAGTAACCTTTTGATTGATACATAAGTTGACCATTGTACTGATGTTCGTTCGGATATCCTAACATGTACAGTGGTTCTTTAGATTTCATATTTTTTATTTCTTGTTCGGATGCTAGTTGTAACGGTTTTACTTTTTTAGATAAACGTTGTTCTGTAATAAGTACGGCTACATCTCTTTCATATGACTTATAAAACTTTTTAACTTTAAATTTCATAGGAATTTGTTGATCTGATTTAGATGGATAGAAATAAAATTGCTTTGTTTCTTTATTACCATCGTCATCACTTGCTACGTGTGAAGCGGTAATAATGGTATGGTCATCAATGACAAAACCAGTTGCGCCGCTTCCTGATTTGCCTGTGTCATCTGATGATACTTTACCAATTCCTTGGATATGATTTTTGCTATGTGTATTGTATGGTTTAAGTGTTAGTGAATCATTTGGTATTTGTGAACCAAGGTTAAAAGCATCATCATAATCTGAATGTGTTGCTTTCGTGAATGTATCTTTATAAGTTGCTGTTTCGTCATTAGGTACAAAAATATAATTAAATACCGATATGAGAAGTACTAAATATAATTTAAGGTATAACATAGGTTTATCACAATCTTTCTCAAAATTAGATATTGTCTATGTTATACCCTAATATAATGTTTATAAAATGCCAGCTACAAAATATGTGATGACTGAAAGTACGACTGATGTAATCGCCATTGCAATCATTGGTTTGAGTGCTTTTGTTCTTAAGTCGCTGAACGATACATTTAACCCTAAGCCTACCATTGCCATAATTAAGATTAATGTTGTAAATGTGCTCATAACATTTAAGACGCCGTCTGGAATGTCCACAAATGTATTAACAGTAATCATTATTAAAAAGCCAATTAAGAAGTAAGGAAAATCAATTTTTTGAGCAACTTTATTAGATTTCTTTCTATTTACGATAACTAAGAAAATAATGCTTAAAGGAATAAGTAAGAATACTCTCCCTAATTTAGTTAATAGCCCGATACTAAGTGCCTCTGAACCACCTGCATCAGCAGCTAATATGACATGTGCGATCTCATGTAAACTGGCACCCGACCAAATACCATAAGCTGTTGGATCCATAGGAAATAAAGCGAATAATAATGTATAAGTTAATGAAAAAATTGTTCCCATAATCGCAACTAAACCAACACTTATACCAATATCACGCTCTTTAGATTTTAATATTGGTGAAATTGCCGCAATAGCCGCTGCACCACATACGCCCGTACCAATCCCTAATAATAATACTAAGTTTTTATCACCTTTAATGATTTTATTAAGCAACATAATAAAACATATCGCAAAAGCGACAACACCTACATCAAATATTAAAAGTGTACTTCCTTGATGAATAATCGTAGATAAATTAAGTTTTAACCCATAAAGTATAATGGCGAGTCTTAAAAGTTTCTTAGAAGAAAAAGCGATACCCGATTCGATTTGTGTTGGATAACCTTTAAAATGTCTATACATAATTGCTGTTATGATGGCGATTGCTAAAGCGCCAACTTTATTCAAAATAGGTAAGTTAGATAACAAAATACTCACAATAGCTATAATAAATGTGAATCCTACACCTAATAAGAAATTTTTGTTCATTTGAATGCCCATAGCTTTCACCTCAACTACAGTTTAATGGGCAGTTGATTATTTGTGAAATGCTATTTTTAAATATATAATATAACAAAAATGATATGAGGTGGATAAGTTGGAAGATAAATTGAAGATATTAAAACTCATCGTAGAAGAAGACGGTTTTACAAAGGCCGCAGAAAAACTATTTAAGTCCCAACCGTCCATAAGTAGAGATATCAAAACACTTGAAGAAAAGTATCAAATTAAAATATTTGAAAATACGAGAAAGCAAATCATATTAACAGAAGAAGGTAGAGAATTATATAACTATGCCTGTCAATTAGCGATATTAGATGAACAATTATATACAAAAATTAATCAGCATAAAGAAGAAGTGAAAGGGAAGTTTGTAATAGGAACAAGTCATACATTTGGACAGTCTATGTTGTTAGATTTAACCATTCACTTGCAAACAAAGTATCCAAAATTAAACATACATATTTATGTATATAATTCAGCAGATATTTTAAGTCGCTTAAAAGATTACTCCATAGATTTAGGGATCATTGAGAAGCCAGTAATAGACGACAAAATAAGTAGCGAAGTATTAACAAGAGATAAGTTATTACTTGTGAAAAATAAAAAGATTAATGAAAACTTAAATGATATGAGATGTTATGTCAGAGAAACAGGCTCTGGCATTAGATATTATCAAGATATGTTATTACAACAACTTAACCTCACGTCACGTAAAGTCGTCATAAATGATAACCAATTAATTTTAGAACTCGTTAAACAAAATATGGGTTATACAATATTGTCTAATTTCTCCATTAAGTCATTTGATGAAGAATTTATAACGACAACGGATTTAGACTTATATCGTAATTTCTTCATCGTATCTAACAAAGCAAGGTACAAAACAAATAAATACAATACGATCATAGATGAAATTAAGTCATATAACTTTAGGTAGTGAAGTAAGAGTAATCTAAGGTGATACAACTTAAAGAAATACAAATAAACAATTTTTAAATCAAAATAAAGCTCCCAATCCGGAATTTAATTTCCACGGATAGGGAGCTTTTTTTATTGAAGTTCAAGCATATATTAATTTATCTACCATGTTTCTTCCCGAATTCTTCCATCATATCTATTATTGGCATGAGATCTTTTCCTTTTTTGGATAATCCATAAACAACTTTAGGGGGCACTTCTGGATAAACTGTTCTTGTGATGATTTCATCACTTTCCAATTCTCTAAGTTGTTTTGTTAAAGACCCTTGTGAAACGCTTGTGAGAAATTTCTTGATTTCCCCAAATCTACGATCATTTTCTTTTAAGTACCATAATATTAAATTTTTATATCTTCCAGATAAAACATTTTGAGTATATGCTATCCCATGCATATCTCTATGTTCTTCCACGAATGATTCGTCAAAGCCATAATTACATATTTTCACCATATAACCCCCTCCAATTCACATTAGTACGAATTTTGATACTATGTCATTTTTTATTGCCTACTTACATTATGGTACTATGTATTTTAATATATTGTATATCAGAAAGTATTAAAAAGAAAGAGGGATTTATCATGAATGAAACAATAAAATTACTACAAAATCATAGTTCTGTAAGGAGCTTTGAAAATAAACAATTAACTGAAGAACAAATTAATCATATTTTTAATTCTGCTAATCAAACTTCATCATTTAGTTTGCTACAAGCTGTATCGATTATTCGTATAACAGATAAAGAAGTACGCAATAAACTGATGAAACTTAGTGGGGATCAAACTTATATAGGTGAAGCGGCAGAGTTTTGGGTATTTTGTTCAGATTTTAATCGAAATCATCAAATAGCACCGGAAGTAGATATTAGTTATACAGAATTTTTACAAATCGGTGCTGTTGATGTTGGTTTAATGGCACAAAATGCTTTAACAGCAGCTGAATCAATGGGATTAGGTGGTGTTTATATCGGTGGTATTAGGCTAAATATTGAAGAAATATCTGAACTACTTGAATTACCTAAGTATGTTATACCGTTAGTAGGGTTATGTATCGGCCATCATGCAGAAGAAAAAGCCCCATTAAAACCAAGATTACCTCAAGAAGTCGTTATGCATAACAATAAATATGAAGATTTTGATGTAGAAGATATAAAAACGTATGATGAACAAATGAGAGCGTATTATGAGAGTAGACCAATAACAGCACCATTTACTGCGAGAAAAATAAAAGGATGGAGCGATCATATTGATGATCATTTAGCAAGAAGCATTCAACCGGACATGTTAAATTATCTTAATAAACAAGGTTATGCTATAAAATAATCATTAAAAAGGAGTTTTAAATATGAATAAGCGTTTTAGTTGGAAAGCATTTATGGAAGATCTTACAGAAGAAAAAGAAGAATTAAATATAGCACCTGCCCAACCTTCAGAAGAACACATGAAACAAGTAATGCAAAGTCACATTGATGCAATTAATCATAAAGGTGTTGGAGCTACTTATTCCAGTGATTTCAAAGGAGAAGATCCAGTCGGTACAGCTCCTATTACCACTGGAGGTGGAGATATGATTAATGAATTAAAAGAAATTTTTGATGTACCATTCACACCTCAAAGAGCAGAGTTGATATCTCCTATAAGTACTTCTTTTGGAAATGCGGCAGCCATGGCATTTAAACTATATGTAGATGTAAATGGACAAAATATCTCTATTGATATAATAGATGTATTCGAATTTAACGAACAAGGTGAAGTCACTGAACAAAAAGCATATTGGGGTAAAGAAAATGTGACATTACTTGATTAATATCTTTAAATGTTAGGTATTAAAGTATTTGAATCAAAAACGATAGTTTAGGTTTAATTGTTTTGTATGTTGCTTGTCTGGTGAGTCTTGCAACATATAGAGCATGTACTTAAAAGAACAAACGAAAAAATATAAAAAATGGTAGCTCTAAGTGCTACCAAAAGGACTTTAAATAAGAAAAGCAGTAGAAATTCAATTTTAATAATGAATTTCTACTGCTTTTTAATTTTCAGGACATTTATGGCCCGTACTCTTTATTACTTTATTTAAAATTATATTTTATTTAATAATATCTATTAACTCTTTCTTAGATGCGGATCTTGCTGGTATCCAACCAAATACAATTCCGATGAGTGTTGAAACGCCAACTGCTAATAGTATTGAACCTACGCTGACGACACTTTGTACCATGTCTGGTGTAACGGCTGCGACTAATTTGGATATTAATATACCGATGATCAAGCCAATCAGTCCGCCTATGAGACATAAGACGATACTTTCGATTAAGAATTGGATTTCAATGTCTCGTCCTTTAGCACCAAATGCTCGTCGTATGGCTATTTCTTCTGTTCGTTCTGCGACGGATATGTACATCACATTCATAACACCTATACCTGCGATAAAGAGTGAAATACCTGCTACGGCAGCTACGAAATAAGTGATGGCATCGAATACTTGTGTAATACTCTTCATGACATCTTCCATATCTGAATATTGATAACTACCTTCGCTCATTCCAGACCCATGTTTGTTTAATTGTTTGGCTGCTTTATCTGCAATTTCTTTTTTCTTACCATCATCAGAAATTTTTAATTCAAGCTGTGGAAAATCTTGATTTAAGTCTTTCATATAACGGTTGAAAGTAGAACTAGGCATATTAACACTATTTTCATACAAAGCGTTATTTACAATGCCAACGATTTTGAATCCTTGGTCATCAATGAATAATGTTTTTCCGACAGCGTCATTATTGAATACATTTTCAGCTATAGTATTATCTATCGTAACGACTTTTTCATTTAAATCATTATCTGTTTTAGAGAAACCTTTGCCTTCTGATGTATCAGTTGCTTGTTCTTTTTTGAAAACATTAATATCAGATTGTTTCTGTGCATTCGTCATTTCTGCAGAGTAACTTTCATCTTCATTTTCTTTGATTTTGGCATCGTTCACGCCGTCAATTTGTTTGACGAGCTCAATATCTTCTTTATCGAAGGGGTTGTTTTCTGAAGCTTCCATACCATCTGGCATATAGGTAATCATGGCTTGTCCTTTACTTGCACCCGTGTCTTCGAATTCTTCTGATGCTGTCTTTTTAAAGCCATTACCAAGCGACATAATGGTAATAACTGCAGCGATACCTATAATAATACCAATCATTGTAAAAATATTACGTCGTTTATTTTTCATGATGGATTTAAGTGAAATTGAGATGATATTTGGTAAGTTCTTCATTCAATCACCTCTTCTCGTTGTACACGTCCATCTAAAATATGGATAACACGGTCGGCTTGTTCTGCTACTTTACGATCATGCGTAACGATAATCATCGTTGTATTTTGTTCACGATTAAGACGTATGAATAAATCCATAATATCTTTAGATGTTTGCGAGTCGAGTGCGCCAGTTGGTTCATCGGCAATGATGAACTTTGGTTTGTTAACAATAGAACGAGCGATAGCGACACGTTGTTGTTGACCACCAGACAATTTTTTCGGTACTAAATTCTTTTTATCTTCAATGTTTACGTCTCTTAAAACAGATTCTACACGCTGCTTACGTTCTCTTGAAGACATTCCTGAATATAATAGGGGAATACTGACATTCTCCATAATCGTATTATTTTGTATAAGTTTGAAATTCTGAAAGACAAAGCCAACTGTTTTATTTCTGACAAACGCAAGTTTATTATCAGAAACATTTTGATAGTTTTCATCATTAAACAAGTATTGACCTGTGTAACCTCTATCTATAAAACCCAAAATATTAATCAGTGTACTTTTCCCTGAACCAGATGGGCCCATAATGGCAATGAATTCACCCGTATCAATTGAAATATTGATATCTTTTAAAATATGGTTTGTTTCTTCTCCGTTCTTAAAGTGTCGATTAACATTCACTAAATTTATCATGAAGATACCTCAACTTTTTCACCATTATTTAACGTTTTCTTAGGTGAAACGATGAGTTTTTCTCCAGAATTTAGTCCTTTCTCAACAAAAATTTCACCATTTTGACGTGTAATGTTGATGTGTCGTTTTTCAACTTTATTGTTCTTATCTAAAACAAATACATGGTTGCCTTTTGCTAATACAGACTTAGGTAATTTAATCGCATCTAAAGGTATTTTACCTTCAGTTGAAAAGCCACTGCGGATAGGAATATTAATCTTACCAACAGTTACTTGATATTTTGAATTGTCTTTTCCGACACTAGGATTATTAGAAGTAGGGTTAGACGTCTCTGGCGTTTCACCTTCTGATTCAGATGCACCCATTGCACTTTCTTGGCTCTTATCTTCATAACTAGTAGGTAATTCAGAAATTTTTGCAACTTTACCTTTACCTTCATCACCAGTACTGCTCACTGAAACATTAACTGAATCTCCGACTTTAATTTTATTAATATCAAATTCAGAAATAGATGTTTTAATTTGAGATTCATCAGATACTAATTTTAAAACAGGCTCTCCGCTATTGGCTTCATTATCATTGTCCATTTCAACTTTACCATCAAACGATGCATACATACTTTCATTCACTTGACTATTATATTTAGACAATTGTTTTTGAGTATCATTTAGGACATCCAAGTCTTTAGATAATGTTTTTTGTAAATCATTATTATTAGGCTGTTGATTGATATTTTGGTAATCTTGATCAACCTTTTTTTGAGCCTCATCGACTTTTTCTTGTGAATCTTGGCGCTTTTGATCATTAATATTATAATTAATCAACTGATCACCTTGTTTAACCTTTTGACCATCTTCAACGACAGTGCTAACAAAATCGCCTAACTGATCATTATTGTTATACGTTTTAATTTTAGTAGGTGCAGCTTTCCCAGATATATTTAAAGGGGATTCTTCCTTAACTTCATATGTATCATAATCATCTTTTTTATCATCATCTCCACCTTCAGCTGTCGTCTGCTTAATAATAAAAGCAACTCCGACTAATAATAGAAGAGCGATAATACCGATTATCCAAAGAACTTTTTTCTTCAAAATGTTACACTCCTATACTCATTTTATAATCACACAACAAAAATGTTATCATAGTTGGAATAAATTAAAAATAAGATTTATAAAATTTAAGAATATTAATTATATAATAAATTATTTCAAATATTATTATGCGCTGTTGAAGTGTGGGCATGCTAGTAGTAATATCGCCTATGTGTTAATAAATTTTAATTGAGGTGTTCATTATGAAACAAAGTTTCAAAGAAAATCTATATATCATTGGTTTTTTAATAATACTAGTAACATTATTTTTAGATATGAGTGGCCAATTTAGAACAATCATTATAGTAACGCTATTCGTCTTAGCATGTGTTCTTAGGTTTATAGTTCCTACGAAAAATTCTAAAAATAATTAATAGAAATAACAATAAACGGTATAAATATGACTATTAGCATCCAAAAATAATAATATTGAAATAAATAAACAAAAAAAGAGAGACCGTTTAGGTCTCTCTTTTAAATACATAAATAATGGTTAGTATACGGAGGGAGAAGGATTTGAACCAACGCAAGCATTACTGCTCCTAATTGCCTAAAAAGGCAATCCTCTTAAACCAGGCTTGAGTATCCCTCCACAAATGATATAAATAAAATATTTAAAGAATATAAATTAATTACTTAAAGAATATATCATAAATAACCAATGAATACAACAATAATAATAAAAGAATACAACATATATTTTAATTTAATGAAAATCATTGAAAATTATAAATAATTGTTATACTCTTTTGGAGGGTTCTAATATTCAAGGAGAGAATATATTGAGTATTAAAAGAATAGCAACATACACAATTTTATCAACTTTAGTTTTAACAGGAGTTACAAATATAGATACAGGAGTAACAAACTTCTCAAAGCATGAAGCTCATGCTGCAGCTATAGATAACTATCCAAGACCAATCACAACAGCACAAACTAATTACCATTGGAATAATAATTGTACTTGGTATGTACATAATAAACGTAATCAAACAAAACGTTATTTACCATCAAGTTTTACGGATGCTAAAAATTGGCTAGGCGAAGCCCAAAATGCAGGTTTTAGCACAGGTGGAAAACCAGTAGCAGGAGCTATTTTACAAACTTCAAAAGGTGGTGGCGGACTAGGCCACGTAGCTTATGTTGAAAAAGTTAATGCAAATGGCAGTATTCAAATATCAGAGTACAATTACAATGTTAGTTTAGGTTATGGAACAAGAACTTTAACAAAAGCTCAAGCTGCAACTTATAACTATATTTACTAATCCAAAAAAATAAAAAATTAGAACCCAATATATGGATATATTACTTATATCCATATTATTTTAATGTATATGAAAAGGTGATATTATGCAATTTTTAAAACTTACAAAACAAGAATTCGAAAGATTCACACAAGAAAATTTTTCGCATTATACTCAAAGCGCGAATCACTTCGAATATCGAAATGAAAATAAAAAAGATGTACATATTGTCGGAGTAAAAGATGAAAATAATCAAATAGTTGCAGCTTCTTTATTGTCAGAAGCACGTACACTAAGATTTTTTAAATACTTTTATTCACATAGAGGTCCTGTAATGGACTACCAAGATAAAGAATTAGTTAATTTCTTCTTTAAAAACTTAACGAAATACCTACTAAAACAAAATTGTCTATTTGTTTTAGTAGATCCATACTTAGTCATAAAAACACACACAGCTGATGGCCAAATTATAAAAGAGTACGACCATCAAAATTTCAAAGCAATTTTAGAATCTCTAGGTTACAAACATAAAGGGTATTCAGTTGGTTACCAACCAATGAGTCAAATACGCTGGTTATCTGTACTAGACTTAAAAAACAAAACAGAACAAGATCTACTTAAAGAAATGAATTACCAAACAAGACGCAATATCAAAAAAACAGAAGAAATGAACGTACAAATTGAAAATTTGAATATAAACGAAACAGAAAGATTTTTTGAATTATTTAAAATGGCTGAGGAAAAACATGGTTTTTCATTTAGAGGTTTTGAATATTTCAAAGAAATGCAAAAAATATATCATGATAATTCTATGCTGAAAATAGCTACAGTTAACCTAAAAGAATATTTACAGACATTAGACTTACAAAACGAAAATCTAAAAGAAGAAGTTCTATTAGCTGAAACTAAATTAAACGAAAATCCTAATTCTAAGAAACAAAAGACAGCTATGACCAATCTGTTGCAAAGACTTAAAAGTTCTGAAAAGAAAATGACTAAAATTAAAAATTTAATAGAAACAGATGGCGAAAAAATCGACTTAGCAGCAGCGTTATATGTATATAATGATCATGAAATGTACTATTTATCAAGTGGATCTAATCCAAGATACAATGAGTTTATGGGTGCTTACAAACTCCAAGGGGATATGATCAAATTCAGTAAAGAACATAATATAAATAGATATAATTTTTACGGTGTTACCGGAGATTTTTCAGATACATCTGAAGATTATGGCGTTCAACAATTTAAAAAAGGATTTAACGCTGATATCGAAGAATATATAGGAGATTTCATAAAACCGATAAAGAAAAATTGGTATTTCATAAGTAAAATGATAGCTAAAATTAAATAATTTATGCCATTATTCATTTTGAAGTTGTTATTAATTTAGCGGAACATATGATAAAGTTGAAATGAATTTTGGAGAACCTAAATAAAAAAAGCGAGAGTTCATATGAACGAAAAACATAAGAATAATTTAAAAACTTACTACAAATATTTACCTATAATAGGCTTAATAACTAGCTTGTTAGTTTTTATTATGTTTTATTTTGTTTTTAAACAGCAAGACAACATAATAATTATTATAATTTATTCATTAATACCTTTCCTAATCTACAGTTTAGTTTCGTTTATAAATAAAATATTTTTGAAGTAAGAAGTATTCTTTACAAAAGTATGCTGAAAAAGCAAGGAGTTAAATAAATATGAAAAAAACATATAATATTTTTACAATTCTTTTGATTCTTATTTCTTTAACTATAATCATTAATTCAATATTTGTACGTGATGAGCAATATAAAATAATAATTAACATCAGCATGCTTATTTTAATTATTTTTATGGGAATTACTGCTTTATTAATCAGATTTATAAATAACAAAAAAGCAAAGTGATTAAAAGAGCAAAAGTTAAACCAATTCCATGGTAGGGTTTTGGCGCATTTTATCGCTTAACAGGCGGTGCAACTTTCTGCTAATATTTTAGGAGTGAGACTATGAAGAAACTTTTTAATATATGGATTTGTTTATTATTATTTATAGTAATAACATCTTGGACAATAATTAGTATCAAATTCGGCAACATAAATACTACTCAAATTCTATTAGCTAATATATTTATTTTTATTGCTTATATATTATATTTAGTAAGGTTCATTAAATATAATAAACAAAAAAACACTTAAATTTTCATTCTAATTTTCTCTTTGAAGTTGTTATTAATATAGCGGAACATATGATAAAGGTTTTTAAAAAGGAGGAGTTTAGTTTATGTCGATTAAGGAAATGTTAGATAATTTATTAAACAAAAAATGGAATGGGGAGGATTTAATTTCGCTAATTCTTATGATTTTAATAGCAAGTACATTCACAACACCATTCTTAGGTGTTCCAATCGGTATTGTAATTTATTATTTATTATTTGAAGTAAGCGATGAAACTAAAAAAGAAGCAAAAAAATATGATTTAGAAAATAAAAAGTAACTTTTTTGGTCAAAACTAGATATACCAATACATTAAGGGTAACCATTTCAAATCGAAATAGTTACCCTTATTATCAAGACAAGAAGAAACTCGCAAAACTATGATCAAAAGGATGACGATTTTTTGGTAACTTTTACAGAATTTATGATATTTATAATCTCCACTTTTATTATATCTACTGCTATTAATTTTTTAAATCGCAATGACAAAAGACTTCCATGGAAAAACGTATTTATATTTTCAACTATTTTTTCTATTACTATATGCCTTATTTCTCTAGTACTTCAAATTTTAGTACCTTAAAAATAGAGAAACTGATAATAAGAATCAAAACTATTTTCATAACATTTATTCCAATTTCCTTTTTGAACAGAAACTTTGAACCCTAAAAACTCAAAACTTGTGGTTGAAACTAGACGTACCAATGCTTTAAGGGCAACTAGCCTTCCCGACAATAGTTACCCTTATTATCAAGACATGAAAAACAAAAATTTTTTTCATCACTTATCTCTATATTTTTTATTGTATCCACCCAAATATACTAATAAGAAAATATGATTCACGGTGAAATTTACCAATCTTTACTTTCTGCAGGAGTTCCAACAACTTATGCTAGAAATATCGCTTGGGCTATAGACGCATTTTTATTATAAGGAGAGATTTCTTTGGAAAGCAATGAATACAAATTATTATTAGATGAAATTGAAAAATTAAGATTTCACAACACTAGCTTATTAACACTTATTGGACTACTACATGCTGAGGATATGAAAGAACCTACAATCCAGGAAACTGTAGTTTTGTTTGATTTATCTAAAAAAGACTTAAGAGAATTCTCTACACTAATAAAAAACTATAACGGTAATAATTTTGCTTTAGAACAAAAAGCTTTGAAAATTAATCCTATTTTCAAAAGAAGAAATATAATTTCTATTTTAAAGTCATTTATTATTTCTGAAATGTTCCAAGAAAAAAGTCAAGAAATACTAAATTCTTATGAATAATATTTATTCCAATTTCCTTTTTGAACAGAAACTTTGAACCCTAAAAACCCAAAAGCGTGTCAATCGTTCGGTTTAATTTAGGGTTCTTTTCTTTTTTTAATTTTTCTCGTCATAAACGTCAATTACTGGATTGCTTCACAATAAAAGATGGTGTAAAAAAGAACGAAAAAATAAACCATCTCGTACAACTTTGAAAAGTTTTGAGATGGTTTATTTTAATTTTATAATTTAACAAGTCACAGTCTTTTTAACGGGCTCATTGGGGAAATATGTGAGTAGAATGCTTTCCCTTTTAATTGACTGTTCAAATATCTCAAGATGTCTCTTGGAATTGAACCTAGCAATAAAATTGAAAATAATAAAGAGCTATACTTAATGGTTATAAGTTTATTCTAGTGCCCTTTATGCTTTTCTTTACATTTTTGTTTAATCATTATTACATAGAAGGTAATGTCTCCATTAGGTCAAAGAAATATTTAGCTTCACCTGTATTAAAGTAATTATACCAAGCTTCTAAAGTATTAGAATTAAATATATCTAAACTTTCAAGAATATCTCTTGTCCATGATAGACTATCCGTTGATCCAGCAGTAATCATATTATTTGATGAAACAGACGGTTCATTTATATAAAACTTTCGCCCCATATACTCTGAGCTGAGCATTTCAAGAAAACCTTCCCCGTTACTCGTATGAAGTTGTTCATCTAATAGTCCCTTATTTGCAAGAGCAACTGTAGCACCACAAATTGCTCCAACGGTTGCCCCCAATGAAAGTAAAGTTTTAGCTTTCTCAAGAATACAATCATGCTTTGATTCATTCCATGTATCAGCCCCAGGGAGTAACAGTATATTCTCTTTATTTAGAACTACATCATCGACTAATACATCTGGAGACATCTCAATTCCTCCCATTGTTTTAATTGGGCTTTCAGAATAACTCACAGCTTTTATTGAGATATCAGCAGCATCTTTCTTGAAAAAACGTTTTGAATTTAATTCTGCAACAATATGTGCTATTTCCCAATCGGCTAAAGTATCAAGAATATAAATATATATTATTTTCATCGTATTTCCTCCATTTAATTGTGATAGATTGCTTATTCAACTATAATTATACAGACTTATTGTTGACTACTTTATGTCAACAATTAAAAAATAATCTAAGAGGGTATTCATAAATGAAAATCAGCAGACTGGTAAGTATTATTATGATTCTACTTGAAAGAGGACGTGTGAGTGCACAGGAGCTTTCAAATATATTTGAAGTATCAACCCGTACAATCTATCGCGATATAGATGCAATTAACATCGCGGGTATTCCAATAGTTTCGACTCCAGGAGTAAATGGTGGTATTGAAATAATGGAAAAATATAAAGTAGATAAAAGTGTTTTTTCAACTGAGGAAATATCAACTATACTTACGGGGCTTTCTAGCTTAACAAATTTTGTTGGGAATGAAGAATTAGTCAATGCAATTGTAAAAATGAAAAGTTTTATTCCAAATGATAAAACCGAGGAAATAGCATTTAAAACAGAACAAATACTCATAGATTTAACACAATGGGTAGGTTATAGAAATTTACAATCGTATCTAGAATTAATGAAAATCAGCATTGCTAGGAAAAAAATAATTTCATTTGATTATATAGATCTACATGGAAATAAATCGTATCGTAAAGTTGAAGCTTATCAAATTATATTAAAAGGGAGTCAATGGTATTTTTATGGTTATTGTTGTTATCGTAATGATTTTCGATTATTTAAACTGTCTAGAATATCCAATTTAAAATTAGAGAATGAAGCTTTTACACCGCGTAAATTTCAAAAAGCTACATTAGAATTCTCTGATATTTTAAAAGCAAAACAAATTACTATAAAATTGCGTATTCATAAATTGATTATAGATAGAGTACTTGATTTTTGTAAATATGAAGATTGCTTATCAGATGGTAATGATCACTATATAGTTAACTTTCCATTTATAGAAAACGATTACTACTATAATATGATTTTAAGCTTTGGGAATAAATGTGAATGTTTATGGCCATTGAATGTTAGATCACAAGTAAAACAAAAAATAGAGCAATTAGCTAACTTGTATAGTAATGAAAACTAGTTAGAATTTTAACTAATTGTCTTGATATCAATTTTCATTACAGTATTATTATGGGAATTACTGCTTTATTATTCAGATTTATAAATAATAAAAAAGGGTTAAAATAAAAAATAACAAAAAAAGTTAAATATGAAAACATCCACAATAATATGAGAGTGTTTTCTTATTTAACTTTATTATATTTTATTCAAGACAAGAAGAAACTCGTTCCACTCGTTTAAAAAGCCCCAAGATCAATTGCCCTTTTTTAAAATATTACCAATCAACTTTATATAAAGACCACTATTTTTATAACCTTCCAAAATATCATCAACTTGTCCGTTTGGAATTTCTGGGAGTTCTCTTATTTGACATAACTTTTCTTTAAAATCTTTCTTTGTAATATCACGCTTATCCATCATTAAATTAAATAAATAATCATCTAACTTGTTTATTTCATCCAAATTATAACCATAACGTAACAAGACTAAATCTCTTGTTTTTAAGTTTGGTGCTAACTCTTCTTGTAAAACATCAATTGATTGTTTAATCAATAAAAGTCTATACTCTAATTCTTCATTGTTCACAAAAATTACACTCCTTTATATTAAAGTTTGACTTACTTCGGATACCCAATAAGCAATACTACGAGCTGAAGAATCCTTAATACCAGTACCCATTAACGCTTGTGCAACCTGACCTTCTATATTTTTCCATGTAGCTTGTTCTTGTTTTAAAATTTTCTTTAAAGCCGGTTCTACATGTTTATCCCAACGTTTTTCTGAAGATTTTCTTCCACGTAGACTTATCATTTTAACTCCATAAAAAATAGCTTTTTTATTTTTTATGTTACTCAACATAATTGCTTTATTCAAATTGCTTTATTTATGTTGAGTCTCGGAATCCTTAACATAAATAACTTTTCTTGGCATAAATATGTGTCCTACCTTTTTCTTGAACGACTGATCATAAAATAACCCAAAAGACCACTAGCTAAAATAAATAAGAATATCAACATTCTTTGTCTCCTTTTTAATCAAACTTTGTCACAAGACTTATTAAATACCCCTAAAATTAACGCTCTTTTTTTATCAATTTCAAAACGAAAGAAAAAACAGCGCATACAACAACAATCAAGATCAAAATAGATAATAAAATCATGTTAGAACCTATAATATTTATTCCAAATGAAGAACTACCATTAGATTTAAAATTAGCATATGTATTGAAGATAAACATTAATAAAATACCAACACTAGTAAGAATACCGACAACATCAAAAATGAATTTTACGTAGGGATATTTAATATTTTTAGTTAACAGACAAAAACTCCTTTTTCTCGGCATAAAAGCTCAGTTTAATTTTTTTGATACCGGTCATCATACCAAATTACGAAAATAGAAAAGAATACTATAAAAACAGTAAACCATGTATCTAAATGATTTTGGTTCATTTGTTTATAGGCAAAAAATGCTAAAAAAATCGCCAAAATTATTTGCACAATAAATAAAAACAATTTCAAAACTATCACTCCTTTTAGCAAACTTTATCATAAGAATTATGTAAAAATAAAGACAACCTTAATTTCTCCTTAAATATACACTGGAATTATAGCCGCTTATCCCCTTTAATAATATACTTATATTGAAAATGAATAAATTTAGAGGGACCGTTTAGATCTCTCTAAATTTATTCACTAGTTCTATTCGATGAAGAAACGATTATATTATGTTAATTTTGTTGATTGTTGTTATCATCAAAATTAATATAATAAATGTGATTATCAGTCCATTGTTCGAATTCATATATAAAGTTTTTTCTAGTACATTCATATTCAAAACCTGATTTTTGTAACAGCTTGATTGATGGATCATTATCTAAATTCACATGTGCTTCAAGTCTATGGAATTCGAGTTCTTTATCAGCAATATATAAAGTTTTTCTTAATGCTTCATAGGCATAACCATTTCTCCAAAATTGATTGTGTATAAAGTATCCACATTCTCCCCATTGGAAAATTCCACGTCTAATAGTTACTAAATCAATCATACCTATATGCTGATTATTTTTATCAAATATAGCTAAAATATACATCTCATCATTTTTTATTAACTCATGATGTTTTTTTACCAAATCCTCAAACCAAATTTTAGTACAGACAGACATATCTATTAACCCATCGTCATATTGATATTGGGAAGGGTTTCTATCTAAAAAACCTTTAAGCCAACTTTCATAATCAGAATTTACTAACGGTCTTATTTCTAAACGATCCGTAGTAAAAGTTAAATTTTTGTTATTCATATAAAAACCACCTATTGTTTTGGAATATATTTATTATAACGTAGTGAATAAAAATCTTACTTTTATAAATATGAGTACATTTGTATGTAAAAGTAAATTTTTTGTAAACTTAATTAAGTTTATTATACACAATTAAGAACAAAATAGTCTGATTATTAATATTAGAAATATTATTCAAGTTTAAAAATAATTCTTTTATTGTATATAAATAGAGTCTATGATAATATTCATTTGTGATATTGTTTAAATCGCAGGTATCACTCAAAGGATATGGGAATTCTTTGACCTATTTTATACCCCCCTTAATTTAGATCCACGAGAGAAACAGCTAAATTAAATTCACTTCAAAAAGTAATATTCACACTAAAAAACCGGGAAATAAAAAAAGAAAGGAAATTAGAAATTTGTTATTAATAATAATCTTAACACTTCTTATTATTTCTCTAGGTGTATTAGAAAAGATCAAACACAATTCTAATATAAAAAAAATACCCATAAGAATTAATATTAATGGAATTAGAGGTAAGTCTACAATTACGAGATTGATTTTTAGCATTTTAAAAGAAAATCAACATAATGTGATTGCTAAAACTACCGGAACAGATGCGCGCATTTTATATTGGCATACCGATAAAGAGGATCCAATAATAAGAAAGCCACAAGGAGCTAATATTGGTGAACAAAAGGCTATTATGAGGCATGTGGTTCATCAAAATGCAGATTCATTGGTTAATGAATGCATGGCTGTTAATCCTGATTACCAAATTACTTTCCAGAATGATCTAGTAAAGGCTAACGTTGGCGTAATTGTAAACGTTCTTGAAGATCATATGGATGTTTTAGGGCCTACTCTTGATGAGGTAGCTGAAGCATTTGCTGCAACTATACCGTTTAATGGTAAGGCAGTTGTTATGCAAGATGAATATACAAACTATTATAAAAAAATCGCTCAAGATAGAAAAACCGACTTAATAGTCGTTGATAAAAATGAAATATCAGAAGATTATTTGAAAAAATTTGATTATATTGTATTTCCAGATAATGTTGCAATTGCTTTAGGTGTAGCTAAGTCTTTAGGTATAAATGAGGATGTTGCAATGAAAGGCATGCTGAATGCACCTCCAGATTCTGGGGCTGTAAGAGTAAAATATTATGAAGCTAATAATAATACAAATATTTTCATAAATGCTTTTTCAGCTAATGAACCGGAGTCAAGTTTAGCAATATTAGATAAGGTTTATTCTTATAACTATCCGTTTGAAAAAGTAGTGATTATTTTGAACTGCCGATATGACAGGGTAGATAGAACATACTTATTTACAGAAAAATTCATTCCTAAAATCAAAATAGATACGTTAATCGTAACTGGTAGTACCACTCAAATGGTTACTGAAGTAATGAAAGATTATCCAGAAATAAATTATTACAATTTTGAAGGTAAAGAATTTTCTGAAGTCCAAGATAGAATTTTAAAAGAATCTCAAAAATCTTTAATATTCTGTGTAGGTAATATCCACGGTAATGGAAAAAGTATCGTAAATTTCATAGAAGGGAAAAGCTAACATGATAGGTTCTGAATTATACTTCTCGTTATTTGTAGGTGTTATATTAAGTTTAATTTTTGCAGAAAAGTTTGGCATAAATCCAGCAGGATTAGTTGTACCAGGTTATTTGGCGTTAGTATTCGACCAACCACTAATGTTAATATCAGTTATTTTAATTAGTTGTTTGACTTATATAATCGTTGTACATGGAATTGGAAAAATAACAATATTATATGGAAGAAGAAAATTTGCAGCTATGATATTAACAGGCATGATTATTAAGTTTATGTTTGACTTAATATATCCAATTGCGCCATTTGAGATACTCCAGTTAAGTGGTATCGGTGTAGTTATACCTGGTATTATTGCCAATACGATTCAAAAGCAAGGCGTCATAATCACGTTATCAACAACAATTTTATTGAGTTTTGTTACTTATTTAATATTATTTGTCTATAGTTTCATTACATAAATAAGGAGAAAAGCAATGGCTAAAAAACTTACAATAGGAGAACAAATATTAAAAAAATCGAAAAAGCACAAAAAACAAACCAGTAAGCATATTGTAATATTATTAGTTATACTAGTATGTTTTATGATATTTGGTAACTATATTTATAAAGGTAAAAATATATTTGGTAGCTTAAAAGAGGATGATAAATTAGTAGTGACTTATTTAGGAAATATTAATTTAGCAGAAAAAGGTCAAAAGGAAAGTTTATCAAAAATATTAAGTCCTTTAAAAAATCTAACAAATAACAGTAATTATACATCTGCAAATTTAAAATTAAGTAGTAGTAATCCCGAAAAAGATATTAAAGATATTAAAACACTTAGTAATAATAATATTAACAGTTTGACATTGGGTAATAGCAATAATATGAATTTTAAGAATACACAAAGTATATTTAAAAGTATTGATCAATCCAATCCAAACCTTTTATCTGATGAAGGAATAAATATTATTAATAACAATATCTCAAAACAATTTCATCAAGGGAAAGAAATAGCTACTGTTTCCTTTAGTGATACAAGCTCTAAATTTATAGATGCTTCAGAAAATAATACTTCTATAAAATTGAATCCTAAAACTTTTATTCCTTTAATTAAAGATTTAGATAAAAATAATGATTTAGTAATAGTTCGTGTGAACTGGGGAGTACCGGATGAAAGGACAGTGTCAGAAAGACAAAGAGAATATGCACATGCATTAGTTGACGCTGGAGCGGATGTCATAATTGGTAATAATAATGTAATTCAAAAAATAGAAAGTTACAAAGATTCTCATATATTTTATAGCTTAGGAAATTTAACTTCACAAGACTTTTTATCAAAAAATAATGAAAGCATTATTGTTCAGCAAGAAATTGAAAATGAAAAATTAAAAACAAAGGTTATTCCAGTTAATTTCAAGGGCGGTTATCTTTCTAATAATAATGATAATGTCATTAAAAATAATCAAATGCTGAATTATATTAAAGACTCAAGTATGGATTGGACAACGAAAAAAGGAGAATTTATCAATGAAACTAGCAAATAAGTTACTTAATGCAACTGTTGTTATTACTATATTAGGCGCATTAACTTTAACTATAGCAATGCATTCAGATGAAAAATTATACTCAAAAGAGAAAATTGAACTTGAAGCAGCAAAAATTAACTATTTAAATCAGGGAGAATAAATCTTATGATATATAATCGCAAATTCTTATTTATTAGCATGATCATAGTTTTATTGATTTCAACCTTAATTTATTTATGTAGTACACAAAAAAAGTCAGATAAAGATAATTTGTACGAAAACAAAATATCGGAAGCTAAAAATTCAAAAAAGAAAAGCTATGGTGTCGCATCCAATAATCCAATTGCAGTTAAAATTGGAGAAAAAATTATAGAAGATGGAGGAAACTCTGTCGATGCTTCAATTGGTGTTTCATACGCCTTAGCTATTACAGAGCCTCATACTTCAGGTCTTGGCGGAGGTGGAGCCATGATTACTAAAAATAATTCGAAATTTGAAAAACCAAGGTTGCTAGAATATAAAGATATGTCTGGATATAACTATAAAAAGAGTGATGAAACGGGTGTACCCGGATTAGTAAGTGGTCTTCATCAAGCTCATAAAAATGGTGGATCAATGGATGAGAAGAAGATAATGAATTATGTTATACCACTAGCTAAAGATGGTTTTGAAGTTGATGATGAATTAGATAGAAGCCTCAAAATATACGGTGACGATATAGATAAGGATTCTCCATTCTTTAAAGATTCTGAACCACTTGAAGAAGGGGACATTGTTAAGCAAAAAGCACTAACAAAAACGTTAGAAGGTATACGTGATAATGGGGTATCTTATTTTTACGATGATATCGCTGGTGACATAGCAGATCAGGCGGATAGTCACCTTAAGAAAAAAGATTTTAAAAATTATCAACCCGCAGATAAAGAAGCTATAGAAACTGATTACAAAGGGAATAAAATATATTCTGCTTCTAATCCACTGGGCGGAACACTAATGGCTCAAGGACTGAAACTTGATGAGATTATTAATAAAAAAAATACTAAAAAAGAATATGTAAATAGTATAATTTCAGGGAGAAATTTAGTTTTAGAAAATAAAGAAATAGTGAATGATCAAGAATCTGCATACAATAATTATTTAGAGCGCGACTATATAATTGATAAATATAAAGACCTAGATAAATATAATGGTATGAAACCTTCAGATGGTACAGATGGTAACACGACACACTTCGTAGTTATAGATAAAGAAGGGCAAGTTACAAGTACTACAAATAGTTTAGCAAGCTATTTTGGCACAGGTAAATTTGTAGATCAGGGCTTTTATTTAAATGATTCTTTGAATAATTTTTCAAAAGGTAGTAAAAATCCAAATAGGGGAGATAAACATAAATTCCCTAGATCATACACAGCTCCTACTATAATAGAAGGTAAAGACTTTACAATGGGTATTGGTTCACCAGGGGGTAATAAAATACCTACGATTTTAAATCAAGTAATGATACAGTATTTTAATGATGATAAAAGTATACAGGATATTATTGATAAACCTAGATTTTACAATGATGGAGATACTGTTTATTATGAAAAAGATATAGATGATGATTATCTTAAACAGTTTAAAAAAATGGGGTATAAAGTAAAACAAGGTAAAGACACACCGTATTTTGGGAGTGTACAAGCTGCAATATTAAACAAAGAGAATAATGCTGTAGAAACTGGTAGAGATGTAGGTAATAGATAGCAATTAGTTATTACTGAAGCGATGGTTTTTATAGTTTTAATGGGAGAAAAACAAACAAGGGAAGACATTGCGCGTAGGCAAGTAAAAAGAAGCGTTCTCGTTATAGAGACGCTTCTTTTTATTATAATTTAAAACAACGTGAAAATCCTTTTGTTCATGGTTTTGGACAGAGATGAGCGCCATTGCAGAATGAGAAGCTAATTGTTAAGTGAACGTACATGGAGTGGAAAGTGCTTGTAAGAAATATGAAAACAAAAACAAAAACATAAAATCACGGTACACTAATAATTACTATTTATAATAAATAAAATAGTAATTACAAAAAACAATTATAGTCTACTAAATACTTAAAAAAATATGTGTAATAAAATAATAATTATAAAAATATATTCTTCTATATACTTGAAACTATATTTATAATAAAATAATTAAAGTGAACAATTATAAAATATAGAAATAGGAGACGAGTCATATGAATTTGTTAATATTAATCGGCATTGCAGCCGTAATCGGACTTGTAGTAATTGTAGCTATAGTTTGGTATCTTTACATGAAAGCAAGATTTAAGACGGTTCCATCAAATGAAGCTTTAATTATTACAGGGCCAAACATCGGCGATCCAAAAACTGAGTCGAATGTTTATCAAGATGATGAAGGTCGTCATATGAGAGTGATACGTGGTGGCGGTTATAGAATGAAAATGTTCCAATCATCAACGCGTGTTTCATTAAAATCATTCCAATTAGAAATCAAAACGCCTATTGTTTGGACTAAAGCTGGTGTCGGCATTGAAGCTGAGGCGGTCGCTACAGTTAAGGTTGCAGATCAATTAAAAGGTATCGTTAAATATGCTGAACAATTCTTAGGTAAGTCACAAGACGAAGTATCTGATGAGATATCGCAAGTCTTAAATACAAACTTACGTGCTATCTTATCTAAAATGACAGTTGAGGAAATCAACTCAGATAGAGAAGCATTTAATAATAAAGTAACTGAGGTTGCTCAAGAACAGCTCAACAATATGGGCTTTAGTATTACTTCATTAGGCTTATCTGATATTAGTGATAATGAAGGTTACTTAGAAAACTTAGGTAAACCTGAGATTGCTAAGATTAAGAAAAAGGCTGATATTGCTGAAAGTGATGCTTCACGAGAAACTGAAATGAAAATAGCAGAAAATACGGAATTAACTGAGAAAGAAAAAATTTCTCGTCAAATGAACGTAGCTGATTCTCGTAGAGAGAAAGATCTAAAAGAACAATCAATTTTAAGTGAAACAAATAAAGCTCAAGCGCAGGCTGAAGCTTCTGGTCAATTAGAGAAAGAATCTAGAGCTTTAGAAATCAAAGAAAAACAATTGAATGTTGAACGTTCTGAGAAAGAAAATGAATTACACTTAATTCAAATGGAACGTGAGAATGATGTTCTTATTCAACGCCAAAAAGATGATGTACGTCGTCAACAATCAGAAACAGATGCAGCAATTAAGATTAGACAATCTGAAGCAGCATACGAAGCTCGTATTAAAGAAGGTAAAGCTGAAGCTGAAGTTATTCGAGAACAAGAAAAAGCAAAAGCTGACGGTTTAAGAGAAAGAGCTAATGCGCTTGCTGAAAATAAAGACGTTGTGTTAGCTGAATTGATGATTAATACATTGCCTGAGTTTGCTAGAGCAATTGCTGAACCATTATCTAATGTTGAGAATATCCGTATTCTTGATGGTGGAAACGGAGAAGGCGTAAACTCTTTATCAAATGGTATTATTTCTCAAATGGCTAATGCTGAGGAAGGTTTAAACCAAATGACGGGCTTTAATTTAACTCAGATGCTTGAGAACATCTCAAATCAAAAGAAAACTTATGCCTTTGAACAAAATGAGTCTTCTAGTGAAAATGAAGGTTCTAGTGAAAATAATGGCCTAGAGTCTGAAGAAGCGCCTCTTAAAGATGATATCAATCAAACTGAAGATATGAGCAATGACGAAAAATAATCAAATATTAGAAGGACTGTAGTATTTATTTTATCGTTTTTGACACAAAAATGAGCGTGGGACATAAATACCTATTCTCAAATAAAGAGAGCTAATCCATAATTTTCGGATTAGCTCTCTTTCCTTTATTTATAAAATCTACGATTTTGTGCGTGCATGCTTGCCTGGGGGTACGGCTCGAGCCTGTAGTCTCTCACGCATACTATTCCCCCGGGCGTCAGCACTTTACAAAATCGTGACAAAATATCCATTCTTATACAAAAAAATAAAGCACTTTCGTATAATTTAATTAATCACAACAAAAACTAAATTAACGAGGTGCTCTATGTATAAAAATTATAACATGTCTCAATTAACGCTACCACTAGATATTGAAGTTTTAATTCCAGAAAATGATATTGCTCATTTTGTAAATCAAATCGTAGAAACGATACTAATGAGAACTTCTCCAACTATTGTACGTAATTTGTCTTCAGATTTAATAAACCTTTTAATTCTTTCACTTTTTTCAGAATCGATTAATGGATAAAGATTTAAAAACTCTCTTTCAGCTAAACTGGTGATTTTGACTAAGTATATATCTAAAATACTATTAAATACTATCTTCATGAATTATTTTAGCTATCGGAAAAGAATTCCGAAATCAACTTAAAAAAGTGATTTGGAGATTCCAGGTTAGCTAAATGTGCTGTATCAGGGATTATAATCTTTTTAACATAAGGAAGTTCTTTACTCATTAGCTCAGATATATCATGAAAATCTTGGATATCATACTTACCATTAATAATTAATACAGGGATTTGGATATTTTTTATCTGTAAGATATTATCCTTCGTTTCTACTTCCTCGCAAGAATAATCTGATTCAGGTTTAGTTAAAAATTCCATCTGCATATCAACAACTAATTGCTTCACATCTGTATTGATAAGTTCTGGAGACCTATTTCTTAGTATCCAAGTTTTATAGTTAAACAGTGCTGTTTCTTCTATTTTACCTTCTCGTAATAGTTTTTCTTCTTCTTCTTCATAATCTTGTAGGAAAGACGAATCTTGCCACCCACCTAAAGCTGGAGACAAAAGTGCTAAACTCAGACACTTTTCTGAGTGGTCTAGATAAAAATCAATAGCTATTTTCCCATCAAATGAAGCTGCTAAAATATGAGTGTGATTGATATCTAGATGTGTAAGTATTTCATTAATAATATTACTATAAGAGTAATTTCCTCCTGTGAAATCACTTAAGCCGAATCCAGGAAGGTCAAGCCTAACTACTCGATATTTTTCTGATAATAAGTGGAATTTATTATCCCACATACGTGAATCTGCAATTCCAGCATGAAGTAATAATATATTCTCACCATTACCTTTTGATTCAAAATAAATATTAGCCCCCGTAGCGTTAAACATCCCTTTAACTTCGTTTGTTTGCATAATATATTAACCTCCGATTTATATTCATAAATAATTGAATAATACTGAAAAAATAAATGAGGTGAAATTATTTCTATATCGGAAACAGTGTTACATATGACTTATTTATAATTTTAATCTTTTTAATATACTCTCAGCACTTTCTCCCTTATCCATTTTTTATATAACTTAACGATGGTCATTTAAGTTATATATAACCTATTCATTAATACAATTCTCCATCCATCAGGGTCTTCAATAGTAACACCTTGTTTTTTCCAATAAGTATTTTCTGGTTCGATTTCTAAATAGTTTATTGAAAAAATTTAGCACCTCAATTAATACACGCCTCTAATAAATTGTTCTACTTTTTCTTTGTAGAAGTGCTCAATTTCTAACTTTTCATTTTCTGTGAATGATTTAGTATTTAGTGTGTCCAAGTTCTGTTTAACTTGTTTTATATTTCTAAATCCAGGATTAATACAAGATATTTCTTTATAGTCTAAAATCCATCTTAATGCTGCACTTGCCATGGAAGAACGGCCTTCTTTGATCCATTCTAACTGATTAGCTAATTCTACACCTTTTTGAAAACCGAGACCTGAGAATGTTTCACCGACGTTAAATTCTTCGCCATTTTCATTAAATTTACGATGATCATCTTCAGCAAATGTTGTTTTTGCTGTGAATTTCCCTGTTAATAATCCACTTGCAAGCGGTACTCTCGCAATGATTCCTACACCTTGTTGATGAGCTTTAGGAATTAATGATTCTAATGGTTTTTGACGGAACATATTAAAAATAATTTGTAAACACTCTACATTAGGGTAGTTTAAACAAATCAATCCTTCTTCTACGGATTCTACACTGACACCATAGTGCTTTATTTTGCCTTCTTCTTTTAATTGATCTAATACTTTAAAGACACTACCATCTTTTAAAATTTCAGTGGCAGGGCAATGGATTTGAAACAAATCGATTGAATCTCTATTTAAACGACGTAAACTATCTTCACAATATGACTTAACCGTTTCATAACTATAATTTTGTGGGTCGGCTATATCACCTTGTCGACAGAATTTTGTTGCGATATAAATTTCATTTTCTTTACCTGCAGTTGCTTTAGCGAGTAGTTCCTCACTATGCCCATCACCGTAAACATCAGCAGTATCAAAGAAATTCACACCTTGATCGATTGCATATTTCAAAGCTTCTAAAGCTTCCTCATCATTTGTTTCGCCCCATGCGCCACCAATTGCCCACGTACCAAAACTGACTTCACTGATCTTCATACCTGTACGACCTAATTCACGATATTTCATAATATAGTTCATCCCCTTATTTTTTGAATATTTAATCTACTCAATTTTATCCCTAAAATGAAACTTTTGAAAATATTGTGATTTGAAATATGAAATAATTTATTAAAAAACGAATGATATGTTTTTTAATGTTAAAGCATTCTAATACTTCGGATGGTGGAGTTTTTAGGAATAAAAGCGTGATTGGAATTAATGTATATTTCGCCTGAATGATTATGAATCATTACTCGATAATAATTTATACTTCCGCTACCTTGATTATCACTTTGACTTACAATGTTTATTTTTTTCTCGTTCTTTAAAAATTTATAAGTCTTATCATCTTTAGAAATTTGTTTTAAATGATTGTTGTTATGATTTTCAATATCACTATTTAGTTGGTGTTCACTTTGATGTAAAGTCCACTTATCAAACAGTAAAAAATTCATAAGTAAATATGTAGTGATTAATAATACAAAAACAAAACTTACTTTAAGAAATTTCTTCATTTCATTTCTCCTTCCAAAGAAAATACATTTTCAATAAATGAAAATACGCTTTGTTTTCTAGTATTCGAGTTATATAGTAAGTTTGTCTTTAATGTCGCGAATTTATAGTCTAATGGTACTAAAAATAAATGATGATTATTCAATTCTTGTGCTACAACAAATTGTGGTAATAAAGCAATACCACCAATGTTTTTAATATGTTGAAGTAGGGATTCAATGCCAATAAATTCTATTTTTTGCATAGGCGTAATATTATTTTTAAATAAAATCTTTTCCATTTGTTCACGGTAACTACAACCTTTTTCAGTAACTAATAGAGTAGAATTTTCTATATCATTAAATTGAAATGAAGGTAACTGGCAATTGGTTACTAAGACGAGTTGATCTTCGGATATTGGAATATTATTTAAAGTGTTATTTATAATATGTTCATCTGTTATTAAGGATATATCAGTTTCGTTATTCGATAATTCTTCTTTAATATAAAAATTAGAATGTGCTGTCTTGAACGTAATATTCACATGTGGATTGTTAATGATCCATTCACTTATTTTTTGAGCATATTTGTAAATATATTGACTCTCTTGCATATTAATCACTAAACTCTCCGAATGATTATATAAGCCACGCACTTCCTTCTGGAATTCTATATGACTATCGATGATATTTTGAGCATATCTTACATAGGTTAAACCTTCGTTAGTTAATTCAACGCCATATTTTTTTCTGTGAAAGAGTAATACACCTAACTCATTTTCAAGTTTTTCAATATGTCCTGATACTGTCGATTGGGAATAGTTTAATAGACTTGCTGTTTTGGAAATATTTTTAGTTTCACTAGCTACTAAAAATGTCTTAATAAAATTAATATTCATTGTATACTCCAATATATTATCGTGTTTTGTGATATCTAGTATCCGAAAAATCTATTTTAATAATATCATAAAGCGGATTAGTATGAGTATATACACTAAAAGTATAAGGGAGTAAATAATGATTACATGTTTGTTAGGAAGTAGTAGAAGTGATGGTAACTCAAGAATATTGGCAGATAATCTATTAAAAGGTACAAAGCATAGAATGATTAATCTTTATGAGAAAAGAATAGATAAAGTTATAGACAATAGACACTCAAAAATGAATGACAAAGATTTGCATCAAGATGACTATTCAGAGGTATTAAAAAATGTGATGGATGCACATACTGTTGTGTTCTCTACACCATTATATTGGTATTCTATGAGTGCTTCTTTAAAACTATTTATAGATCGATGGACAGAAAGTTTAAGAGATCAACATAGAGATAATTTCAAATCAGTAATGTCTAAGAAAGAATATATTATTATCATAGTTGGTGGTGACAATCCTGCAGTTAAATCAAGACCATTGATAGAACAATTCAAATATATTTTTGAATTTATGAATATAACGAATTATTCTTTTATAGTTGGAGAAGGTGTAAAACCATTAGATATATTAGAAGACAGAAACACTATGGAGAAAGTAAAAACTTTAAATAATGACTTGAGAAATTTAAAACATCAAATAGGAGAAACAAATGAATAAAATCGAAAAATGTACCATTGCATTCAGCATTTTTATAATGATTTCTTCGTTACTATTACTATTTTTCAAATATTATTTCACCTATATAATGCCTGTATTAGTTTTTACAACATTTGTTGTAATGGTCATACTCACTATTATGATGATTCTATTTTTTGTTTTTGAAAAATATGAATAATACTATTCAATTAATTCAACCGGATTTATAAAATTTAAGAATATTAATTATATAATTTAGTATTTGAATCATTCTATATGAATGTTATCATAAAATAATAAAACGTTTTAAAGGAGCAACAACATGAAAAATTCAAATTTAGTTTTTGCACCAACTTTTAATAAGTTTAGAGAAAATCCGAAATGGTTAGTAAATATGTTACTAGTTATCATTATAGCAATCGCTTCAGCATGGATTACTACATTAACTACAGATATTTCAGCTGAATTAAGAGAAACAGGCTTAAGTGAAGCCGATGTAGCCAATATGTCTACATTCACGACAGTATTTGCATACATAGGAGCAGTCATAGGAGCAATTGTTGGCGTTGCATTCATGTTCCTTTTAATCTTAATCGTATCAAAAATCATGAAATCAGATGTGAAAGCAACAAGTTTATTTGCAGCTGCAACATTTATGACACTTATCACATCAATCTATGGCTTAATTATTGTAGCTATCCATGCAATTATGGACTTGGATCCCGTAAAATATTCATTTACAAGTTTAAAAATATTTAACCAAAGTAATCAATTTCTCGGTATATTTGATTTGAAAATACTTTTAGGTGCTTACTTATTTGGCGTTGTATTATACGCAACAAGCCATCTCAAAGGAAAAACAGCACTTATTTGGGGCATAGTATATCTTGTGCTTTTAATAGGACTAGGACTTATTCAAGCAAGTATAGCTTTATAAAGTAAGCGTAAAAACCTAAATGACTATTTATTATAATAGTCATTTAGGTTTTTTTATCATTTTGTTTTTCATATTCTGTATAATAGCAGTAAGCTACCTAAAAATTATAAATGAGTTTTATAACTTATGACTTATAGATTTTAAAATAAAGGGGCATTCTATGAAAAATAAGAGAATAAGTATAAAAGATATTGCGAAAAGGGCAAATGTATCTACTGCTTCAGTTTCTAGAGTGATTTCACATAAACCTGGTGTAGGTAAAGAAACTGAGAAGAGAATAAGAGAAATTATGGAAGAAATGGGATACAAGCCAAATATTAATGCTAGAAGTTTAGTTAAAAAGAATACTGGTAATATTGGTGTTATTATTCCTGGTGGCTTTAATACATTACAAAACTCTTTCTTTTTAACAATTATTGAAGGTATTTCAAGTATTATTGATCAAACAGAATATAACTTAATTATTTCATTTACAAGTAAACAACATAAAAAAATGCTCGATACAAATATCGTTGATGGCATATTAGTATTAGCACCAAGAGAGAATGAAATAGATTTAAACTGGATTAGTTATTTAAAGTTACCTACTGTTATTATTGGTAGTTTTATTGAAAATTCAAATTTTGATTGTATTAGTGCAGATGAAAAATCTGGCGTTAGACTTTCTATTGAAAGTTTATATAACCAGAATCATAGAAATATTGCTTTAATTAATGGTCCTTCCTCCTCGTATCAAAGTAAAATATACGAACAAGGGTATAAAAATGTAGTTCATAAGTTAGGTTTAGATAGTTATATTTTAGAATTGGAAGAATTTGATATTAAAGGACAAGAAAAAGTAGTTGAGGAATTCTTAATTATGCATAAAGATGTCACTGCTGTAATCTGTTCATCTGATAATATTGCCTTAGGTGTTATTAATATTGCAAATGAGTTAAATATATCAATTCCTGAACAATTATCTATTATTGGTAGTGATAACACACCAGTTAGTAATTTGACATCACCTAAACTTTCCACTACTCACGTTAATCTTAAGGAAATAGGGGAAACTGCTGTGGCCCGCTTGTTAATAAAGCTTAATAATCAAAATGATGAAATTCGAAATGTGAATTGTATTTTTCCAATGAAATATATAGAACGTGAAACAACAGCTTTCTTCAAATAAGAAAGCTGTTGTTTTTAGAATATGTTTATAATAGAAGCAATTATTAATGCTAAGCAAAAAGTGTAACTAATAATCATTGCAATCTGTAGTAGATAGGGCCTTCTTTCTCCTTTATTTACATCTTTTTTAAATAAAAGAATAGTCATGAATAAGCCAGCTACCGGTGTAGCTATTGAAGTTGCTATGTTTGATATATAAATAAGTTCTATTGGTGATCCACCATAGCTAAAACTTACAATAGAAGAAATAATTAAGACAATTACTGCTCCTATTTGTATAGATTTATGATCTAAATGAGTTGGTTTATCAAATCCAGCATTTAATAATACTACTGATCTATGAGTATTTCCTAGTAATGATGAAAATGCAGCTGCCAATAAAGCGATACCCATCACAATAGGTGCAAAATGTGTACCTAAAAATGGTTTTAGCAAATCACTTAATTGAGTTGGCGATGTTATTGAAAGATTATAAGGATGTAATACTATAGCTCCAACAAGTACGATTGCACCACTCACTAATATTACCCCTAATACATGAGCTAATGCATCTGCTAACATACCTCCATTATATAAATCATCTTTCGACCATTTCTTTTCTTTACTTAAATAAGTACCATAAATACCAGTTGTAATAGAAGCGTGTGTACTAATAAATCCTAAGGCTAAATATAAACTACCTTCAGGAAAATGCCAATGTGTCAAACCATTAAAAGTTTGAATGACATCAGGTCCTCCTACACTTGCTAATGAAATATAAAAAGCAATAATCATACCAAATATACATATTAAAATTAATTTTTCGATTTTGGAATATACGTTTTTAGAAAAATAGCAATAAACTAGAACAACGAGCATTATAATTGCACCAATTTTCCAATCAATTCCAAACAGTAAATTCATTGCTGCACCTGTTCCAGAAATATTACCAATTGTAAAAAATACACAAGATAAGAAAGTGGATACTCCAACTAATATGGCGGCAGGTTTACCGAAATAATGTCTAATCGCTTTTATTGAAGGCATGCCTGTTAACAAAGTTATACGATAAGAAGCAACAACAAATGTAACGCCCATGAAAGCGATAGGTATAAATAACCACATTAAAGCATAGCCATAAGAAGCACCAACCATAGAAGCAGTTGTTATAACGCCTGGACCAATAACAACACCAGTCAAAACAATACCTGGACCGATTCGCTTTAGCAATTCTAAGAAACTTAATCTTTTTATATTTTTAATAATAATCACCACTGACTAAATAAGAAGTATTATTACTTCTGTATTTTGGAATTAGTTAATCAGTCCTACAGTTTTTAAACCTTCTGTAATTTCATCTTTTTCTTCTTGTGTTAATGGTTCTACAGGTTTTCGCGCATGGTTAGTTTTAATAATTCCTCTTTGATACATCGCTTCCTTCATTCTTAAATGAGAACTAGATGAAGGTTGATCCATTTTATAAATAGCATGTTTTAATTTAAATATTTCATCATAAGTATTTTTTGCTGAAGCAATGTCATTATTTTTAACATGGTGGACTAAATCAGAAATTAAATCAGGGACAAAACATCCAAATCCAACAAGAGCACCTTCAATGCCTTGTACTAAAGTTGGTAATAAATATTCATCATGACAAGTTAAGATTGCACAATCAGGCGCTTCTTTTTGTAAATTACGAACATGAAGTTCATATGTTGCCATATCTCTTTCACCTAATTTAAAAGCTACAACATTTGGTATTTTAGCCATTTTTAATAACTGTTCAGTTGAATAAGATGCTTTCGTATCAGCAGGATACTGATGTACAACGATACCAATATTTATTGCATCTGCTACATCTTTAAAGTAATTAGAAGGCGAGTCATCTTGCATACTAAATCTTAACCAAGAATGTGGAGGCATTAATAAGATACCTTCTCCACCAGCTTTTTCGACAGCTTGAGCATGCTGAATTGTTTCAATTGTACCCTCTGCAGAAACACCAGATATAACTGGTAACTTTCCTTGCAACTCGTCTACAGCCAGACTAACTATTTTAGCTCTTTCTTCAGGTAACAAGGTCATAATTTCACCAGTATGCCCATTAACGACAATGCCTTTCACGCCGTCATGATTTGCAACCCATCTCACTAAATCTCTAAAACTTTGCTCATCAATAGAATCATCATCGTTAAAAGGTACTAATATAGCTGGGAATACGCCACTCCATTTTTCTTTATTCTTCATAGTTAACACCTCTAAATTTAAATTACGTAAACGTTTACGTTAAAGACAATACTAGAGTAAGCGTTTTCTTATGTCAATGAAAATTGTGTAAATATTTCTTAAATATATAAAAATACATTGATATAAAACTTAGACATTGCAGCTGAGTATTTTGCTAAAGGTAGAAGTGGAAAATGAAAAATGCTATCCTTAAATATATGAAAACCCGTTTCCTGAATTTGCGGAAACGGGTTTTCATATATTATTTATAACTTTTTAAATAATAAGCGCCACCTAATAATCCAACAGGAATACCTAGTAAAGGCGTAAATATAGTGCTTAATACAATAACAGCTATTAATACAACAGCTATATTAGAACTCGTTAGTTCTAACTCGAGTAAATCGTCAAAACTTTTTTTGAGAAGGTCTTTTACTTTCATTTATAGCACCTCTTTTATAGTTTAGATTTTGTATATACTATATTTTTAGGATAACATTTAATGAATCAAGAAAGAAATAACTCATAAAGATTGCTGATATACATACATACTTGCAATATGTTGTTTGAAAATATTAATCTTGAAAGGAATGATTAGAATGGGATTTTATATAATGATTCTCTCCATAATATTAGGTATATACTTAACAATACTCGGAATATTTCGTAGGAAATATAGTTTTTTATATAAAAGCTTTATAGTGATAGGAATATTACTGATTGTTTTTGGTATTTATTTAGCACGACCGCATTAAAGATTTTCTTAACTTATAACATTTAATGAATAGTTAAAGAGGGATTACAATGAGAACAGTTATATTTTTAATTTTAATAGCAGGCATTCTTCCAATGATCGCCACGAATTTACATGGTAACTTAATAAATTTATCTGGAGTTCTATGGATAACATCTGGAATATTATTCTTTATAGCGGCATATAAAGCAATAAAAAAAAGAAGAACATAAACAGTATTAGAATCATGTTCATAAGTCTAAACTTATAAAGTCGTTAAACTGACTAACAAAGCCCCATGTCATCCATTTATAGAAGTGGATGACATGGGGCTTATTTAAGGAAAATAGATATGTTATTTTTGAGGTGCTAGTTTCTTTGAAGTAACAATATTGATAATTAGCCAAGCGATTTGAGTTAAAAACGGTATGATAAACAAGGTAGAGATCATACCAATAGACATCCATTTTAATTCTGTTGTTTGAACAGCACCTGTAGCATCAACATCCCTAAACCATAATAATAAAGAAATCGTAATGAATGATCCTAATTCAATTACAGTTAATACCCACCATAAAATCCACGATATTTTCAAGTAGAATCCTCTTTTCAGTATGTATTTTAATAATCTTATAATTAAAATGTTATCATTCATATTTTAAATGAGCAATATTAGTCAATTCATTGGGTTAGTAATAATAACCAAAAAAAATAACCATCTAGATACTACTTTGGCTAAGTAACTAGAGGTTATTTTTACAACTAAAGTTTTACAAGCCATCGTCTATTTAGAAGACTCGCTAGGGCGACATGTTCATGCATGTTGCCTTTTTTTAGTTTTATTAATACTTTGGCAATGTAACTAGAAATTTTACAATTTTATAATAGCACGATCGGCATATCTTGTCCAATGATATAAAAACATTATGACAAATAATGGTAATTTGATATAATATAATGGCGAGCAAGATAGATGGTGGCTAACTTCATGAAAATGGGGTGATGCCTATGTATTTGGTTTAGCTCCTGGAAAGGAAAAGTATGACGGATTATGAAATGCTGATGGTTGTACTGTCAATCATTGGTTTAGTAATAATGAGTAATAATAACCAAAAAAAATAACCATCTAGATACTACTTTGGCTAAGTAACTAGAGGTTATTTTAATACCTTAAATATTACAAGCCATCGTCTTTTTAGAAGGCTCGCTAGGGCGACATGTTAGTGCATGTTGCCTTTTTTCAATTTTATAATAGCACGATTTGGTATATTTTGTCTAATGATAAATAATAACCCAAAAAATAACCATCTAGATACTACATTGGTAAAGTGACTAGAGGTTATTTTCAAGTAAAATATAATAAGCCATCGTCTTTTTCCAAGGCTCGCTAGGGCGACATGTTGGTGCATGTTGCCCTTTTTCAATTTTATAATAGCACGATTATTCAAATCATACTCTATTACTTTTTTATATATTATGTTGTTTACATATGATATAATTTCAATAAAATTAGAATACTGATTATATTGATTTGGTGTTTAAAGAACTAGGAGGTATATAATGGTAAGAAACATAATGGAATGGGTTGCTTCTATTGCGATTGCTATAGTTGCTGCTTGGTTAATCACAACTTTTTTAATCAGTAGATACGAAGTTCATGGTGAATCGATGTCTCCAACTTTTAATGATCACGACAACCTTGCTGTCAGTAAGATTTCTAAATCATTAGGGACTATTGATAGAGGTGACGTTATTATTTTCCATGCTAATGAGGAAAAAGATTTTATTAAGAGGTTAATTGGGATGCCTGGAGATACTGTAGAGTACAAGCAAGATCAGCTTTATGTGAATGGTGAAAAAGTAGCAGAGCCTTATTTAGATTTTAATAAAGAACATAAATATTCGGATTATTTAACAGAAAACTTTGATGTATCAGATACAAAAAATTCAGGTGGAAAGAAAGTCATTCCTGAAGGTAGATATTTAGTGTTGGGTGATAATCGTATGAATAGTAATGATAGCCGTTTAGATGTTGGCTTAATTGCGGAGAAACAGATAGTTGGTAAAGCTAAAATGAGAGTCTTGCCTACTCGTGACATGAAATATGGTTTTAGTTCTAAATCGTTCGATGAAGTTAATGAACATTGATTAAATGATGTATAAATCACATCTCTATTAACTTGTTTGTTAACTATGCTAAAATTTATTTGAGTAAACGTTAATATTAAAGAATAGGGGTAAGTTGATGGCTTTTAACATTGAGATTTTAGATGAAGATAAAAATATAGATTTAATTACGATTTATGATGAGAACTCAGAAATTAAATTTACGAATTTTGGTATGAGAATTGTAGATTGGAAAGTTCATAATAGGTCTGTCATTCTAGGTCCTAATGAAAATGAAGACGTGATTCAATATTATGAAGAAAATCCATATTTCTTTGGCGCTACAGTTGGAAGATATGGCGGTAGAATTGAAAATGCAACGTTTGAATTGAATGGTCAAACTTATAAGTTAGAGCAAAATGATGCTCAACACAATTTACATGGTGGATCAAATGGATTACATACAAGCGTAAGTGATTATGAAATAATAAATGAAGATGAAGTTGTTACAGTTATTTATACTGTAGATATACAATCGGATGATGATTATTTCCCAGGTGATATCCAAATTAAAGTGGCTCATCGTTATGATTTAACTCAAATGATGTGGACGATTCATTATGAAGCTACGAGTACAGAAGATACGTTATTTAATCCAATGAATCATGTGTATTTTAATTTGAATCGTACAAATGAAACTATTGAAAATCATACTATTCATAATCAAATTGAATTTTATCCTTTAAAAGAAAATCAAATCGTCAAATCATTGAATACAGTTAATATTAATGATGAATTAAATAAAGATATACTCACTTTTAAAGATATATTTGATAGTGGTTTGGAACAAATAGAGCAATTCAATGGTATTGACCATCCAGTTAAATTAGAAAATACATCATTTAATATATCAAACGATGAACTAGAAATTGAAATGCAAACGGATCAAGATCACGTAGTTCTCTTTACTTTAAACGATGTAGATTGGAATGACGAAGCTAACACGATTCACGAACACGGTGGATTTACATTAGAAGCACAAGCCATACCAGATGATATACATTTGTTAGGTGATAAGGCACCTTCTATATTAAGAAGCGGTAAGACATATAGTAGTGAAACAAGTTATCAAATTAAGCGTAAAAAATAAGAGGTTGGGATATAAATCACAACTTAAAATAAATCACCCAATCCGTTGGAATCATTTTCGGATTGGGTGATTTTATATTTCTGATTTTGTAAAGTGCTGACGCCCGGGGGAATAGTATGTACGAGAGACTACAGGCTCGAGCCATACCCCTAGGCAAGCATGCACTTTACAAAATCATAAGATTTTAAAACATACATACCTTCTATGTTGCTTGTTTAGTGAGTCTTGCAACATACAGTGCTTCTATGTTGCTTGTTTGGTAAGTCTTGCAACATACAGCATGTACTTAAAGGAACAAACGAAAAAATAGCGAAAATTCTTTATAATCTTCCTCCACGATTTTGTAAAGTGCTGACGCCCAGGGGAATAGTATGAGTGAGAGACTACAGGCTCGAGCCATACCCCTAGGCAAGCATGCACTTTACAAAATCATTATAGTTTAGGACATTTATGTCCTAAGCTCTTATTTATTTGAATTGCTTATTTTACCTTTATTCATAAATGATTTCTTTTAATTTTAATATTGCAGGTTCGATGTCTTCTAGTTCTATTTTTGCAAATCCAATAATAAGCGTTTTGACTCTTGAGTTCGCAGGTTCATCGACCATAAATCTTCTTAATGTATAGAGTTCTATACTATTATCATGTGCTTTTTGTTCTATTTCTTGATAAGTGAGTGATGTTTTGATACTTAATAAAAAGTGTAATCCAGCTTCCATGTCGTATATAGAAATATCTTCTTTAAATTCTTTGTTTAATACTTTTAAAAATAGCTCTCTTTTTTCAGTATATATGTGGTGCATTTTTCTAATATATTTCTCGTAGTTTCCTGATTTTATAAATAGATGTAGTGTATAAGCGTTAATTAAGCTTAAATCTGTAATTGCAGTGTCTGTTGCTAAATCAAATTTATAAAGTAGAGGGTATGGCAGCACCATATAGCTCACTCTTAAACTTGGCATTAACGTCTTTGAGAATGTCCCTAAGTATATGACACGATCATTTTTATCTAAACTATATAAGGAAGGAATATTATCTGTTCCATATTTATATTCACTATCATAATCATCTTCTATGATGTATTTATTGTGTTCTGTTACCCAATTCAATAATTCTATTCTTCTAGAAATCGGCATAATTGTCCCTGTTGGAAATTGGTGGGAAGGTGTCGTCACAACAAAATCTGGTTGTTCTGATTTTACACGATTAACAGATAGTCCTTTTTGATCGAGAGGAATGTTCACGACATCTTGTCCCATATCTATAAAAAGTTTTCTCATACGTGAATAACCTGGATTTTCCATGGCAATTTTTTGGTTGTTTGAAAATGTATTGAACAAGGCGCTTAATAAGTTTGCAGTGCCTGAACTGACAATGATTTGATCTGGGTAACATGTCACGCCTCTTTTGTACGAGATGAGTTGAGCGATAGATTTCCTGAGTTCTAAAGGTCCTTTATAAATTGGTATTTCTGACATTTCATTTTGGAAAAGTCGAAATGCTTCTTTAGTATGCTTAGACCATAAATCAATTGGAAACTGAGATATATCTGTTGTCATATGAGAAAAAGAGTAACGATATGAAGATTTAATTTTATTCGGATTATTATGTATAGGCTGTGGGATACGATGATCTTGAATGATTAGTTTATTTAAAGCTTCAACAAAATATCCCTGTCTTTCTTTTGTATATATGTAACCTTCTGCAAAAAGTTGTTCATACGCATTTTTTACAGTGTTTATGCTGACATTTTGGTCGTTTGCTAGTTGTCTTTTTGATGGTAACTTTTCATGACTATTATATTGTTGTGAGAGAATATCTTGTTTTGTTTTGAGATAAATCTCTCTATATTTGTAAGTTTGTGCCATACTTTTCACCCCTCTGGTACCATATAAAAATCAAAACTGGTACTTTTCATTATACCAATATTTTTTTAATATGTACTAAATAAACAATAGGAGGGATTTTAGATGGGTAAGACTCAAGAACAATTAGTATCTTTACGTAACGAATATGTAGCAAGAGGTGTCAGTAATGGTAATACACATATTGCTGATTTTGCTAAAGGGGCAACTGTTACAGATAATGAAGGTAAAGAATGGATCGACTTTGCAGGGGCAATTGGAACATTAAATGTTGGTCATTCACATCCGAAAATTACTGAACATCTAAAAAAAGAACTAGAACGATTTATATTACCTGGATTTAATGTCATTATGTATGAAAGCTATATTAAGCTAGCTGAAAAATTAGCTGAAATTACACCAGGTGATCATAAAAAGAAAACAGTACTCTTAAATTCAGGAGCTGAAGCAGTAGAAAATGCTGTGAAAATAGCTCGAAAATATACAGGTAGACAACAAGTTGTATCTTTCATTAGAGGTTTCCACGGAAGAACAAATTTAACGATGTCTATGACAAGTAAAGTAAAACCATATAAATTTGGATTTGGACCATTTGCACCAGAAGTATATCAAGCACCGTATCCATATTTAGCTGATAAACCAGAAGGATTGAGTGATGAAGCGTATATTGATAGCGTGATCAAAGATTTGAAGAACTTCTTTATCGCAACTGTAGATCCTTCAGAAGTTGCATGTGTCGTTATTGAACCGGTACAAGGTGAAGGTGGATTTATTATACCTGACAAAAAGTTTGTGCGTGCTTTAAAAGATATTTGTGAAGAACATGGTATTGTATTTATTGCAGATGAAATACAAACTGGATTTGCTCGAACTGGAAAGATGTTTGCGATAGAGCACTTTGATGTGATACCAGATTTAATGACGGTATCTAAATCGCTTGCAGCAGGTTTCCCATTGAGTGGTGTTGTAGGAAGAAGTGAAATTGTAGATAGTCCAAACCCAGGTGAAATTGGTGGTACATATGCAGGTAATCCACTAGCTTGTGAAGCGGCGCTTAAAGTAATCGAAATTATAGAAGAAGAAAATTTAAATGCTAAAGCTGAGCAACTTGGTGCGACTATAGAAGCAACGTTAGAATCATATAAACTAGAACATAATTTTGTTGGAGACATTCGTAGATTAGGTGCAATGGTCGCAATGGAAATTGTAGACCCAGAAACAAAAGCACCGGATAAACTCAAAACATCACAAATTGTGAAAACAGCTAACGATAATGGGTTATTATTATTATCAGCTGGTATTAACGGTAACGTGATTAGATTTCTAGCACCTTTAGTCATTACAGATCAAGAATTAAACAAAGGATTTACGATTTTAGAATCTAGTCTTTAAGATTTATGACTAATAAAAATGGGGTATGAATATGAGTTCTCAATTTAATAAAACAATGAATATAGCAGATATATTATTTCTCGCGATTGGCGCTATGCTTGGATGGGGCTGGGTTGTGCTTTCGGGAGAATGGATTTCTGAAGCAGGATTTTTAGGAAGTATTATAGCTTTTGCAATAGGTGGCTTATTAGTTATTTTCATAGGATTGACTTATGCTGAATTAGCCTCTGCAATACCTGAAACAGGTGGGGGATTTGTCTTTGTTAAGAAAGCATTTAGTCCAGGAATAGCTTTTATTTCAGGTTGGTCAGTATTATTTGGCTATGTATCTGTTATCACTTTTGAAGCAGTAGCATTGCCGACAGTTATTGATTACGTTATACCATTTGAACATACAGGTTTTCTTTGGAATCTAGCAGGTTGGGATGTTTACTTAACTTGGGTTCTGATCGGTTCTCTTGGTAGTGTAGTCTTAACGTCATTGAATTATTTTGGTGTAAAGCCTGCTGCGATTATGCAAACGGTGTTTACAATATTTATCGTAGGCGTAGGATTATTACTATTTTTTGGAGCGGGATTTAATGGTGAATTCACACAACTAAAACCATTGTTCAGTAATGGTGTAGGTGGGACGATGTCAGTACTCATCATGATTCCATTCCTGTTTGTAGGATTTGATGTGATTCCTCAAATTGCAGAAGAAGTTAAAGCACCTGCTAAAATGATAGGTCGCATACTTGTTATTTCAATAATCGCTTCGGTTATTTTCTATTTACTTATTGTATTTGGTGTTGCAACAGGATTAACACCTAGCCAATTACAAACGAGTGAATTAGCTACTGCAGATGCTATGGTGAATTTATTTGGCTCTAGTGGATTTGGTATCTTACTTGTATTAGGTGGCGTTGCCGGTATTATAACAAGTTGGAATGCCTTTATTATTGGTGGTAGTCGTATTCTATATGCGATGTCTAAAAATAATATGATTCCTAAGTGGTTTGGATTTATTCACCCTAAATATAAGACACCGACACACGGCATTATATTCCTTGGTATATTAGCATTTGTTGCGCCTTTATTAGGACGTCCAGCACTCGTGTGGATCGTTGATGCAGGTGGTATAGGTGTCGTATTAGGTTACTTGCTCGTTGCTTTTTCTTTCTTGAAATTAAGAAAAAGTGAGCCAGATTTAGAAAGACCATACCGTATTAAAGGTGGTAAATTTGTCGGTTGGGTAGCAGTTATTTTAAGTATTGGATTTATTGCTATTTATTTACCTGGAATGCCTTCATCACTTATTTGGCCACATGAATGGATTATCGTATTTGTTTGGTATGGCATTGCAGCAATTCTATATTTAACTAAACCTAAGGGGGATGAAGTATTTGAAAGAACTCAAAGTATACAATCCAGCAACGAATGAAGTCGTTAAGACAATCCAGTACACTTCTGAAGAAGAAGTAAATCAACAGATCAATAAAGCACAAGTAGCATTTGAATCTTGGCGTGAAAGAGATGCACATGATCGTTCTGCACTTTTATTGAAATGGTATCAACTCATTGAAGAACATAAAGAAGAATTAGCAGAACTGATTACGTTAGAAAATGGAAAGCCTTATAAAGAAGCGTTGGGTGAAGTTGCCTATGCTAATAGTTATATACAATGGTATCAAGAAGAAGCAAAGCGTATT
Source organism: Mammaliicoccus sp. F-M27 (assembly GCF_022387115.1). Lineage (NCBI taxonomy): Bacteria > Bacillati > Bacillota > Bacilli > Caryophanales > Staphylococcaceae > Mammaliicoccus > Mammaliicoccus sp. F-M27. The sequence continues at coordinate 96,567 of NZ_JAJNIE010000003.1, read as the reverse complement.
TATGGCAAAACAATACCAGCGAATCAAAAAGGTAAAAAGATTATTACAGATCCGTTCCCAGTTGGCGTTGTAGGTGCGATTACACCTTGGAACTTCCCAGCAGCCATGATTGCTAGAAAAATGGCACCAGCATTAGCTGCAGGTTGTACCATCGTATGTAAGCCAGCATTGGAAACACCTTTAACAACGATTCGAATGGTTGAATTAGCACATGAAGCGGGTATACCTGAAGATGCTATACAATATGTCGTTTTAAGTGGTCGAGATGCTGGAAGAATTTTTACAGAAAGTCCAATCATTCAAAAAATTACTTTTACAGGGTCAACACCAGTTGGGAAACAATTGATTAAAGCTTCAGCTGATAGTGTTAAAAATGTGACGATGGAATTAGGTGGATTAGCACCAGTAATCGTACATAAAGATGCAGATATCGAATTAGCTGTTAATCAAACAATTGCTACTAAATTTAGAAATTCTGGCCAAACGTGTATCAGTGCAAATAGAATTTTTGTACATAAAGATATTGAACAAGACTATACAGCATTACTAACTGAAAAAGTGAACGCTTTAAATGTAGGAAATGGTATAGAAAAAGATACAGATATGGGACCACTTATTAATCAACAAGCGGTAGAAAAAGTAATAGATCAAATAGAAGATGCAGTCGAACATGGTGGCGAACTGTCATTATCAATAGAACAACTGAAATTAGGAGGCAACTTCTTAAAACCAGTCGTGATTCGTCATGCTAATCTAGAAATGAAAGTGATGCATGAAGAAACTTTCGGACCAATTGCAGCTGTTATGACATATGATGATTTAGATGAAATCTTAAAAGTAGCAAACGATACTGAATATGGATTAGCAGCTTACTTCTTTACGAACGATTATAGAACAGGCTTCGATATTTATAAAAAGCTTGATTATGGCGTGATTGGGTGGAACGATGGCGCACCATCAGCAGCCCATGCACCATTTGGCGGATATAAAGAAAGTGGTTACGGTCGTGAAGGCGGTATAGAAGGTATAGAACCATATTTAGAAACAAAATATTTATCAATAGGTAATATGTAGTATATAAATAAAGGTTCGGGGACATAGATATCCGATCTCAAAATAAATCTCTTCATTAGGTGATAGCCTAGTGAAGAGATTTATTTGTTTTTAGAGTGTTGCGATTTTGAAAGTGCATGCTTGCCTGGGGTATGGCTCGAGCCTGTAGTCGCGCGGCATACTATTCCCCCGGGCGTCCGCACTTTGCAAAATCGTGGGGGACAGTCATTTCTATAATGTTTTTTTGTTTGTTCTTTTAAGTACATGCTGTATGTTGCAAGACTGACCAAACAAGCAACATAGAAGCTCCGAATGTTGCAAGACTGACCAAACAAGCAACATAGAAGCTCCGAATGTTGCAAGACTTGCCAAACAAGCAACATAGAAGCTCCGAATGTTGCAAGACTTACTAAACAAGCAACATAGAAGGTCTGTATGTTGCAAGACTTACTAAACAAGCAACATAGAAGGCTCGTATGTTGCAAGACTTGCCAAACAAGCAACATAGAAGCAATGTATGTTTCAAAATCGTGGAGGAAGATTATAAAGGTTGTTTGCTATTTATCAAGTGGAGTCCGACTTGATAATATCACGGTCAAATCGCACCAAGACTTGGAAGATATCGTGCGATTTTGGTAAAAACTGGATAAAACGCACGAAGACTCACTAAATAAAATAAAAGCGCGTAAATTCCTCGAGAATAGGAATTTACGCGCTTTTACATTTAAGAAAGGATGCTCTATTTATCTAATGTCTTTTACGATTTTACCGTCTATTGATACGACTTTAATTTTTTGAGGGTCTCTTAAGATGCCAATGTCTTCTAATGGGTTTTGGTCTAGCAATATAAAGTCTGCTTTTTTACCTATTTCGATAGTACCGAGTTCGTCATCGTAACCTAAGCATTCTGCTGCTGTTTTAGTGGATGCAATGATGGCTTCCATTTCTGTCATACCGTGTTCTACCATGAGTTCTAATTCTCTTAAGTTAGTACCGTGTTTAAATACGCCGGCATCTGTACCCATTGCGATTTTTACGCCTGCTTGATGTGCTTTTTTGAAGCTGTCGATATGATCTTGCATGACTTGTTTTGATTTGTTTATAGAGTTCTCACTCATGCCTAATTCAGCAGCAAATTCTATCACTGAAAGGGGAGCGAGCAGTGTTGGTACTAAATACATTTCTTTTTCTTTCATTAATTTGACTGCTTCATCGTCTAAATATATGCCGTGTTCGATTGAATGGATACCCGCTTCTATACACTGTTTGACGCCTTGTAAACCTTGTGCGTGCGCCATTACTTTACGATTGTTTCTAAACTGGGCTTCTTCTACAATGACTTTTAATTCTTCTAATGAAAATTGTGTGTAGTCTGGGTGATCAGTAGCACTTGTAACGCCGCCAGTTGCATGAACTTTTAATACATCTGCTCCGGCTCTTAACATTTCACGCGCTTTTTTTCGTACTTCATTCACACCGTCACACAATCCATTCGGCATACCTGGATAATCATCTTGTAAAAGTGGTAAGTGTATACCTGATTTTGTGTAACTATCACCATGTCCGCCAGTGATCGTTAATGCATTCACACTGATTTGTAAACGTGGTCCTAATATGATGCCATCATTTACAGCTTCTTTTATACCTAAATCTGCACCTAAAGCATCTCTAACAGTTGTCACACCTGCATCTACTGTTCGTTTCAAATGATCTATCGCTTTATAAAAATTATATGAAAATGGTGTAGATAAGCGATTTTCTAATGGCTCCATTTCCAACATGACATGTACATGGCTATCAATCATGCCAGGTAGTAAATATTGTCCATTTCCTTCTATAATATTGTCTCCTGTTAAATTTTTCCCGATTTCAGCAATAACATTATGATCAATTTTAATATCTACGCCTTGTTGTACTTCTTTACCTGTTCCATCTATTAAGTTGATGTTTTTTAAAATCATGATAAATGCCTCCTAGTTATTAAAGAAAATTCATTAATATAGATGTTAAAATAACCGACGCTACTGTTACAGTTGTAAATCCACCGATAATCATTGGACTGAGTAGCTCATTAAATACATCTTCTCTATCTTCATCGTTGTCTGTGACAGAACGGCTAACTTCTTCGCATAAAATAAAATCACCTGGAAAACCATATAGTGCTGTTAGAGCAACTGGTAAAGCTTTTGTAGGTCTCCAACCAATTAATTTGGCACCGATCAATCCACCAATTAAAATGCCGATTGTACCGATAATGAGGATAGATAATATTGCTGGTAAGAATGCCCATAAATCATGAGGTTTAATACCACCCATAGAACCGATAACGATAAGGATGATGATAACCATCATAATCGTAAACGATTGATTTCGTTCGAGTTCTTTTTGTTCGAATAAACCAATCTTTAATCCAATTACACCAAATAGTAAACTGAGCAGTGTGTAGTGGATACCTGTAAATTCTCCGATTATAAAAGCAATACTTGCTAAGAAGAACATGATAAATAGTCTAATAACATTGTTCTGTAACAATGGATTTTTATTGAAAATTGTTTCTTTTTTGACTTTGTTTTTATTAGAAATGTTAGCAACATTTTTATCATGTTCTCTATTTGTAAGGTAATACTTAGAATAACGTTTCATAAGTATTGAACTTAGTGGCATACCGATGACACCTTGCAATGCTTGAACAATAGCAGGTAATACAATTAAGTTAGCTAATCCTAAATCTTGAAGTTTCTCCACAGTGATGAGTAGTGCAACGATACCGCCTGCAATTGGACCAACTCCTGAAGCTGCTGTACGGAAATCAAAGAGGAGTGTAACGAAAATTAAAATTAAAGTAGTCGAACCAATAATTCCAAAGACTGAAATCACAACTGCTTTCCATTGAGACTTCAATATATGAAGGGGCATCATCGTCCCCATGTGCATAATAACAGGTGCAATAATAAGTGCGCCAAGCGATGGCAATATTGCGTGATCTAATATCTTTTCAGGTAGTACGCCTGCCCATGATAAAAGTAAATAACTGACCATAGCTGTTAATAACATTGGTACACGTGCTTTTGTAAGATATGAAATCACTTCACCGAGAACAATTAATGAAAATAATATAGTGGCTGAAATAAGTGGTTCACTAACCATTAGCGTTCACTCCTTTTTAAGTTAATAAGCAAACTTTAGCACATAAAAATATATTAGTTAATAGTATTTTCTAAATATTTTGAAAATAAAGAAAATATTGCACGAATAATTTTTAATCATATAGTTGTTGAATATTAATATCGTTTAATAATATAAAAAAAGACTGTAAACATGTCGAATGACATAGTTTACAGTCTGAAGATATTAATGCTTATTGGCTTGTTTACGTTGATTCACGTAGTAAACGACTAACAACATGATTATCCATAGAGGTGAATATAATAACGCTGTACGTGTATCTTCTGCAAAGAATAAAATAACGAGTACAAACGCGAAAAATAGTAATGAAAGGTAAGAACCAATCACACCAAATGGATTTTTGAATTTAGATTTTTCATGTAAATCTGCATCTTCTTTTCTAAATTTAATATAACAAATTAAAATGATAGACCAGATAAATATAAAGAATATTGTTGCCAGTGTTGTTACGAGTGTGAACACATCATCAGGTATGAAATAGTTTAATATCGCTGCTAAGAATAATACAACGCCTGAAAAAATTAAAGCTGGATATGGTACACCTCGTCTGTTCGTTTTGCTCAATGTTTTAGGTGCATGACCTGTTTGACCTAAACCATAAACCATTCGACTATTACTGAATAAGCCACTATTAGCAGCACTTGCAGCAGACGTTAATACAACAAAGTTTACGATACCCGCAGCAGCAGGAATCCCTGCTAACACAAATAAACTAACGAATGGACTTTCATCTGGATCGATTTTATTCCAAGGTGTAATGCTCATGATAATTAATAAACTTAAAACATAAAATATGAGTATACGAATTCCGATAGAATTGACCGCTTTAGGTAAGTTCTTTTCAGGATTTTTCGTTTCACGAGCTGTTACGCCAACAAGTTCAATTCCGACAAAGCTAAATACCGCCATTTGGAAAGCGAGTAAGAAGCCCATCGCACCATTCGGGAACACACCACCATGTGAATATAAATTGTGGAAACCGGATTGAATACCTGTACTTGATTTGAAACCATTTAAAATCATCCATAAACCAATCGCAATTAATAATACGATGGCGATAATTTTTATAAGTGCAAACCAAAATTCTACTTCACCAAATAGTTTCACTGTCATTAAATTTAAACCTAATAAAATAACAACGGTTGCTATGGCTGAAACGTAAGATGGAACATCTGGATACCAAAATTGAATATATTTTGCTACAGCTGTAATATCAGCTATTCCCGTTGCTACCCAACAAAACCAATATGTCCATCCTGTTAAAAACCCAAATAAAGGACCTAAATAATGTTCTGCAATATCAATAAAAGAGTTATAATCACTATTTGAAAGTAATAATTCTCCTAATGCTCTCATCATAATAAATAAGAAAAAACCGATAATAATATAAACTAATAAAATTGATGGGCCAGCTAATGAAATACTCTTACCAGCACCTAGAAAAAGACCGGTACCAATTGCGCCACCAATAGCAATTAATTGTATATGTCTATTGGACATACTCCGTTTTAATTCATGATCTTCCATTTTTTTCGCTCTCCTTAATCTCAATAACACATATGTTAAAAATATGCTTAAAAAAACAATATAAAAAGCATTATACTACTATTATTTGTATTATGCATAATAATAATTAACATATTTACATTCCACTAGTAGAGGAAAATGATTATATCGATATGTAAGCGTATTCAAAATATAATGTAAATATAGTCGAAAGGGGAAAATAATATGAAAAATATTTTGTTAGCATGCTCAGCGGGAATGTCTACGAGTTTATTAGTAACAAAAATGAAAGAAGCAGCAGAAACACAAGATATACAAGTTAATATAAAAGCGATGTCCAGTGACAATGCTTTTCAAGCTTTAGATGTTTATGATGTTCTATTAATCGGTCCACAAATGAGATTCATGAAGAAAAAATTTGTAAAGGCAGCCGAAGAACAAGGAATCGAAATGCCAATTGAAACAATAGATTCAGTAAGCTATGGAAGAATAGACGGGGATGGCGTACTAAAACAAGCTTTATCATTATTAGGGGAATAGGTGATAAAAATGCAAAGCACTTTTATGGATAAGTTAGAAGATGTATTACTGCCAATAGCGGATAAATTAAATAACAATAAATATTTAGCATCTTTACGTGACGGTTTTATGATTGCTTTACCATTGATTATATTTGGTTCTATCTTTGTCGTAATTGCAAACTTTCCATTTTTAGATAAGTTATTATCAGAAAGTCAGTTTACAGCATGGCAAAATGCAGTTGGACCAGCTTCAGCAGCAACACTCTCTATTATGGGACTATTTGTAATTATCGGGATTGGGTATAAATTGACCGAACGGAATGGCTTGGAAGGGATTTATGGAGCGGTAACAGCACTAAGTGCAGTTTTAATTTTAACGCCACAAGTAGTAGGCAAGACTGAAGGGGTTATACCTACAGAAATACTAGGTGCAAAAGGGATGTTCCTTGGTATTATCGTTTCTATTATTACTTCAGAGTTATACAGTTTCTTTACGAAAAAAGATATTACGATAAAAATGCCTAATGGTGTACCAGATCAAGTTTCTAAGTCATTTAGTGCCTTGCTTCCGGTAGCATTTACTTTAACGATATTTTTAATCATTAGAATCTTAATTGCGTTTACACCATTTAATACGTTACAAGATTTAATCTATACAATTGTACAAGAACCTTTAACGGCTTTAGGAAAAGGATTACCAGCTACTATTGTTGCTGTATTATTCATTCAAATATTTTGGTTCTTTGGATTGCATGGGCAAATTATCGTCAATACAGTGTTTGACCCAATCTGGTATTCATTAAACAATGAAAACTTTGAAGCGTTTCAAAAAGGATTAGAGTTACCAAATATTATTACTAAACAATTTATAGATACATTTTTAGTTGGTATGGGCGGAACTGGTGGAACAATAGCAGTAGTTATTGGAATATATTTACTTTGTAGAAGTAAGCAAAATAAAGAAATAGCGAAACTTGGAACCCCAGCCTCCATATTTAATGTGAACGAACCTATCTTATTTGGATTGCCAATCATCATGAATCCATTAGTTGTTATACCTTGGATTGTTTCACCGGTAATCATTACAATTGTAAGTTATTCAGCTATGTACATTGGATTTGTACCGAAGCCTTCAGGTGTCATTGTGCCATGGACGACACCTATATTTATAAGTGGTTTTTTAGCGACAGGAAATGCATGGCAAGGCGCAGCGTTACAACTCGTCAATTTATGTATCACATTTGTCATTTGGTGGCCATTTTTAAAAGTATTAGACAAAAACTATTTAAAACAAGAATTAGAAAAGTAATATAGGATGGAGGAATTTACGATGGCAACCTCAATTAATGAGATAGCATTTCAAATTATATTATACGGTGGCAACGGCCGTTCAAGCGCTATGGAAGCTATACAATGTGCAAAAGAAAGAAACTTTGAAGAAGCTGAAGCGCTCATTAAAGAAGCGGAACAAGAAATCAATAAAGCACATAAATATCAAACTGAATTGTTACAAAATGAAGCACAAGGTGAGGAAAGTGAATTGAATTTATTGCTCATCCATTCTCAAGATCATTTAATGAATGCAATCACAGTTAAAGATTTAGCAAATGAAATGGTAGATTTATATAAGGAGATGAAATCATGACTAAGTATGTATTTCCAGAAGGTTTCTGGTGGGGAAGTGCTGCCAGTGCCACACAAACGGAAGGTACAAAATCATTCAAGGATGAAACGATATGGGACAAGTGGTTTGAAGAAGAACCTAATCGATTTTTCGATGGTGTAGGACCTTATCAAACTTCAGACTTTTATCATAAATTTGAAGAAGATATTAAATTAATGAAGGAAACAGGTCATAATTCATTTAGATTATCTATCTCTTGGGCTAGATTAATGGATCAAGATACGAATGAAGTAAATGACGAAGCAGTCCAATTTTATAATCGTGTTATCAATGGCTTGAAAGAAAATCATATTGAACCTTTCGTGAATTTATATCATTTTGATATGCCGTTTAAAAAGCAACAACAAGGTGGTTTTGAGTCTTTAGAAGTTGTTGATCGATATGTGGATTATGCAATGACATGTTTCGAATTATTTGGTGACCGTGTTAAATATTGGTTTACATTTAATGAACCAATTGTACCGGTTGAAGGCGGCTATTTATATGACTTCCATTACCCAAATATAATTGATGCGAAAAGAGGCTTCCAGGTAGCGTTTAATACTGTACTTGCGAACGCTCAAGTGATCAAAGCTTATAAAGAAAATGGTTATGATGGAAAAATTGGTATTATATTAAATTTAACACCATCTTATCCACGTAGTGAAAATGAAGCGGATGTTAAAGCTGCAGAAATCGCGGATTTATTCTTTAATAGAAGTTTCTTAGATCCTGTAACAAAAGGTCAATATCCGCAAGATTTAGTAGATATTTTGAAGAAGCATGAATTGGTACCGACTTATACAGAAGAACATTTAAACACCATTAATCAATATACAGTAGATTTATTAGGTGTTAACTACTATCAACCTAGACGTGTTAAAGCGAGAGATACTGTTCCTAATCCAAATTCACCATTCTTCCCTGAGTATTATTTTGATAACTATGAAATGCCAGGTAGAAAAATGAATCCATATCGTGGTTGGGAAATTTATCCTAAAGGGATATACGATATTATGATTAATTTAAAAGAAAATTATCACAACATAGAAAGTTTCATTTCTGAAAATGGTATGGGCGTTGAAAATGAAGCACGATTCATCGAAGACGGCCAAATTAATGATACTTACAGAATAGATTTTGTAAAATCACACTTAATATGGTTGAATAAAGCTATAGAAGAAGGTGCGAATTGTACAGGGTATCATATGTGGACGTTTATGGATAACTGGTCATGGATGAATGCATATAAGAATCGATATGGTTTTGTTTCGGTGGATATTGATACAATGAAAAGAACAATCAAACAAAGTGGAAAATGGTTTAAAGAAGTTTCTTCAAGCAACAGTTTAAATGACTAATATGAAATACAAAGAGAAATATTAGGAGAGAGCGTGATGGAAACCAGAGACCTTAACATTGTTAAAATATTATACCAGCATCAACACGAATATATGAACAGTGATGCAATTGCCAAATTATTGGGACTATCTTCAAAAACGATTCGCTCACATATAAAAATTATTAATGAAGCGAGCAATGAATATGGTTTCACTATTTTAATCAAAAAGTCAAAAGGTTATCAGCTCCAAATAATGGATGAAGGTTTATTTAATTACTTTTTGAATGAACGGTTTTTAAAAGATGAAAATTTAAATTTCAACAATCAAAATAGTAGAATTCGTTATATTATGAAAAAATTATTGCTGGATAACCATTATACAAAACTAGAATCTTTGAGTGAAAGTATGTTTGTAAGTGTAGGTACTTTAAAAAACGACATGAATGAAATGAGAAAAATACTCTCTCAATATGAAATTGAAATCGTAAGCCGTCCAAATTACGGCATGAAAATAATTGGCAAAGAATTTCAAATTAGGTATGCCATTGCTCAATTTTTATTAAATAATCAACATGTTAATATAGGTTTTACAGAAGATGATATTAAAAGCGTTAAATCATATCTGATTAAACTGTTAAGCAAGTATAAAATTGAAATTCCTGAAGTGAAACTTGATAATCTTGTAACACATATTAATATTGCGATCGTTAGAATGAGAAATCAACTTATGATAGAACAACAATTTCAAATTGAAGAGCAACCGTTACCTAAAGAATTAAAGGCATTCTTTCAAGAAATGATTCAATTTATAGAGCGTCGTTTTGCTTTGAATTTACCTAAAAAAGAAATGGATTATTTGTATATTCATTTTGTGACGACAGGTATTATGAATGAAGTCACAAATGTACCTAGAAATAATATGATTGAGACGATGATTAAACATATGTTAGATTATATTAAACGCATTTTTTATTTAGATTTAACGACAGACAATGCACTTAAGAAAAACTTATATTTACATTTATGTACATCCATTCATCGATATAAATATAAAATGAATATTAGAAATCCAATGTTAAATGAAATTAAACAAAACTACCCATTTGCTTTTGATATTGCTTTAGTGGCGAGTAAAATGATTGAAAAAGATTTAAAAGTACAAATATCGGAAAGTGAAATAGGGTATTTAGCGCTTCACTTTGAGATGGCATTAAACCGAATAGAGACAGATAAAGGAAAGTTGAACGTCATACTTGTCTGCAATTCAGGATTAACAAGCTCTCAATTAATAAAGTATAAATTGATGCAGAACTTTGGAAATCAAATTCAAATTTCTGAAATTATAGAGTTATATAATATTCATAAAGCAAACCTCGAACAGTCAGATTTGATTATTTCAACAGTACCGATTAATGATACTGTAGATTGACCTGTGTTATATGTTAATCCAATTATGTCGCAGCAAGATTTAGATAAGATACAAAGGTATATTGATTTAAAGGATTCTCATCATTCAGAAGCATTAATAGAAATAATCGAACTAAAAACAAAGTTGAACAATAAAGATGATTTATTAAAATTTTTTAAATACTCAATTGAAAAAGCGAGATTTAATTCATAGTGGATTTATAGACAGCGTAGAAGAAAGGGAACAACATGCTTCTACAGCTTATGGAAATTTAGTAGCGATACCACATCCAGTAATGCCTTTAGCAAAGCAAACATTCATATATATGATAACGATGGAAAAACCAATCGCATGGGATGATAAAGAAGTACAAATTGTATTTTGTCTCGGTTTAAAAAAGAATACAACAATCAATCTAGAAAAAATGTATCAAAACTTAACCGATATTATTAATGATTACACTAAAGTCTTAAAGTTAATAGAAGCGGATACCGAAGAACAATTTCATAAAGTCTTTTCACCTTAGTAGAGTCTGGGACATAAATACCTAAACTCAAAATAAAAGATCTCTTCATTAGGCTATTGCCTAGTGAAGAGATCTTTATATTTTACGATTTTGAAAGTACATGCTTGCTTCTTACTTTATATATCGATCAATTCTATCTATCCCAATAACTTGCTCTTTCAAATGCTTTGACTATTGTGTCTGGTTCGTCTGAAATGAAGACACCAGACCCGTATAAGTCTAGTTTGGCATTTTTAAGTTTTTCAGCTGCGTGTTGATTAAAGACTAACGGTTTGTTGTGTTTATAAGAAAGTTCTGCAAATTCTTCTATTGATGGGTTAATATCGCTATCGTCTGATAATACGATGAGACTATCAAATAATGTTGGATGTGCTGTATTAAATGTTTCTGTTATACCGTAGTCTTCTGATATGCTTTTTGGATGTTTTCCTACGAATGCATAATTTAATTTGTTTGCTGTAAATACTTTGGCGTATGATTTTAAAGTTTCAGCGCTAATATCACCGTTTATTAATACGGCTACTGAATGTCCTGGTAATGGGATGTTGAATTTTTCCATTGTGAGTTGACTATCTTTAGATTCTGATTGCACTTCCTCATTTGTTTCAGGTACTGTAACACCTACGTTTTGTGCCACTTCTTCAGCTAATTTACGATCAACTTTGTTTAGTTGATTTACTGCATTTTGTTTCACCATAATAGATTTGCACATACCAATCTCGAAAGAAAAGCCTTGTACCATATGATTGTATTCGTCTTCATTAAGACTATTTAAATACAATTTTGGTTGGCTATAATAATCTTTAAAGCTTTCACTTCTTTTTTGAATTTTATGGCCATCTACTTTTTCCTGGTAATGTTCATAGCCACCTTCTTCTTTAGGTGTTGTATGTGGGTCATTATTGTTGAGTGCGTTCTTATGATAAGCGACTTGCCCTTTATGAACATTCATTTGATGCATGGCATCTCTTTGGTTATTGTGAACTTCATTTACCGGTCGATTGACTGGTATTTGATTGAAGTTTGGTCCGCCTAATCTGGAGATTTGTGTGTCGGTATATGAGAACAGTCGTCCTTGCAATAAAGGATCATTTGTAAAATCTATACCCGGTACGATATGTCCAGGGTGAAATGCAGCTTGTTCAGTTTCATCAAATACGTTGCTTACATTTCTGTTCAGCGTCATTTTACCTACTTTTTGGACGGGTACTTGATCTTCCGGCCAAATTTTTGTTGGATCTAATATGTCGAAATCAAAATCGAATTCTTGTTCTGGTCGAATAATTTGCAGAGCTAACTCCCATTCTGGGAAATCACCTTTTTCAATAGATTCATATAAATCTTTGCGGTGGAAATCGATATCTTTACCAGATAAAATTTGTGCTTCATCCCAAACGAGTGATTCTAATCCTTGCACTGGTTTCCAATGAAATTTACAAAGTGAGCCTGACCTTCACGATTAACAAGTCGGAATGTATGAACACCAAACCCTTCGACTTGTCTAAAGTTCTTAGGAATACCACGATCACTCATTACCCACATTGTCGTATGAGTCGATTCAGGATTTTGTGCAAAGAAGTCCCAAAATGTGTCGTGTGCCGAACCACCTTGAGGCATTTCGTTGTGAGGTTCAGGTTTAACTGCATGAATTAAGTCTGGGAATTTAATCGCATCTTGTATGAAGAATACGGGAATGTCATTTCCAACTAAGTCAAAGATACCTTCGTCTGTATAGAATTTCGTCGCAAACCCTCGAACATCTCTCACAGTGTCAGGAGAACCTTTAGAACCTTGTACAGTTGAAAATCTTACGAATACGGGGGTCGTTTTATTGGGTTGAGTTAAAAAGTCAGCAGATGTATATTCTGATAAATCTTCATAAACTTGAAATTCACCGTGTGCACCAAAACCTCTTGCATGCACAATACGTTCAGGTATACGCTCATGATCAAAATGCATGATTTTTTCTCTGAAATGGAAATCTTCTAATAAGCTCGGTCCGCGTTCTCCAACAGTTAAAGTATTTTCATCTTCACTTACTTTAACGCCATTATTCGTCGTTAATGCTTTACCGTCATTATCCTTTTTCACGTCATTTAATTGATCTTGCTTTTTATTACTCAATTTCATCCCTCTAATTATAGTGTACGTTTTCCCTTTAAAGATAATTAGAAACGTCATTTTGGAAAAAGATTGAAATAGACTAATCATTTTGGGTATAAGTATATTAATGAGCTTTAAATGTAAAGACATTTCATAAAAGGAGGTGTACCAATATGACACATTTACCGAAAATTGGACAGCCTGCTACGAACGCGTTAAACAACATCAACGTGACAACTTTAGAGCAAGTATCGAAACTAGATGAACACAATTTGTCGAAATTACATGGTCTAGGACCAAAAGCGATAAGTATTTTGAAAAAGTCTTTGGAAGATGAAGGATTGTCATTTAGTAAATTGGATGATGATTTACGTCATTTAAAGTTTACCGTACTCGGTGATTTAAAATGTGATAATGCACCTAAAAGAAGGATAGTACGAGATTTTGTAATTGCATCAACTATAGGAGATGAAAAATATCTTAGTAATTGGTTAACGGATGATGTTGTATGGAATGTCCCAGGAGAATTTGAATTGAACGGTAAAGAGGCCTTTATAGATGAAGTTAAAGAACACTTACAAAAAGTATCGAGTCTTGAAATAAAATCTATGCTCACACATGGCAAAGAAGCTTCTACACATGGAACAATCATCAGTCATTCAGGCGAAGAAATACATTTTGCTGAGATGTATGAATTTGAAAATCATAAAAAAGACGCCAAAATTAAAAAAGCCACTTCTTATATTGTGATGAGACCTTAATATTATTTGAAATATAATGGTAGAAACATTACCTATATTAGTGAAATTATGGTAAATTATATAGGTTATTATAAACTCTCGGAGGTTGAAAAATGGAAGCTACATTACCAAATTGCCCTAAATGTGATTCAGAATACACTTATGAAGATGGTGTATCATACATTTGTCCAATGTGTAACTACGAATGGACAGCTAATGGAGAAGAAACAGCAAATGCCGATAATACAGTAATTAAAGATGTAAACGGTGTTGAATTAAATGATGGAGATACTGTTACAGTAGTCAAAGATTTAAAAGTAAAAGGATCTTCTAATGCAATCAAACAAGGTACTAAAGTAAAAGGTATTAAATTAGTAGACCCTGAAGACGGTCACGATATCGATTGTAAAATACCAGGATTTGGTCAAATTGGATTGAAATCATCTGTAGTTAAAAAAATAAATAAATAAGGCATATAACCTGACAAACCGTTGGATAGCATCCAATGGTTTGTTTTTTTATGGATTTTTCAACATGTAAAATGTTCAAAATAATAATAAAAGATTGAGTTTTTAAATTTTTTGGAAAATTAATATATTATGTACATATAATGAATTTTGTGGTAAACATGGTATAGAGATTCCGTTTTTAACAACTATATAAGGGGAGAAAAATATGAAGGCTTATATGCAAAAATTTGCACAGTCTCTAATGCTACCGATTTCAATTTTACCGGTTGCAGGGTTATTGTTAGGTATTGCGTCTTTTATCGATTCTGGCGCAATTAACGGGGAAGGAAACAGTGTTGCTAACTTCTTAGCAAATGGTGGATTAGCAGTTATTAATAATTTACCAATTCTGTTCGCAGTCGGGTTAGCTTTTGGTATGTCTAAAGATAAAAATGGTGCAGCTGCACTTAGTGGACTTGTATCATTTTTAGTTGTCACAGAAGTTTTAAAGCCAGAATCAATGGCGAAAGTTCTACACGTTGCTGAAGATAAAGTAGATTTGGCATTCACAGGTATAAGTAATGTGTTTATCGGGATTATTTGTGGATTAGTAACAGCAGCAATTTACAATAGATTTAAAGATACGAAATTACCAACAGCGTTTGCTTTCTTTAGTGGTAAACGTTTAGTACCAATATTATCAGCTGCGGCTATGTTGGTTATTTCAATCGCACTTATGTTTATATGGCCACCGGTCTATAATGGATTAGTTACATTTGGTGAAATGATTTCTAAACTTGGTCCATTAGGTGCAGGTTTATACGGTTTCTTTAACCGTTTATTATTACCATTCGGCTTACATCATGCATTAAACCAAGTATTCTGGTTTGATATCGCGGGCATTAATGATATTGCTAACTTCTGGTCTAGCAATGGGGAAAAAGGTATAACAGGTCGTTATCAAGCTGGTTTATTCCCAATTATGATGTTCGGTTTACCAGCAGCAGCATTAGCAATTTGGAAAAATGCTGAAAAACGCAATAAAAAAGTCGTAGGTTCTTTAATGGTAACAGCGGCTATCGCTTCATTCGTTACGGGTATTACTGAACCATTAGAATTTTCATTCTTAGTAGCAGCACCAATGTTATTTGGTATACACGCTGTACTTACAGGTGTGTCACTGTTCATAGCAGCAACATTCCAATGGACAGCAGGGTTTACATTTAGTGCCGGTTTAATTGATTACTTACTAAGCTTAAGTATTCCAATTGCCAATAAACCATTCATGTTATTGCTGCTTGGTCTCGTAATGGCTGTTGTGTACTTCGTAATATTTGATTTTGCTATACGTAAATTCAACTTAAAGACACCAGGTAGAGATGGATTGATGGAAGAAGCAGTTAAACAAGATCCTAGCCTTGAAGAAGACAGTGATGGTCAAACAACGGGTAATAGTGACGAAAAAGTTTCTTATAAGACAAAACTTATTTACGAAGCTATTGGCGGTAATGACAATATCGAAGTGATTGATCATTGTGCTACGAGATTGCGTTTAACTTTAAAAGATACAGGTATAGTTGATCAAGAAAAAATTAAACAATCAGGCGCATTAGGAAATAAAGTAATCAGTGATAAAAACATCCAAATAATTATAGGAACAGACGTCCAATTTACAGCTGATGAACTCATGCAAATGCAACAAAATAAATAGATTGTGCTTTCTAATATGAAACGATTGAATGATAAAGGGGAACGATTCAATTGTTATCAAAGAAGCTCAGCCCGAAAGAAAAGGGGCTGAGCTTTTTTTATGTTGCTTATGCATTCACTACAAAGTCTGGTTGATCTCCTTGTAGTTTTTTAATGGTATTGTGTGCTACGATTCTTGCCATTTCATCTCTAGCTTCAAATGTTGCGTTACCGATATGTGGTGTAAGTACAACGTTATCCATTGATTTGAGTGCTTCTGTTATTTTCGGCTCGAATTCAAATACGTCTAATGCTGCGCCTTCGATAGTGTTTGCTTTTAATGCTTCTACTAATGCATTTTCGTCTACGATTGGTCCGCGTGATGCATTGATAATATATGCAGTTTCTTTCATTTTTTCAAAAGCGTCTTTATCGAATAAATGGTGTAACGCATCTGAGTATGCAGCATTGATTGTAATGAAATCTGCTTGTGCTAACATCTCATCTAGACTGACATAAGTAGCCCCTAAAGAAGCTTCTTGTTCTGGCTTTCTGTTTGGCCCTGTGTATAGGATGTTCATATCAAATCCTTTGGCACGTCTTGCTACTGCTGAACCTATTTCACCTAGACCAACTATGCCGACAGTCTTACCGGAGACTTCCCTACCTCTAAAGAATAACGGTGCCCATCCATTGAAACCAGTCGTTCTACATAGTTTATCTCCTTCTGCGATTCTTCTAGAAGCAGCGAGCAATATGCCAATTGTTAAATCTGCTGTTGCGTTAGTTGATGCTTTTGGCGTATTTGTCACATCAATACCTTTTTCTCTAGCATATTTAATATCTATATTATTAAATCCAGCGCCATAGTTCGCGATAATTTTTAAGTTAGGGGCTTGATCGATAATTTCTTTATCTATATTTGTAGATAGTGGACTGATGATAGCATCTACATCGTTTACTTTTTGAAGTAATATTTCTTTCGTGATTAACTTCTCCCCTTCAAAGACATCAACTTCAAAATGTTCCTTTAATAAATTTAAGCCTTCAGTTGGTATTTCTCCTGTTATGAATACTTTTTTCATAATGTAACCTCCTATAATTCTTAATAAAAATATATTTATTGTAGCTTTACCTAGTGTGAAAGTTTCCATTCACTGAATTTGCGCACGATGACTTCGAAAGCAATGTGATAAGGTAAAAAACTTGAATATGATATTTGGTTGAACAGTTCTATAGGTGAACTGTTTACGTATATATTATAACGTGCATTTTGAGCTAAGTAGTTATCTTTTAACGTTGTAATTGAAATATAACTTATGTTGCGAGTATGCATAATTTCAATATTTTCTTTAAGATGAGGTGTTTCTCCTGATAAAGAAATGATGAAGATTAAATCGTCTTCTTTCATTTGATTCATTGAAATTTTAAGTTCACTTTCATCGTTTATGACCATTACTCTTTTATTTATAGAAAGGAAGTGTCGTTGTGCATCTCTCGCGACGTTTAATTGTGCAACGCCGGTTCCATATATATAAATGTATGGAGAGTTATCTATTTGTTCACTTATATAATCATAATCAATCATTTTTAAGTGTTTCAATGTTTGTTGTAAATCTTGTTCTAAACTTTCAATAATATCAGTAGAAGGCTTAGAAACTTGTCTGTTTAATTTAATGTAAGCTTTAAAGTCACTATAACCATCAAATCCGAGCTTGCGGGCTAGACGGTGGATAGAAGAGATAGAAGTGTGTGAAATATCAGCTATTTCTTGAATTTTTAAGCGATGAATCAGATGAATATTTTGATTAATCATTTGTATTATATGTATATCATTATCGTTAAGTCGTTGATAATGCTCATTAATCAGTTTATCCAATATCATTATAACCCTCCATTATTCATAGTGAAAAGATTTTCATGTTATGAAAATATAATCTAAGTTTACTATGTCATTTCTATTTATGTCAAACCTATTGGTTAATGTAAGCGTTTCCTTTAGAGTGGAGTTAAATCGATGTTGAAAAGGGGTTAGAATATGAATGCAATTAAACGATTTGGTAGTGCCATGATTGTTCCAGTTCTGCTGTTCGCATTTTTTGGTATTGTTGTAGGTTTTGCAACGTTATTTAAAAATCCGAATATAATGGGCGACATAGCAAATGAAGGCACAATGTGGTTTAAAATTTGGAGCTTAATTGAAGCTGGTGGTTGGACGATATTCGACCATATGGAATTAGCGTTTGTTATTGGCTTACCAATTTCTCTTGCTAAAAAAGCACAAGGTAGAGCAACGTTAGCTGCCTTAATGATTTATTTAGTATTTAACAATTTTATCAATGCTATATTGACACTTTGGCCAAAAACTTTTGGCGTAGATTTATCAAAAGGTATCGAGAACTTAACGGGTGTTAAAGAAATAGCTGGAATTGAAACGTTAGATACAAGTATTATCGGTGCGATTTTCATATCAGCTATTGTTATTTGGATACATAACCGTTTCTATGATAAAAAGCTTCCTGAAATGGTTGGTATTTTCCAAGGGTTACCATACGTAGTGATCATCGGATTCTTTGTGATGATCCCAATTGCATTTATCGTTTGCGCGGTTTGGCCAACAATTCAAACTGGCATTGCATCGTTACAAGGTGTGATGTTGCATTCAGGGTTTGTAGGGGTTTGGTTATTCCATTTCTTAGAACGAATTCTTATACCAACTGGTTTACATCATTTCATTTATACACCGTTTGAATATGGACCAGCTGTTGTAAATGGCGGTTTAAAACCATACTGGATTGAGCATTTAACGGATTTCTCGAATTCTACTAAATCACTTAAAGAATTGTACCCTTATGGATTCTTGTTACAAGGTAACATTAAAATGTTCGGTTGTTTAGGTATCGCATTAGCAATGTATGCTTCAACACCTAAAGAAAATAAGAAAAAAGTATTAGCACTTGTATTACCAGCAGGTTTAACAGCAGTTTTTGCTGGCATTACTGAACCATTAGAATTCACGTTCTTATTCATAGCACCATATTTATTCTTAATTCATGCTTTATTAGGCGCAACGATGGTAACAATCATGTATCTCTTTGGCGTAGTAGGTATTCAAGGAGGCGGTGCAATAGAACTCGCAGCAATCAACTGGATTCCATTGTTCTCTAATCATGGAAGTACGTATATAGCTCAGTTCATTATTGGAATCATCTTTGTCGGCATTTACTTCTTCGTCTTCAAAATTATTATAGAGAAGTTCAATGTGCCATTACCAGGACGCATTCCAGATAATGGTGATGCCAAACTTTATACAAAAGAAGATTATAAATCTAAAGATCATGCAGATACGCAACTTGATGCCAATGCATCTGAATATGATACGAAAGCGATTTATTACTT
Source organism: Mammaliicoccus sp. F-M27 (assembly GCF_022387115.1). Classification (NCBI taxonomy): domain Bacteria; kingdom Bacillati; phylum Bacillota; class Bacilli; order Caryophanales; family Staphylococcaceae; genus Mammaliicoccus; species Mammaliicoccus sp. F-M27. The sequence continues at coordinate 76,982 of NZ_JAJNIE010000003.1, read as the reverse complement.
AGAAGGTTTAGGTGGTAAAGACAACATTAAAGATGTGACAAACTGTGCGACTAGATTAAGAGTAACAGTCTATGATGCAAACTTAGTAAAAGATAATGATTACTTTACACATAATCAAATGGCACACGGTGTAGCGAAAAGTGGTACGAATGTACAAGTTATCGTTGGACTTAGTGTTCCACAAGTAAGAGATTCTTTTGAAACAATGATTTAAACAAATATATGGAGGTTATGAATAATGAAGAAATTTAATATTACAATAGCAGGTGGCGGAAGTACGTTTACACCAGGGATTATATTAATGTTATTAGATCATTTAGAAGATTTTCCAATTGGTACCATTAAATTATATGATAATGATAAAGAGCGACAACAAACTATAGCAGATGCTTGTGAAATACTTTTAAATGAAAGAGCGCCAGGCGTTAAATTACAAGCAAGTACAGATCCAAAAACAGCTTTTGAAAATGTAGATTTTGTAATGGCACATATCCGTGTCGGTAAATATGCAATGCGAGAACAAGATGAAAAGATTCCTTTAAAACATGGTGTTGTTGGTCAAGAAACGTGTGGGCCAGGCGGTTTGTCATATGGTATGCGCTCAATAACAGGTGTACTTGAAATCGTTGATTATATGGAAAAATATTCTCCTCAAGCATGGATGTTAAACTATTCAAATCCAGCTGCAATAGTAGCAGAAGCAACTAGAAAGTTAAGACCAAATTCAAGAATATTAAATATTTGTGATATGCCAATAGGAATAGAAGAACTAATGGCTACAAATATTGGCTTAAAATCTAGAAAAGAAATGGTCGTTAAATATTACGGATTAAATCATTTTGGTTGGTGGACAGATATTAGAGACAAATCAGGTAAAGATTTAATGCCAAGCATCATTCAACACGTAGAGAAATTTGGATATTCAACGGATACAGGTAGTGATATGGAACAAGAAGCAAGCTGGAACGATACATTTAAAAAAGCGCGCGACGTCCAAGCATTAGATAAACATACATTGCCTAACACATATTTAAAATACTACTTCTTCCCAGACTATGTAGTAGAACATTCAAACAAAGATTACACAAGAGCAAATGAAGTCATGGCAGGAAGAGAAAAGTTCGTATTTGGAGAATGCCAAAACATTATCGATAAAGGCACTGCAGAAGGAACTGAGCTCACAATAGATGAGCACGCTTCTTATATCGTAGACTTAGCAAGAGCAATCGCATTCAATACGAAAGAAAGAATGTTAATGATCGTTGAAAATAAAGGCGCAATTTCAAACTTTGAACCAACAGCAATGGTTGAAATACCATGTTTAGTCGGTAGTGAAGGACCGGAGCCATTATCAGTAGGAGAAATACCAAGATTCCAAAAAAGCTTAATGGAACAACAAGTAGGCGTAGAAAAATTAACCGTCGAAGCTTATGAAGAACAATCTTACCAGAAATTATGGCAAGCACTTACACTATCTCGAACAGTACCAAGCGCATCCGTCGCAAAAAACATACTAGATGATCTAATAGAAGCTAATAAAGACTATTGGCCAGAGCTGAAGTAGTAGGAAAAGGAACCTGACAAAGATCAGGTTCCTTTTTTGATGAGTTTGAGTAAGATGGCATGGAATAATTGAGGAGATGAGATTAATTTAGATGAAATTAGGACGTTTTATAAAAAATGAGTGAAGTCGTGAGTTAAGTCCGAAGTTAATCCAAGAATTACTTCAAATTCGATGTCCAATACCATCACCCATCCCAACCAATCCTGCCCCCGACACCTCTCCTACACCATATATATTAAATCAATCGAATTCTAATTTTCTCTCTTTCATAAAATTATAAAATGCTCTAACGACGTTATTTGATAAGTATTGTTCTTTTAATATCATATCGGTATTTCTGATCATGGCATTTCCATTTTGATCTAGGCAAGGTATTTTATGTAAGTCTTGATTATTTTTGAGTAATATATCTGGCAAAATAGAAAATCCTAAGCCGTGTTGTACGAATTCTTTACTTGTTTCCATATTGTCTACTTTTATTGCAATTGATGATGGTTCTACAAATCTTCCTATCCACCAATCGTCGATCAATTTATTTAGTGAAGTGTCAGTATTATAATAAATTCTTGGTAAATGTGGTAAGTCATCTATCGATATTGGATGTTTAGATACGATATAAATTTTTTCTGTCATAAGTCTTATTTTTTCTGATGAAAAGCTATAATCACCTCTTAAAATGCCGACTTGCGAGTAATCGTTATGGACTGACTTAAATACTTCTTCACTCCAACCGGTGTTGACATCAAATTCTACTAAAGGATATTTTTGACTGAATTCTGATAATATTTTAGGTAATTGATATCTTGAAAAAATACTAGACGCGCTTAATCTCAATGTACCTTGTACTTTGTTTTCTTGGTTGATTAATTCTTCTTTTAGTTTTTGACTATCTTTTATCATTGAGAGCGCATATTTTACGATGATTTCTCCTGGTGAAGTAAAGACTACGCCTTTTTGATTTCTATTAATAATATCCACGTTAAATTCTTCTTCAAGCTTATTGATTCTATAAGTTACTGCTGGTTGTGATATTCTCAAAATTTTACTTGTTTGCGTAATGTTTTTATATTTAAATAATGCTCTTAATATCTCCCAATCCATGCTATCCATATGAATTTCTCCTCATTCTTTTAAATTTGCCATAAAAATTTTTTATGCTCAAACATAAAAAAGTAATATTTTATTTATCGACTATCCACTTATATACTTTAAATAAGTTAACTGAATATTTCAATAAATTTTAGGGGGGTCATAACGTGGATATAAAAAGTTTAAGAGTTCCTTGCGTGTTAATGAGAGGGGGAACAAGTAGGGGTCTAGTTTTTAAAGATAGTGATTTACCCCTAGATCATGAAGCGAGAGAAAGAGTTATTTTAAAAATTTATGGCAGCTCTCCAAATGGCCAAATTGATGGTATAGGTGGCGGAACTTCTGTTACGAGCAAAGTCGCAATCGTGGGGATATCAAGTACAAATGAAAGTGATATTTACTATACGTTTGGACAAGTTGGTGTAAATAAGAAGAGCATTGATTACAATGTGACATGTGGAAACATGGCATCAGCAGTAGGACTATATGCAGTTGAAGAAGGTTTAGTCCCAAGAGTCGAAGGTGAAACAAAAGTTAAAATATTAAATACGAATACGAACAAAATAATGGAAGTCTTGATTCCTATAAAAGATGGAAACATTGAAAACAAAGGTGATTTTTCTATATCAGGTGTAGAAGGCACTGGAGCAAAAATAACAGTGAGTTTTATGAATCCAGCAGGTGCATTTACGGGTAGACTTTTTCCGACGGGCAATGTAATAGATGAAATTCATGTTGATGAAAAAACATTTGAAGTAAGTATTTTAGATACTGGTAACATAGTCGCTTTTGTACAAGCAAGTGATTTTTCACTCGAAGGCTATGAGTTGTCACAAACGATTGATAAACCGGATGTTTCTAAAGAAATTGAAAAATTACGCGTTGAAGTTGGTATTTTATTAGGTATATTTAACAAGTATGAAAAAATCAATCCAGAATTAGAAGCATTACCTAAAATAACATTAGTGAGTCCGCCTAAAGATTATAAGACGGAACTAGGTATAATCAATAAAAAAGAAAATAACAATATTATAGGCAGATACATTTCTATGGGTAAGTTACATCCAGCATTTGCTGTGAGTGGTTCGATTTGTTTAGCAACTGCATGCCAAATACCTGGTACAATCCCACATTTAGTTTGTGAAAGTACCACTGGTAATAGCATCAATATTGGACATCCAAATGGAACAATTTCAGCAGAAGTTTTTTTACAGAAAAATGAAAGCGATTACAAGTTATTAAAAGGTGGCACAGGACGTACAGCTAGAAGAATTATGGAAGGCACTGCTGTCGTTCCTAAATATTTAATAGATAAGGAGGGAGAACATGGGTAAAAAGAAGTCGATAATCTTAATTGTATTAACGTTATTATTAGCAAGTTGTAGTGCTAAAGGTGATACGAAAAGCAAAGACGAAAAGAATGAAGTCGATAATTTCCCTAAAAAAACGATTAATATTGTCATACCATTTGGAGAGGGAAGTGCAAGTGATTCTTTTGTAAGACAATATTCTCAAGTGTTAAATAAAAATTCAAATGCTAATTTTCAGCCAGTTAATAAAGATGGTAGCGGCGGCTTAATAGGCATGTTACACACGTATCAACAAAATAATGATGGGTACAACATTTTAGAAATTACACCGTCACAAGTCATTTCTGATAACTTAAATAAAAGTAAAGAAGTGAAACTTTTAGATGATTTTGAACCGCTCGCACAAATTCAAAGTGATATTTATGTATTGTCAGTTTCGCAAGACAGCCCTATAAAAAATTATGATGATTTAATTGAAAAAGGTAAAAAAGATAAAATCACAGTCGGTGGAGCAGGTTCAACAGGATTAGATGACTTTGCAACAAACGACTTTTCAAAAAAAGCAGGTATAGATATGAGGTTTACACCGTATACTTCAGGATCAGAAGTCAAAGCTGCCGCACTTGGTGGTGAAGTAGATGTATACCTGGACAAAGTAGTAAATGTTGTAGATTATGCTAAATCTAAAAAAGTGAGACCGCTCGTTATTTTTAATGATGAAAGAATTGATGAGATACCTGAATTTGAAAGTGTACCGACAACAAAAGAAAAAGGGTTAGATGTTGATATAGGATCTTGGAGAGGATTCGTTGTTAAAAAAGGCGTGCCAGAAGATGTTAAGAAGGACTTAAACAAAAAAATAAAAGACGCATATGAAACTGAAGAGTATAAAAAGTATGCATCTGATAATTTAGTAGACATAGGTGAAGGATACCTTGGACCAGATGAATTTGGTAAAAAATTAAATAAAGAATATGAAAAGTTTGATGAAATTGCAGAAGATTTAGATATCAAATAATTGAGAACAGAGGGGGATATTCATGGGGAGTATCATATTTAGCTTCATATTATTTATTGTATTTTTGTACTTTCTAATTAATTCAATAAACATGGAAAATTTAAGAGAGGTTGATCCGATAGGTCCTTCTGGAATACCGACTTTCGCTTTATTTTTCCTTGTGTTACTGCTTTTCTATACATTAGTTAAAGAAATCGTTAAATATAAGCAAAATAAAAAGGAAATTAAACAGACATCACTATTTAATAAATCTTTATTAATTATCATGTGCTTAACAATTTCCATAACTATATTTATTTTAGTTATCAATAAAATAGGATTTTTCTTATCTTGTTTATTTTTGACACCATTATTATTAATACTTTTAGGAGCAAAAAACAAAGTTTCAATCATCAGTTTTTCCATCGGTATACCAATACTGTTTACAGTACTTTTTGGAAATGTATTGAATATACCTTTGCCAAGAGGATTTGGCTTCTTTTCTGAAATTAGTAGTTTCCTATATTAAATAACGGAGGTGTGAAAAATGAACATAACAATCTTAAAAGATTCTTTTTTAACTATATTAGAACCTACAACGTTAATGTTGATTATTTTAGGGCTAGTAGTAGGTATATTTTTAGGGGCATTACCAGGTATAGGCTCTTCAATGGCAATCGTATTAGTACTACCATTCACATATTTTTTAGATGTCATACCAGCAATTGCGTTACTATCAACAATTTATGTAGGATCTGCTTATGGCGGTTCGATAACAGCCATTTTATTTAACACACCAGGAACGCCAGAAGCAGTCGCGACGACTTTTGACGGTTATCCAATGTCACAAAAAGGGGAATCTAAAAAGGCATTAGGATTAGCAATAAGTAGTTCGGCATTTGGTGGCGTATTCGCTGTATTTTTAATGATTTTTCTATCACCATTACTATCACAGCTTGCATTTAAAATACATTCCTCGGAATATTTTGCTTTAGCCGTTTTAGGGATGACCGTTATTTCATCTCTCGGTACTAATAATATGGTTAAAGCGATTATATCTGGTCTGATTGGAATTTTTATTTCAACAATAGGAATCGATCCTTTAACAGCAACGGATAGGTTCACATTTAATAAGATAGAATTAATGAACGGAATTGATTATATACCTATTATGATCGGCGCATTTGCTTTAGGAGAGGTATTTTCACAAATTACAAATCAGAATACCAATACTTTAGATTCATCATCAAATGCTTCTCAAGGCACAATTAAATTTAAAGACTTTTTTGTATATAAATGGGCTGCTTTAAAATCAGCTGTTATCGGTAGTGTGATTGGCATATTACCAGGTACAGGCGGTTCGATAGCATCATTTGTAAGTTATGGTGTTGCTATGAAAACAGATAAAAATCCAGAACAATTTGGTAAAGGTAAAGAAGAAGGTGTAGTAGCACCAGAAACAGCTAACAATGCAGCAGCTGGTGGTTCAATGATACCGACACTTATATTAGGTATACCTGGTAGTCCAACAACTGCCGTTATATTAGCGGCACTTATTCTACATGGTGTGCAACCAGGACCACAATTAATTTCAGATCAACCAATCTTATTATATTCGATATTTCTAGCGATGCTATTTGCGAGTGTGATGACTTTAATAGCAGGAAGAGCAGGTATACAAGTATTTACATTATTACTAACAGCACCTTATAGTATCATCGCAACATTTATTATCATTCTTTCACTACTAGGCGCTTATGCGACAAATAATGATTTATTAAATGTTTGGATAATGCTTCTATTTGGAGTAGTAGGCTACTTAATGAAAGTATTTAATTTCTCAATAGCTTCATTAATATTAGGTATTGTATTAGGACCATTAATGGAAACATCATTAAGAAGACATCTATTACTTAATAACGGAGATTATTTCTCACTATTACATTCACCAATCACAGCAATCCTTTTAACAATTAGTGTGTTGATCATCGTATTACCAATATTTATGAAGAAAAGAAAGGCTTAATTGAGTAGATTTTAGTGTGTAAATAGTTACTATACCATCTTTCTTTAATAGAAAACTTCTAAATGATATACTTAATAGCGGAGAATATATATTTTTATTTAAAAATATAAGGGAGAATATCTATGTATATAGAAAGAAAACCAACTATCAATTTAGAGGAATTAAAGAAGGAATTTACGAATAATTTAGGTGAAATTGAATATGTTCAGTCATCGGAACAAGCTTTAGAAGAGTTGTTTAACTTTGTAGAGTTACAACATAATTATGCTGCTGCTCTGGAAGAAATAGGTACCAAATTGAAAATCTTAGATGATGAATTTCAAGTTGCTTATAAACATAATCCTATCCATCATATGGAAAAGCGTGTTAAAGAATTTCCAAGTTTAATTAAAAAGCTAAAACGTAAAGGATTTCCATTAAATGCTGAATCAGCAAAAGAAAATATTCAAGATATTGCTGGTATAAGAGTGGTTTGTAACTATATTGAAGATGTTTATACTATCGAAAAGTTATTGCTTAGACAAGCTGATGTGAAGTTATTAAAAAGAAAAAATTATATAGAGTACCCGAAATCAAATGGGTATAAAAGTCTGCATATAGTTGTATCTATTCCGGTATTTTTAGCTGAACGTGTGAAAGTAATACCAGTCGAAATTCAGATTCGTACAATTGGTATGGATATGTGGGCAAGTTTAGAGCATAAATTAAGATATAAAAATCCACGTGTATCAACTGAACAATATCAAGAAAAATTAAAAGAATGTTCTATTGAAATTACCAATGTGGAACAAAAAATGCAAGAAATGAATGATGAAATATATCGTGATGAGATGGGTAGCATGTCATGATAAAAATAGATAAATATAAATGATAGTAAGCGTTTAGGACATAAATGTCCTACACTATAATGATTTTAAAAGTGCTGTCGACAAAGTCACTTAAAGTGAACTTGTTGGCAGTTTTTTTGCGCACGCTTTCCTAGGGGAAGGTCTGAGCCTCGGTCTCAGCCACTTCCTTCTTCCCGCAGGAGTCGGCGCAAAAATTCTGCCACATTTTAGGAGAATATTTTGTAATATAAGTTAAATTAAGCAATTCTTTTAAAATACTGAAAAATCAATTAAATTAAACCTTTCTAAGATACATTTTTAAAAGAGCGTGATATTATAAAAGTGTTGAATATATATAAGGGGGATTTAAAGTGGCGGATTCAGTAAAATTACTAAAAACACTTACAGACATTAATGGTATCTCGGGATTTGAATACAATGTTAAATCTAAAATGAGAGAATATCTAGAGCCTATAAGTGATGAAATTATAGAAGATAATTTAGGAGGCATTTTCGGGAAAAAGAATGCTAAAAATGGTTCTAAAACAATTTTAATAGCAGGACATTTAGACGAAATCGGATTTATGGTGACGCGTATCGATGATGACGGTTACCTTAAATTCACGCCAATTGGTGGCTGGTGGAACCAAGTCATGCTTTCTCAAAAAGTGACTGTTACGACAGATGATGGTAAAGAATTAAGAGGTATTATTGGTTCTAAACCACCACACGTATTAAGTCCAGAAGAGCGTCAAAAGCCTGTAGACATTAAAAGTATGTTTATCGACTTAGGTGTTGATAATAAAGAAGCGGTTGAAAAATTAGGCGTTGAAATAGGTAACATGGTTACACCTTACTCTGAATTTGAAGAACTTGGAGATGGTAACTACTTGACGGCAAAAGCATTTGATAACCGCTTTGGTTGTGCGTTAAGTGTAGACGTATTAAATGAACTTAATAATGACGAACTTGGCATTAATTTAGTTTCAGGTGCGACTGTACAAGAAGAAGTCGGTTTACGTGGTGCGAAAGTAGCAGCAAACAAAATTAAACCAGACTTATCAATCGCAGTAGACGTAGGTATCGCATATGATACACCAGGCATGAAAGGTCAAGATCATGAAACTAAATTAGGTGAAGGTCCACTTGTTTTACTTATGGATGGAACAAATATTGGTCATGTAGGATTTAGAAAATTCATTAAAAACGTAGCAAAAGAAAAAGGCATAGATGTACAATGGGATAACATTACCGGTGGCGGTACAGATGCAGGTAGTATCCACGTAGCAAACGAAGGTACACCAACAATCTCAATAGGCGTGCCATTACGTTACATGCACTCAAACGTATCTATCCTGCACAAAGATGACTATTTAAATGCAGTAAAATTAGTAGCTGAAATCGTAAAAGCCTTAAACGACGACACTGTAAAAGATATTATGTGGTAAGTTTAAAATAAAGTTCGAAGGAATTCTTGCAGAAGAATTCCTTTTTTTTATAAAAAAGAATAAGCGCTCTAAGAACGACAATTCAGAGATGAATGATTATGAGTTGGAATACAATCATTAAAAAGTAATAAATCCCCAAAATATTAGTGTAAATTTCGCATGAAATCCTTTTGTAACAAGGTTTTCATCAAGTATTATGACCAAGTAACAAATTGTTATTAAAATAAAATAAAATTTTGTGATTAAATTTCACTTTTATTTGATGGATATCGTTTGTAAAGTGTATCATTATGCTATATTATAAGTAATAGAGATGGAAGAATTTGATTCGTTCAGGTGCTTCCTTTTTCTATATTTATTGAATAAAGGGAAGTGAAAAATCATCGAAAAAGAAAAGAAAAAGTTGCTTCGGAAAATGGTGAAACCATTTGAAAATAACAATCTAAAGAAAAGTACAATTCAAATTATAAATACATTAATTCCGTTAGTTGCACTTGTAGTCGCTGGATTTTTAAGCTATCAAATACATTGGTCATTATCATTGTTATGTGGTGTGTTAGCTTCGGGATTTTTAATTAGAACATTTATTATTTTCCATGATTGTTGCCATGGATCATTTTTAAGCAAGAAAAAGAACAACGATTTGTTAGGTAATATAACTGGTCTTATGACATTTTTTCCTTATGAAAAATGGCGTAGAGAACACATCATTCACCATACGAGTAGTGGTAATTTAGAAAAACGTGGTATTGGAGATATTTGGGTTATGACGATTGAAGAATATCGTGATGCTTCTAAATTTACTCAGTTCAAATATCGTATGTATAGACACCCATTTGTGATGTTTATACTAGGTCCTATATTCTTGATGTTTATTTCAAATAGAACGAACGCTAAAGATGCTAAGCCGAAAGAAAAACGTAATACGTGGATTCATAATATTGTATTACTATTATTCTATGTCGGCATGTTCTTCTTAGTAGGCGCAACGCCATTTATGCTTGTATTCCTTCCAATGCTATTTATAGCAGGTATGTTAGGTATATGGTTGTTTTACATTCAACATACATTTGAAGATGCATATTTTGAAGAAGCATCTGAATGGGATTATGTAAAAGCAGCTATAGAAGGTAGTTCTTATTATAAATTACCTAAAGTCATTCAATGGATGACTGGTAATATTGGTTATCACCATGTGCATCATTTAAGCCCAAGAATTCCAAACTATCAATTAGAACAAGCACATGAAAAGACACCACCATTACACCATGCAACGACAATTACGCTTAAAGATAGTCTAGAATCTTTAAAATATAAACTTTATGATGAAAAAAATAAATGCTTTATCACTTTTAAAGAATATACACGTCGCTTTAATAAAAATCATGCATAAATTAAATGGTACTAAAAAAGCATCACTTCGTTGAGTAACGAAGTGATGCTTTTTCTTTATATTTTTTCGTTTGTTCTTTTAAGTATATGCTGAATGTTGCAAGACTGGCTGGAAACGAAAATTTAATAATGTACAATTTTGATTGTTTAAGTATGTACAAAGATGTCTTGGATTAACTTGGGAATAAACTCACGACATGGGTAATGTCTTGGATTAACTGTGGAATAAACTCACGACATGGGCGATGTCTTGGATTAACTGTGGAATAAACTCACGACATGGGCGATGTCTTGGATTAACTGTGGAATAAACTCACGACATGGGCTTTTTCTTGGATTAATTCCAGACTTAACTCACGACATGGGCAATGTCTTGGATTAACTGTGGAATAAACTCACTCCTGACCCCATCCACCAACTCCTCATTTCCTCCAGTCCACCCCTGAAATCATGAGTTCCATCCGCGTCCAATATGCTTAAAGTTCTAATTATTTGCATTGATGTGAAATGTTTCGGATTATAAAACGAAGTAGATTACACATCTACAACTATGAGCAAACGCTTACAATAGATTTAGGGAGGTTATTTGATTGCTTAGTAAACGACAGAGAAACATATTGTCTTATTTATCATCTGAGAAAGGCTTCGTAACCATTTCCGAATTGGCATCTTTATTTCAAGTTACTGAACGGACGATTCAATATGATTTGGAGTTTATTGAATCTTTTAAAAGTGAATTGAATATTGATGTTGAGAGAAATAAGAGTTTAGGCGTCAAATTATCACAAAAAGAAAATGATAATGAAGTGTCGAATGTTGAGTTGGACATTCATTATTCTAAAAATGAAAGAAAAGAACAGATTATTTTAAGGTTGTTTGAATCTTCAAGTCCTATTAGTTCTCAAAGTTTAGCTGACATTCTGAATGTATCACGCCGTACGGTTGTTGATGATTTGAAGTCTGTGCAGCATTGGTTAGAGGAATATACGCTTGTTCTAGAGTATAAAAAGAACAAAGGATTTGTCATTGAAGGTAATGAAAAATATTTAAGAGAAGCTTATGCCAATGTGGTTAATGAGTATTTCCGTAAATCTACAGCTCAAATTGGGATTGAAATTTTTTCTGAAGATGAACTTGAAAAAATAAGACGTGCTGTTATTACAACTATAAATGATCAAGATTTCCAACTGGTTCAAGTCGGTATTGATGGTTTAATATATCACATTATTATTGCGATTCATCGCGCGAAGAAGCAATTTGTTTTTGATATTCCCGATGAAGAGTATGAAAGATTGAGCAAGACAGATGCTTTTAATATAGCCATTCAAATTACTGCCGAATTAGAAAAAGTATTTAATATAGCTTTTCCTAAAAGTGAAGCTGCTTTTATCACATTGCATTTATTAGGGGCTAGGGTCAATAAATTTCATCAAGAACAAACTCAACAAAATCTATCCAATTTAGCAAGTTTATTCATTCAAAAAGTAAGTGCTCAAATAGGCATGCCACTTATACATGATCATAAACTGCTTACAGGTCTTGTTACACATTTACAGCCGGCCATCCATAGAATGTCTTTTGATATGACGCATTCCAATCCATTGAAAGAAGAAATTCTAAAGGAGTATTCCGAACTTGTATTAGCGATTAAACAACAAGTTGGGATATTGGAAGAAGCTTATCAAGTCACTTTTAATGAAGATGAAGTTGCATATTTAGCGTTACATTTTGCGTCTTCAATAGAACGATTGTCTAATGAGGAACCGACTCAAATTAAAGTTATCTTGTTATGTGGTTCGGGTGTTGGGACTTCTCAGTTATTAAAAAGTCGCATCGAAAATATTTATCCTGAATTAGAAATTTTAGATGCTTTTTCAATTTATGATATTTCGGAAAGTTTTCTAAAATCTCATGGAGTCGATTATATTATTTCTACTGTGCCGGTCGATGGCTTTTCAGTACCGACCATAGAAGTTTCACCATTTTTAATGAAGGAAGATAGAAGTAAAATCAATCAAATGATTAATGATTATAGAGAAAGATATATCTCAAGCTTTAAAACGGTTGGTCCGAGTTTAGAAAATGTCATACCTGAAAACCATATTCAAACGCATGTAAAAGTTTCAAGCAGAGATGAAGCTATCAAAACGAGTGTTCAAACTTTAGTGGATGTTGGACATGTTAATGAACAATATGGTGATGAAATTATCGATCATTTAGATAAATTTGGTCCTTATATGGTTATCGGACCTCATATTGCATTACTTCATTCTAATTTTGAAAATGTAAATGTCCCTGTAAGTATGTCTATCGCACACTTTGAAAATGGCGTTGAATTTGGACATGATCGGTTTGATCCTGTGAAAGTTGTGGTCATACTTGCGACAAGCCAACCTCAAATTCATTTGAATGCGCTTGGTCAGTTAAGTCGAATAATTATGAATGAAGAATATAGAAATGAATTAATTGCAGGTCAGAAAGAAACAATATTGCAACTCATAAAAACCGTAAGTCAAAATGAGGAGGGTGTCTAAATTTGACCCAAATTATAAAGGAAGAACATATACAGTTAAGAGAAAAAGTTGCTAATTGGGAAGAAAGTATTCAAGTGGCAGCAGCACCATTATTGCAAGAAGGTTATTTTAATGATGATTATGTCAAATCAATGATCAAAAGTGTGCATGATATGGGACCTTACATTGTCATTGCACCAGAAATTGCCATTGCGCATGCGAGACCGAATGACAATGTTCATAAAGTAGGATTAAGCTTATTGAAGCTAGAAGAGCATATTAACTTTTCGGATAACAGTCATTACGCATCATTAGTATTCGTATTAAGTGCGATCGATAATGAAGCGCATCTCGAAATTTTAAAAAAACTGGCAACGATATTAAGCGATAAAGAAACAGTTGCGTCACTTATTTTGGCAAATAGTAAATCAGAAATTATAAATATATTTAAGGAGAATGATTAATATGAAAATTTTAGTAGTTTGTGGACATGGTTTAGGAAGTAGTTTCATGGTAGAAATGAATGCACAAGAAGCGTTGAAAAATTTACAAGCGCCATCCGATGTTAAAGTTGAACATAGCGACATTATGTCAGCAAGCCCTGATATGGCAGATATCTTTATTTGTGGGAGAGATTTAGAAGAAAATGCTCAAAGATTAGGTGAAGTAATCGTTTTAGATAACATTTTAGACAAAGAAGAATTGCAAAATAAACTTGAAGAAAAATTAAAAGCACTGAACATTTTATAAACGAAGGAGAGACACCATCATGAATTCAATACTAGGATTTTTTGTAGATGTTTTTAGTCAACCTGCTATACTAGTAGCACTTATTGCATTAATTGGTTTAATTGTACAGAAAAAATCAGCAGCAGATATTACATCAGGTACCATTAAAACAATATTAGGCTTTCTTGTATTAAGTGCTGGAGCAGGCGTTGTTACAGATTCATTAGAACCATTCGGAAAAATGTTTCAAGAAGCATTTGGTGTTCAAGGGGTCGTTCCGAATAACGAAGCCATTATTTCAATTGCTTTAAAAGATTATGGAACTACAGCAGCTTTAATTATGATGTTCGGGATGTTAGTTAATATATTGATCGCAAGATTTACAAATTTAAAATATATCTTCTTAACAGGTCATCACACATTTTATATGGCGGCTTTTCTAGCAATACTGTTAACAGTAGGTAATATAACAGGTACAATGACAGTCGTTGTAGGTTCAATTATTTTAGGACTTATTATGGCAGTTTTACCAGCACTTGGACAATCAACAATGAAAAAAATCACTGGCTCTGATCAAGTAGCAATCGGTCATTTTGGAACAGTAAGTTACTGGGCAGCAGGTGAAATAGGTAAATTATTTTCTGGGAAATCAAAATCAACAGAAGATATTAAGTTTCCTAAAGGTTTAAGCTTTTTAAGAGAAAGTACAATAAGTATTTCATTAACAATGATCGTACTTTATGTGATTGCTGCATTATTTGCGGGACCAACCTTTGTACATACAGAATTAAGTGACGGTACAAACTTTATCGTGTTCTCCGTTATTCAAGGTGTCACATTCGCAGCAGGTGTATTTATTATTTTAACAGGTGTAAGACTGATTTTAGCTGAAATCGTACCAGCATTTAAAGGTATTTCAGAGAAACTTGTACCAAATACGAAACCAGCATTAGACTGCCCAATCGTATTCCCATACGCACAAAACGCGGTGTTAATAGGCTTTTTCGTAAGTTTCGTAACAGGTGTTATCGGAATGCTAATCATGTTCTTAATAGGAGGCGTCGTCATTTTACCAGGCGTCGTACCACACTTTTTCTTAGGAGCAACAGCAGGCGTGTTCGGTAACGCAAGAGGTGGTATAAAAGGTGCAATAGCAGGATCAGCCTTAAATGGTATTTTAGTGACATTCTTACCACTATTACTACTGCCATTTATGGGAGATTTAGGCGCAGCATCCACTACATTCTCAGATACAGACTTCTTAGCAGTAGGAATCGTTATAGGATATATAGCGAAATTCTTAGGACTTGCCGGTGTCATTGCAATCATCATCATTATCGGCGTGTTGGGCGTGTTATTACAAAGATGTTCAAATCAAAAAGTAGCAGAAGAAAAATAAATAAAACAAAGCACTTCGAAATCAGTCGAAGTGCTTTTTGTATGGAGGGATTTAAGGTGAGTAGTAATGTTCTTAATAAATTTTTGAGTTAATAGATACAAGTAATGTTATTTCTTTTTAATAAATCGACTTCTTTATGTGATAAATTGTAATCAGTGACTATAGTATCTATATCGTGTAAAGATAGGCTTTTATGAAGGTATTTATTGTGAAATTTATCCTCCGTGACTAGTAAAACTAAATGTTTTGAGTTTTGTCTAAAGGCCTGTTTAATAAATGCTTCACCTTCAGTCGTTTCTGTAGCACCTTTCTCTAAATCAAATCCTCTACAAGAAACAAATGATATGTCAGCATTATAGGTTAAAGCATCATTAAATGCCTTAGATCCATTAATTGTATTTCTTTTTTTTACAACTGTTCCTCCTAAAATATTGATTTGGGCATCAGTAAATTCTGATAAAAGTGAAGCTGTAAGAACACCATTAGTGATGATTTGTAAACCTTCAAATTTAGATAACATTTTAATAAGATGTAACGTAGTAGTACTTGAATCTAAAAATATTACCATGTCATCATTGATTAAGTCCTTAGCTTTTTCAGCAATTTTATGTTTATCATCTTGTTCATTAAAATTAATTATTTTCATCAAATAGGGTAGGTCTATTTTTTGATTATCTATAATCATTGCACCACCCCGTGTTCTTCTAACTAATCCCTTCTTTTCTAATTCAATTAAGTCTCTTTTTACTGTAGCTTCACTATATTTTACTAAATCAATCAAATCTTGAGTCCTAGCAAATTGAACAATTTTTAAATGGTTAATTATAATTTGTTGACGTTCTTCTATAACTTTAAGCATAAAACAGACCGCCTTTATATGTTATTACTTATATAAAATTCCTTTTCCTACAGTATTCAATAAATTCATTTTATATTCAACTACTTCCTTTAACTTTGAATTTGCTCTTGGATAAACTTCATTTGGTTCATACATTTTTTTGTTTTCGATTAAAGTATTTCTAACTTCATCGAAGAAAACACTTTTTAAATCCGAGCTTAAATTAACTTTGCCTACTCCATAAATTACCGATTCACGTACTTCTTCATCGGGATTACCTGAACCACCGTGTAGAACTATTGGTATAGAGAGTCTGGAATTAATTTCTTTTAATAAATCAATATTTAATTTCGGTTTTTTACCTTTAGGATATAATCCATGAGACGTACCGATTGCCACAGCTAAAGTATCAATATTAGTCTCTTTAACAAAGTATTCAGCTTGGTCTGGATCAGTAAATATTATCTCGTCAGTACCACCTTCAGCAGAACCATTATTCCCAATTGTTCCTAATTCTGCCTCGACTGAAACTCCAACATTATGTGCTAATTCAACAACTTTTTTAGTTATAGATATATTATCTTCAAAGGATTTCGTTGAAGCATCAATCATAACTGACGTATAACCGTTTTTAATAGCTCTAGTAACATCGAATAATGTGCCTCCATGATCCAAGTGAATTACAACAGGAACTTTACTATTCAGCGCATAACTTTTTATAACAGAAACGAAGTGATCTCCTAGATACTCAATTTCATCAGGGTGTATCTCTAGAATAACAGGGGCGTTAAGTCTCTCTACTTCTTCCATAATAGATTTCAGCATGTCAAAACTACATATATTAAAAGCGGGAACAGCAAATTGATGTTCATTCGCAACTTTTAGTAAATCTTTCATATTATATAACATTATATCTCCACCTTATTTTTAATAATTTAACTAGATTTTATCTCTTGTCTAATTGTGATTTTTTTCTTTAGTAAACCCACTGATAACGCTGTGACAACTGTTCCACTAATAATTGCAATAGTATATATGAACAAATGATTAATCACATTGGGGATAAACATTATCCAAATACCGCCATGAGGAGCTAGAGATGTTATACCTGCACCCATAGATATTGCAGCTGCTGTTGCAGAGCCTAATATTAGACTAGGTATGACTCTGAGCGGATCGGCAACGGCAAATGGTATCGCACCTTCAGTAATATATGAAGCACCTAGAACCCAACAAGACTTACCTGAAGCTCTTTCCTCTATAGTAAATTTGTTTTTAAATAATAGAGTTGCTAAGGCTAAACCTAGAGGTGGTGTCATACCTGCTACCATACATGCTGCTATGGGTGCAGTAACACCAGCTGACATTAATCCAATCGAAAATGTGGAAACAGATTTATTAATTGGTCCACCCATATCTGCAGCCATCATTGCGCCAATTAGTAATCCGAATAAAATTCCTGATGATTGTCCTAAACTGTTAAGCCAATGAGTTAATGTTTCAAGCAACCATGAAATAGGTGTATTAATGAGAAAAATCATAGCAAGTCCAACTATTAAAATAGAAACTAATGGTACTATAATTAGATGATAAAGTGCCGAAATAGATTTAGGTATTTTAACTTTATTAGCTAAAGCATTAGTTACATAACCTGCTAATAAACCACTAATCATTCCGCCCAAAAATCCTGAACCATCAACAGTTGCTAGAGTACCAGCAACTAAACCAGGGGCAAAGCCAGCTCTCCCAGCAATTGAAGACGCTATACCTGCAGACAATGCTGGAACCATTAATTGAAAGGCAGTATCACCACCAATTTTTGATAGAGCAGCAGCGAATCTGTTATATGAATCTGAATCAGGATTAGATGCATTTATTCCAAATGCAAAGCTAATAGCTATTAAAATTCCACCAGCTATAACAAAAGGCAGCATATAATTTACACCATTCATAAAATGGTTATATATTCCGGTTTTACTTTTAGAATCGCGATCGCCATTATCATTTTCTATATATATTACGTCAACATTATTCAAACCATCTTCTATAAGGTTTTCAGGATCTTTAATAGCATTTGCAGTTGAAGTCTTTTTGATACTCATTCCGCGGAACCTACTTAAATCGATATCTTTATCAATTGCTAATATGATTAAATCGGCATTATTAATTTCTTCTTGAGTTAAAATATTATCAATTTTAGATCCTTGGGTTTCAATTTTTATATTATGTCCAAGTTTTGTTGCTGTATTACTTAATTTTTCTGCAGCCATATAAGTATGAGCAATCCCTGTAGGACATGCTGTAATACCAACTATATTCATAATATTCCTCCTATACAGATAAAATTTTAACTATTTCATCCGGTTGTTCAGCATTTTTGATATATTGACGAAATTCTGAATCCATTAACAATCTAGCTAATTCACTTAATAAATCCAGATGTGAGTTATGAGCATTAATGGGTAATGCAATGAGAAATACTGTGTTTATTTTTGTGTCATCTAATGCTTTATAATCATCCAACTCAGAAGTCTTTGCAAAAGTAATTATGGGTTTATTTATATATTTTGTTTTCGTGTGAGGTATACCAAATCCATCTTCAATTCCCGTTGAAATGATTTTTTCCCGTTTGTATAAATCTTTTAGAAACTTTTTCTTGTTTTTTAAATAACCTTTTTCGTTCAATATTTCTGTAAGTGAATTAAATAGTTCATCTTTTGTAGTGATTGATTTATCAAAAATAAAAGTATTTTTATCAATAAGTTCAACTAGTGTCATATATAACACCTCCTATACCAATTTGTAAGCGCTTACTTATTGTTTATAATCATACCATATAATTCATACTATTCAATAATTTGAATGATTTATGTCATATAACATATATTTAAGTACAAAAAATTAGTTTTAATGACCGAAATCGTTCAAATTAAAATGTAGTATAAGTTATATGTGAAAAACAGGTTATTGTAGCTAAACTTAGGCCCTTAATCCAAGAGACGTCGCGCCCACTCATCTCAAGTTCTAAAGTACAATCCACCTTATTTCTTACTAAAAGCATAAGCATTTAATTGGCAAGTTAAATTCTTATGGTGGTATAGTGTTACTTCATAAGGAGGATTTATTAAAATGAATGAAAAATACGAACCTTTATTTAAGTCTTTAAAATTACCTAATGGTGTAGAAGTTAGAAACAGATTTGTCTTAGCACCTTTAACGCACGTATCTTCAAATGAAGATGGTACAATTTCTGACATTGAAATACCATATATAGAAAAACGTTCTAAAGATGTAGGAATATCTATTTCTGCAGCAAGTTATGTTGAACCTCTTGGACAAGCTTTTCCAGGGCAACCTTCAGTATCTAAAGAAGAAGATCTTCCAGGATTAACGAAACAAGCTGAAGTGATGAAGAAAAATGGTGCGAAAGCTTTAATCCAAATTCATCACGGTGGTGCAATGTCATTACCAGGTTTAACGCCTACTGGTGAAGTGGCTGCTCCAAGTGAAGTTGAAGTAAGAGGCTTCGGTCAAAAAGAACCACATGTAGCCCGTGCATTAACTGTTGAAGAAATAGAACATTCAATTGAATCATTTGCTAATGCTACTAAAATAGCAATTGAAGCAGGTTTCGATGGTGTTGAAATTCATGGTGCTAACCATTACTTAATTCACCAATTCTTCTCCCCTTATTACAATCGAAGAGAAGATACATGGGGAGACCACTTGAAATATCCATTAGCAGTTATTGATGCTGTTACTAAAGTCGTACGTGAACATGCTTCACCAGACTTTATTGTAGGATATCGTTTTTCTCCTGAAGAAGTAGAATCTCCAGGTATCTCTATGGAATTAACTGAAAAACTCGTTAAAACATTGTCAGAACAACCAATCGATTATTTACATGTATCATTAATGGATATCCACTCAACAACAAGAGAAGGACAGTACAAAGGTGAACAACGTGTGAAATTATTATTAGATTGGATTAACGGACGTGTGCCTTTAATTGGTATCGGATCAATCTTTACAGCAGACGATGCATTAGCAGCTTATGAAACAGGTTCACCGCTAATTGCATTAGGAAGAGAATTATTACTTGATCATCAATTTGTTGCAAAAATTGAACAAGGTAAAGAAGATGAAATCATTTCAGTTTTCGATCCAGAAAGAACAGATAAACATGATTTACCAGAACCATTATGGAAACAGTTCAACGCAGGATTTTATCCATTACCAAGAACTGACGAAAAAGCATCAAACACTAAGTAAGAATTGAAAATAAGAATACAGCTAAAAGTTACCATAAAGTCGAATCGACTTTATGGTAGCTTTTTTATTATGAGTAGAGTCAAACACCATATAACTACACATATTTCACATTATGTTAAACTGAATTTTATATAGCTTTTATTTTAAATGAGGTGTTAAGCGTGAATCAAGATAAGCTTAAAGAACAGGTTGCGCATGAAGCGGTTAATGATATTCAAGATGGTATGGTAGTTGGATTAGGTACTGGTTCGACGATGTATTATGCGATTCAAAGGCTAGGTGAACGTGTTAAAGATGACTTAAATATAAAAGGGATTCCTACTTCTGAACAGACGGCTAAATGGGCTCAGCAGTATGGTATTCCACTTACTGATTTTTCTGAAGTGAGTCATTTAGATATTGTGATTGACGGTGCTGATGAAATAGATGGCAACTTGCAATTGATTAAAGGTGGGGGTGGCGCGCTTTTACGTGAGAAAATTGTAGCTAATGCCACTGATCAATTTATCGTTATTGTTGATGAATCTAAATATGTTAAGACGCTAGGTAAGTTTAAATTACCTGTTGAAGTGGTTCCTTTTGGATGGGAAGTGGCGGCTCGTGAAATTGAAGCGCTAGGTTGTGATACTACTTTAAGAGTGGGTAAAGATGGTACATTCTTAACCGACAACGGTCATTATATTTTAGATTGTGATTTTAAAGAGATTCATAACCCTGAAAAGTTAAATCGAGATTTAATTTCTATTATTGGTGTAGTAGAGACAGGTTTATTTATTAACATGGTTCAAAAAGTACTTATCAGTTATTCAAATCCTGAAAAAATTATAGCATTAAATAATTAATAATGAGTTCATAGTAGTTAATAAACAGTTAATGGTTTAATGACCACATAGCACATACACTTAAGTTATCAACTAAAGAGGAGATGTGTGATATGAATTTAACGAAAACTACATTTGGAGCATTTGCGCTCACTACTACGTTATTATTAGGTGCTTGTGGAAATGGCGATATGAACAAAGATGAAAAGATGGACAATAAAAGTGAAATGAAAGATAAAGACATGAATAAAGACAACATGAAAGATCAAGATATGATGAAGTCTGGCATGTTTAAATCTATGAATGATGAAATGGTAAAAGGGAAAGCAACTATTAAAGATCATAAATTGATGCTTACAGATTTTAAATCGTCTAAAGGACCTGACTTACATGTTTACTTAACGAAAGATGGGGACGTTGAAAAAGGCATGGAAATCGATAAAGTCGATTATAACAAGATGGAACAAACTTTTGATTTAAAAGATATGGATACATCTAAATATAATGAAGTTACGATTTATTGTAAAAAGGCACATGTCATATTTGGAAGTGCTAAATTAAAATAAATTCAATTGCTAAGGGGAATTCAGAAAGTCTGGGTTTCCCTTAAACTTTATTTAAAGGAGTATGCCATGAAGAAAATATTTCAAATCTTATGTTTAATTGTTCGATTTATAAGTGGCTTTATTATTTTAATGCAAGGTTATGAAAAAATAACTGGAGGATTTCGTTTAGAAGGATTAACAAAAGTCATTGCTCAAAACGAAGACTCACCGACAAGGTATAAGCAGTTTTTTGAGCATATCATTGCACCATATACGACAATATGGGAATGGGTGATTCCGCTCGGAGAAATCATGATTGGACTAGCGCTAATCCTTGGTTTCTTACAGTATTATGCAGCACTTTTTGGTATATTTATAATGATAAATTACATTTTAGCTGATATGATTTTTACGTATCCTATGCAGCTTATAGGTTTTATCATAATTGCGTTAAATGTGGAGCGTTTACGTAATATGTCATTGCACGCAGTTTACAAAATGTTTATGAAAAAGGAAGCAGGATAGATAATATGGCGAATATTTTAATAGTAGATGACGAACAAGATATTTTAGATATTTGTAAGACGTACTTCGAATACGAAGGCCATCAAGTCGTAACAGCATCGAATGGACAACAAGCTATCGATCGCATGAAGGATAATATCGATTTGATCATTTTAGATATTATGATGCCTGAGAAAAATGGCTATGATGTGGTTAAAGAAATGAAAGCTCAACAATTATATATTCCGTTTATATATTTAACAGCTAAAACACAAGAACACGACACGATATATGCGTTGACCTTAGGCGCTGACGATTATATTAAGAAACCATTTAGCCCGCGTGAACTCGTGTTAAGAGCGCATAACTTATTAAATCGTACTCAAAAATATAACAAACAAGCATATTTAACTTTTGGTTCATTACAATTATGCAAACAAGAAAAGATTATTCAGATTGATGGGCAAGATATTGCGTTAAGAGTGAAAGAATTTGATTTGCTTTGGTATTTGGCAGAACACGAAAAAATGGTCATATCCAAATCAGAACTTTTAGAAAAATATGGGGCTATGACTATTATGAAGATACGAACACTGTAAACGTACATATTCGTCGCATAAGAGAAAAGTTAGAACAACAAAATTATAATGAGTATGTCATTAAGACGGTATGGGGGCTTGGATATAAATTTGAAAGGGCGAAGTAGATGTTAACAATTAGAACGCAAATCATGACTGCTTTTATAAGTAGTATCGTATTAACGACACTTATTTTAGCATTTGCATATAAGTGGATGTGGTTCGATGCAAACACGACATTGTTGCTCACAGTAAGCGCGATTATCTCAAGTTGCCTTACGACATTTATATGTATTTTGTTTATTAATCCGTTAGTTAAACGTATAAGGCTCATGAATAAACAAACTAAATTGATTGTTAAAGGAAATTATAATGAAAAGAAATTAAAAATAGATAGTCCGAAAGAAATGAAAGAACTAAGTGATTCATTTAATACGATGGCACACAATATAGAAGCACAAATTGAACAAGTGAAACATGAACAATTGGAAAAAAGTGAACTGGTACAAAATTTAACACATGATTTAAAAACACCTTTAGCAAGTATCGCTTCTTATGCAGAAGGTTTGAAAGAAGGTATTATTACTAACTCCGATGAACAACAAAAAGCTTATGATGTCTTAATTAAGCAAGCGCAACGCATATCATTTATGTTCGATGAATTAACAAGTGTAATGGAACTCAATACAAATCACTCTAAAAATTATAAACTTGAAACGATATATTTAGACAAACTTTTTGTGACGATTTTACAATCTTACGAACGACAATTATCGAATGAAAATCGAACAATAGATGTACAACTATGCGAAGAAATCACGTCGATCACACAATATAGAATACCTCTGGAACGAATTTTAATAAATATTATCGACAATGCATTCAAGTTTACACAGTTAGGTTCAAGAATAGAAATTAAAGTAAGGAAAGAAGCGGATGGGTTTGTTTGTATCGCTGTTTCAGACGATGGACCAGGTATAGCTGATAAACATTTAAAGCGTATCTTTGATAGAACGTATCGTGTAGAAGCATCAAGAAATAAAGATACAGGAGGCTCTGGTTTAGGTCTTTATATAGCTAAAAATCTCGCATATCAAATGGATGGACAGCTAGAAGTTGAAAGTAAAGTAGATGTAGGTACAACATTTTATTTGAAAGTACCAATGAAATAATGACGAGTAGAAATCTTCATCAGAAACGCACAATAACTTCTGAGTCTTCGTGCGTTTTATCCAGAATTTACCAGAAACGCACGATATCTTCTGAGTCTTCGTGCGCTTTGACCGTAACAATCATTCAAAATCGTAATATTTAATATGAAAAGAACTCTTCACTAGGCGATGACCTAATGAAGAGTTCTTTAATTTTGAGTTTAGGTATTTATGTACCAGACTCATTCCTATATATCATGTGGAGCCTGACTTGATAAAATCAAGGTCTCTATATATCATGTGGAGCCTGACATGATAATATCAAGGTCTCTATATATCATGTGGAGCCTGACATGATATATAGCCAGCTCTCTTTAATGTTCCAACAACCAAGACGGTAAATGCTCTACACCTCATATTTACAGATCATTTATGACTTTATAACGTTAAATAAGTTATGCCATTTTTTTATTACTTCATCTTGTGAATATTTTTGTGCTTCAATGATGCTGGCAGATCTGAATGATTTTTGAAGTTCTGGATTATTTAAGAAAGTCTTAACAGTTTCGTATAGTTTATCTTCGTCATTTTTAGGAACGAGATAGCCATTTTTATCATTTATAATGAGTTCGCTCGGTCCATATGCAATGTCGTAACTAATAGCAGGCAGACCATTTGAAAGGGATTCGAGTAAAGCTAATGAAAATCCTTCCATATTACTTGTGATGAGGCTGACATGTGACGAATGCATTTCACTCGTTAAATCAGGAATAAATCCTCGGAATTTTACGTTATCTTCTAAATTTAATGTGTTAACTAGGTCTTCTAGTTTCTTTTGCTCTTTGCCAAAACCAAATAAATGTAATTCGATTTGGTCGAAGTCTTCTTTTAATTTACTCACGAGTCGAATTTGATGATCGAGTTGTTTTTCTGGTGAATATCTTGCAATAGACATTAACTTTATAGGTCCTTTTGGTAACGTTTGAACATCGGGTAATGTTGAATGCTCAGTATATCCAACAGGGATATTAAATACTGGTATTGATGAATGAATAAGGCGTTCAATATCCAATTTTTGTTGTTTTGTAGATACGATGATACCTGAAAATCGATTTAAATTTGAAAATACGGATTTATAAATATTTTTAGTGTCTGATCCTTCAATATCATCATTATTTTTAACGTGCGTACTATGCAAAACAGAGACGACAGGTATTTTAGAATCTGTTAATAAAAACGGTGGGGACGTGAATCCCGTTTTGTCACTAAAAAATAAATCGCCATCTTTATATAAATTTTCATAGAAAAAGGCGGCTAATTCGTTTTTATTATCGAAAGTATAATCTCTATTATGAAAGTTATTAAGCATAATTCTCGTGATGCGCTCTTTTTCAGCTTCAGGATCATAATAAATTTCCAATTTAACGTCACCTTTTGGCGTTAAATAAGATTCATAAACAGTCTTTTCTTTCGTCGTTAAATATTTGATGCGACTCAAGAATCCTCGTGAATCATAATGTTCTCTTTTAATTTTTCTCCCTTTAGAATCGATATAATTTAGGTAATTTAAATATTTGTATTCGGAATCATGAAAACTGGCATATATAATTCTAGTGCCATTCGAAAATACACGAACATCATGTGTGTTGGGGATATATTTAATTTCATATTGTTGTTCGTATTTCCAATATTCAATCCAGTCTTTAATCGTATTAATGTGAATATGTCTTGCTTCTTGGAAGAAGTCAAACATAGAAAATATATTATTGTTAATGCCAAAGATTTTTGAGTGTTTATGTAAATGAGGGTTCCAAGAAAGTGTTATAATGTGTGAATCAATTTTATTTGAATGAAATAATTTAAATCTGTTTATAACTGATTTTTCAATGCCTGTTAGTTTGTTGCCAAGATTATTAACTAAAAAATAATTCATGAATATACCACCCATCTAGTAAAGTCTTATATATATATAATATAGCTTATTTTAAAAGAAAATGTTAGACAGTCATGCCTAAGTTATAAAATCTATATCTCATATATAGTCGTCAATATAGTTAAATTCTTGCTATAATACATATATTGTTATAAATAATATTAAGAATTATTTAAATGGGGAAAATCAATGAATATCAATAAATTTTGGGAAGATTATGATCCAATATCAAAGCATCAGTATAAACACGTATTATGGCAATCAATACTGCTCACTGTTATATGCATGGGAACATATACATCAATAGGGTTAGCGAGTAATTGGTTTGTACTTGTTCTTGGCATAGTACTACTATTTTTGCTGATGTATTTATTGTTAAAGTTTCAATTTAACTTGATTAAGCATAAGTCTATTGAAAAAAAGCATCTCTTATATGCACTAATAGCTGCATCCATATCCCTTGCAATATACTGGTCGATTTCAGCAATTATAGGTCAACCACATAATCAAATGGATGTGTATGATGACTTAAATACTTATCCACTTTATGTATCTATCATCATATTTGTGATTTTAGGACCGATTTTTGAAGAATTGATATTTAGAGGGTTTATATTAAAAGGAATGTTCAAAGGCCATTTGTTGTTAGGTTTAATTGTATCCAGTATTTTGTTTGGACTTATTCACGGACCAGCAAGCTTTGGAGAATTTACGATATATCTTGCGTTAGGTTTAATATTTGGAGGGTTATATTTAATCACCAATCGAATCGAAATAGCAATGATTTGTCACGGATTAAACAATTTAGTACATATCGTAATATTTTTGGCGTTTTATAATTAAAGGAATACGAAAAAAGGTCTAACAGCGGAGTGGGTTAGATCTCAGACTGTCGACAACGTCACTTAAAGTGAACTTGTTGGCAGTTTTTTTGTTGAGCCTCAATTAAAACTTTGAGTTCAGCGTTCTATTTGAATAAGATGGTTAGTAATCTTAGACATTGCGTGTATTTGGGCTAGGGATGGGGGATTTTAGACTTCTCTTGGATTAACTGTGGACTGAACTTGGAAATGATCATTTAATAATGTACACTTTTGATTGTTTAAGTATGTACAAAAATGTCTTGGATTAACTGTGGACTTAACTCACGACATGAGCAATGTCTGTACTGAACCCAAAAATATGAACTTTTTCAGTAAAATATTTAAATGAAACATGTAAAAAAGACAAAAAACAAACCAAACGTTTGTACACGTTTGGTTTGTCCACAATCTGAGGTCTAACCGTAGAGTTGGTTAAACCTTTTTTCTACTTAGCCATTTTCATTGCTAAGTCTTTTACTGTTGTTGTATTGAGTTCTTCTATGATTTTTAAATCTACGTTAGTATAAATTTCATCTAATGCAGTTTGTATATTTTTACCGATTACGCAATCTGGGTTTGTATCTTGGTGTATTTTAGCGAAATGATCTTCTTCTTGTATAAGACAGTATACGTCTCCTAAAGCGATTTGATCGGCTGCCTTGGATAGTTTATAACCTGATTTACCTTGTTGGCTTTCTATTAAATTGCCATTTCTTAAATATTTACATATTTTTCTTACGAGTGTAGGATTGCTGTTTATGCTACCTGCTATAAATTTACTTGAAATTGGTTCTTCGTTGATTGATAGCAATGAAAGTATATGAATTGCAACCGATATTTGTGTGTTCACGCTTTATCACCTCTTGGATTCATTATTTATTATAACTTTGAGAGATGATAATTGCGATAGGAAATAGGAATTATTTTGAAACGACTGAAATTCTTTCTTGTATGTGTGTACCTTCAGTTGCTTCATCTATTAATGCAATCGCATAATCGGCATAGCTGATTTTACTTTCGCCTTTACTATTTAAAGTGAATTGTTCACCAGCTAAAATATAGTCTCCAGTTCTTTTGCCGTCAGCTATAAATTCAGCTGCTGGGCTTATAAACGTCCAACGTACATCATCTCTCTTACGAAGTTCATCAAGCGCTTTACCTTGGCTTGTTGCAAGTGGTTTAAATGCTTCAGGGAAGTCAGCTGTGTTATACAGTTGTGTTTCTAATTGATCATCAACATATAAACTACCAGCGCCGCCAACTACAATCAATCTTGTGTTTGTGTGAGCTAAAATATCACTTAAATGTTGTATTGTGTCTTGATGTAAATGAAGTTTATCTTCTCTAAATTCACCAAAAGCATCAACAACGACATCAAATGGTGCTAAATCTTCAGTTGTTAAGTCAAAAATATCTTTAATAATTGATTGGGGTGCAACTGTCTTATTTTCTTTACGCACAATTGCTGTAACATCTAAGCCTCTATTTACGGCTTCTTCTGTAATGAGTTTACCTGATTTACCATTTGCTGCGATTACGCCTATTTTCATTTTAAAAAGACCTCAATTGTATTTAATTTAGATACAAGTAAAGTATAATATGCTTGTGTCAGTTTGTCAAAAAATATTTACTCATAAAAAAATGCTATGTGGGGAATCCACATAGCATAAGAGAGCGTATATTAAATTTTACCACCAGTTGTTAGCTTGACGGAATTCAATTGCAGCTTCAACAGAACCATAGCGTTCTTTAGCATAGTTAATCATGCCTTTAGTTTGTTCTGCAACACTACCAGTACCCCAAGCTTCTTTTGTTTGACCAAGACCTCTATAGCCTAGTTCATTAACCGCATTTGGGTTACCACTTGATTCAGGCATTACGATATTATCCCATAATGCTTTTGTTCCACCAGCAGCGATAAATTCTTTGTACACTTCGCTAGTATTTGATGTACCAGTTGATTCAGCTGTTTGAGTTGGTTGTGCAGTTTGTGTAGTTGTATAGTTATAGTTTGTATTTTGATTTGTATATTCACTTGCATCTGCTTGAGCTCCAAAACCAGAAGCGATAATTCCTGCTGCAGCTGTTGTTGCAAATAATAATTTTTTCATAATTAAATTTCCTCCATATGCAATAAATAGCATTTATATATTTTCTTTCTTGATTACTTTATACACTTTAACATCAATTTTGATATCATAGGTTACAGTAGAATAAAAAAGAAATGTCTTTTATGACAATCATATTAAAAAGATAATAGACTTATGACAACTTGAAATTTAAAGCGTTTTAAGTAGCTTTTTTAAAATAAATAAAAATCGAGGTATGACTTATGGAAAAAATTAAATTAAAAATGTTAAGAAATAACTTAGACAATATTCCTCAATTTGATTTACCGTATGGATACGCTATTAGAATGTTTAAAGAAGGCGATGAACTCAACTGGGCTAAAATTGAAACAGCAGCCGAAGAATTTCAATCAATTGATGAAGCACTGGAAAGATTTGAAAGAGAATTCGGTATTAATATAGAAGAAATGAAATTGAGATGCCTTTTTATAGAGAATGAAAAAGGAGAAGCAGTAGGTACAACAACAGCATGGTTTGGTGATTTAGATAGCAATAGACAACAATTAGGTAGAATACATTTTGTTGCAATTAAACCAGCATACCAAGGAAAGAAACTATCGAAGCCATTATTAAGTGCTGCACTGAACAAAATGGTAGAGCTCGGACATGAACAAGTATATTTAACAACACAAACTACAAGCTATCCAGCCATAAATATGTATTTAAATTATGGATTTCTACCATATGATATAGACGGCAAAGATCAAAAAGGCTGGATGATGATGGCAGAAGTATTAGACCGGAAACTAGGGGAGAAGTAGAGAGAATAGTGTGAGTGAGGGTGTAGATGATATATAGGGGCGGGGTGAATTTATCAAGTCACGGTCCACATGATAAATAGAGGCATTGAATTTATCAAGTCAGGGTCCACATGATAAATAGCGCCGTTGAATTTATCAAGTCAGGCTCCACATGATAAATAGCGTCTCAAAAAATAAAAAAACAAAAAACAGCCTATACCTTTTTTCCCGAGGTATAGGCTGCTCTATTATAAATCAGTATTATTTGTCTGATTTAGATTTTTTAGTCCATTCTTTTACTTTATCTTGGTTATCATCTACCCATTTTTCTGCTGCTTTTTTAGGTGATGTACCATCTTGGATATCTAACATAACAGATTCCATATCTTTTGTAGTCCAGTTGAAGTTATCTAATGTTTCATATGCTTTTGGACTATCTTTTTTCAAGTCTTTACGAGCCATTGTATTAATATGTTCTGCTTTACCGAATGAGCCTTTAGGGTCTTTCAAGTATTTTAGATCATATTTTTGGAATTTCCAGTGTGGAGACCAACCAGTCACAACAATGTCGTCACCTTTTTTCATTGCTTGGCCTAATGTTGTAGCCATAGCGCCTGATGAAGATGTTTCAACTTTCCATCCGTCTAATTTATAATCTTTTACTGCTTTTTCAGATGCTTTAACAACACCAGCACCTGGTTCGATACCGATGATTTTCTTGCCAGCTTGATCTTTTAAGTCAGCAATTGAATCGCCATCGAAGTCTTTGTTTACAACTAGACCAATTTTAGCACCTTCAAGGTTTGGACCTAAATCATCAAGTTTTTTCTTATGTTTTTTATATAAATCTCCGTGAGTTCCTGGTAACCAAGCACTAACCATTGCGTCTGTTTCACCAGATGAAACGGATTCCCACATTACTGCGTTATCTAAAGGTGTAATTTCAACGTTATAACCTTCATCTTCTAATACTTTTTGCATTACATGAGTTGAAGCAATTTCTGAATCCCATTCAACGTATGATAAGTTTATATCTTTTTTACCTAAGTCTCCATCTTCACTTGAGCCGCCATTACCACAAGCTGCTAATACTAAAGCTAAAGAAAGAGCTAGTACGAGTACACGCCATTTGTTCTTCATTATAATTCCTCCTAGATTATTTGTTTTTTGATGATTGAGTAAAGCGGTCGATAATGATTGCAAGAATAACGATACTTAAACCTGCTACGAAACCTGAACCTACTTCTGCACGTTGTAGAGAACTTAAGACATCTCTACCTAAACCTGGTGCGCCAATCATTGATGCTATTACAACCATTGATAAAGCTAACATGACAGTTTGGTTTACACCGGCCATGATAGAGGCTTTAGCAAGAGGGAGTTGTACTTTAATTAATTTTTGCATGGAAGTAGTACCAAATGCATCACTAGCTTCTATTAATTCTGCAGAAATTTGTCTTATACCTAAGTTCGTTAAACGAATAGTAGGTGGTGTAGCAAATATAATAGATGCGAATACACCTGGAACCATTCCTATACCGAAAAATGCTACGGCAGGAATTAAATATACGAATGCAGGCATTGTCTGCATAAAGTCTAAAATCGGTTTCATAACGGCTTGGAAACGATCACTTTTAGACATCAATATTCCAAGCGGGATACCGATGATAACGGATAATAAACTACTGATGATTACTAGCGTCATCGTATTAAGTAGTTGATCCCATAAATCTTGATTATAAATAAAGAATAAACCTACACCAACTAAAATCGGTGCAATAATCTTCCTATTCATTACAAAGAAAGCTAATACCATGATGATAATGATAAATACGAAAGGATGTAGCAACTCTAATAAAGATATGATGAATTGCATTATGCTACCTAGGTACGTCTTAATTGGATCGAAAATAAAGCTGAATGTATTTGTTAACCATTCTACAAATGAGTTAGCCCAATCTGACAAAGGTAATATTGGTAACATATTAAGCATGACCCATCACCTCATTCCCTTGTGCTAATACATCGAACACATCTTGGAAGTTAAGTTTTCCGACCACTTTGTCGTCTTTTTTAATCCAAAGTTCGTGAATACCGGATTTGAAGTGTGGGAATGTTTTATAGAGTAATGATTCAGCATCTATAAATGACATGCCTTCTACTAATTCTACATTTTCAACAGTATCCATAACATGTTTTACTTTTAACACTTTAGAACGATCGATGTCTTTAACGAAATCTTTAACATAGTCGTCAGCAGGATTAATGACAATCTGTTCAGGTGTGCCAACTTGTGCGATTTCTCCATCTTTCATTAAGGCAATTCTATCGCCAATATGAAGCGCTTCATCTAAATCATGTGTAATGAAAATAATCGTTTTTTGCATATTATGTTGTAATTGCAAAAGTTCGTTTTGCATTTCTTTACGAATAAGTGGATCTAATGCTGAGAAGGCTTCATCCATTAACAAAATATCTGTATCGTTAGCTAGCGCT
The DNA here is from genome assembly GCF_022387115.1 of Mammaliicoccus sp. F-M27. NCBI lineage: Bacteria > Bacillati > Bacillota > Bacilli > Caryophanales > Staphylococcaceae > Mammaliicoccus > Mammaliicoccus sp. F-M27. The sequence goes on along the minus strand of NZ_JAJNIE010000003.1, from coordinate 44,818 downwards.
CTTGCTAAACCAACACGTTGTTGCATCCCGCCAGATAATTGTTTAGGAAGTTGATCTTTATAACCATCAAGTCCTACTAACTTTAATGATTCTTCTGCCTTTTTCAAACGTTCCTTTTTCGGTACGTTCTTTACTTCTAATCCAAAAGCTACATTTTCAACAACAGTTTTGAAGGGGAATAAAGCGAAACTTTGGAAAACCATGCTTAAGTTTTCACGTCTAAAGTTACGTAAATCTTCAGTGTTTAATGATGAAATGTTTTTTGAATTAATTAAGATATCGCCATCAGTGGGGTCTATTAAACGGTTAATCAAACGGATAAGTGTTGATTTCCCACTCCCGGAAAGACCCATGACTACAAATATCTCGCCATCTTCAATCGTGAAGTTAGCGTTTTTGACAGCTACTGTTGAACCAGTTTCTTTAAGGATTTCGTCTTTAGATTTATTATCCTTTAAAAGCGTTTTAACTTGGTCATTGTAATTGCCAAAAACTTTTGAAACGTCTTTAATTTCTATTTTGCTCAAAATAACCAGTCCCTATTTGTTTATTGACTTATATTACGCTATCATAACAAAATTTAATAGTCAAATTAGTCTTGTGCAATCTTTTGCTTTAAAAGTATAATTCTTATGAGTGAATTTTGAGTATAAGCAATTAGTTTTTGTAAATATAGGGTGTGATTTGTTACCGTCAATAACGTAAAGAAAGCGCTTATTCCAATGAAAAATGTCGAGATTCTTCATATTTAAAATAAGCGCTTAAAAATTGATTGTTATCACAAGAAAAATTTTTCAAAACTTTTTTCTTAAAATCATTTTGTCATATAATATTAAGTTGTCATAAAGTCTCCACCATTAATGTGGATGACTTGTCCTGTTACGTAAGTGGAATCTTGTGATGCTAAATAAACATATGCCGGGGCATTCTCACTTGGTTGACCTCGTCTACCTAGTGGCGTTCCTGATCCAGCGTTTTCTACTTTGTCTTTATCGAAAGTTGCTGGAATCAATGGTGTATATATTGGGCCAGGTGCGACTGCGTTCACGCGAATGCCTTTATCAGCTAATGAAGTCGCAAGAGAACGCGTGAATGAGACAATGGCACCTTTAGTCGCAGAATAATCAATGAGATGTGCCGAACCACGATATGCCGTCACACTTGTCGTATTAATAATGACATCTCCCTTATTTAAATGGGGCAATGCAGCTTGTGATAGATAAAACATACCGAAAAAGTTCGTTTCAAACGTTTCTTGTAGCTGGTCTTTCGTAATATCTTCGAAATGATCTTGTGGATGTTGAATACCACCGTTGTTAACTAATATATTGAGTTGACCAAAGTCTGCGATGACTTTGTCTACAAGTTCTTGAGCATGATTGTCTTTTTTTAAGTCATGTTTATAGGCTTTTGCTTTAACGCCGATTTCTTCAAGTCTTGCCAATGCATATTTGTCATCTTTATCTTCATCGTAATAAGCGATGGCAACATTTGCACCTTCTTTAGCAAAAAGGATAGCAGTTGCTTCACCAATTCCGGAATCTCCACCAGTAACAAGTGCTACTTTTCCTTTTAATTTACCGCCAGCTTTATAATCTTCATCTTCAATAATAGGTTTTGGTTCCATTTCATGTTCTATACCAGGTTGTACCTGTTGCGTATAACCTTCTATTTCTTCATGCTTTTTTTCGAATTTGTCTTTCATAAAATTACCCACCTTTATAGTCATACTTATATTATTTATTACCCGAATATAGAAATATGAAACGATTTACACTGCGGGCACGCTTATTAAAATGTACTTAAAATGGCGTAAGTACTTTCGATATAGGGGGTGGATAACTGATGCTTTTGACTAAGGTTATATATATAACCTTGAATATATTGTGTTTCTAAAGGTCGCGCATTCATCATGTCATAATACATGCTAGTCCCCATGTCATCAGGGTATCCTTCATAAATTTTCATAATGCTTTCTTCTAAATCATCATCAAAATGTATATTTTCAGCTTCAGCAACACGTTTACCTTCAACTAATAAGTTATAACAAAGTGTTTTCACTTCATTAGACTTTAGTACGACTGCAGGTTGTCGCGTCAATGCTGTTACAGTGTTAATACCTAAATTAACAATGAGCTTGTACCACACATGCTCGGGATAATCTTCAAGACACTCGATATTGAGTAAACTGTCTTGCGTAACGGCTTGAAGATCAAGTGTGTTGTTATCGAGAGGGAGCTTTAAAGTCCAATCTCTAAAATGCGTGACGCTATTTTTATCTTTTTGTCCACTGATATAAACAACTGCATGATATTTATAAGGATGATTAATTTTTTGTAGCTGTCCATAGCCATTTTGAGTTAAAATAATAACACTGTTTGAGTGTATGACATTGTTAAGGTATGGGATGATTGAATCGAGTTGGGTCGTCTTGACGGCAATAAATAAAATATCAACTTGTTCATGAGCATCTTGCAGGGCATGAACAGTAAATTCATGTTGCGCACTATGATTGTATTCTTGGAAGCAAACGGTAGAATTTGATCTTCCAAATAGCGCAACGTTATGACCAGATTGATTTAATGCATATGCGATAGCTGTGCCAACTGCACCAGGACCGATTATTCCAAACTTTTTCATTTATTATTTTCCTTTCAATGTTAATATATACATAATAACAAAAATGAGAAGGTGGTACGGGATGAAAACCATAAAACAATTGTTAACGATGAAGGAACAAAAAGAAAAAATTTCTATGATCACAGCATATGATTATCCAAGTGCTAAACAAGCAGAACAAGCAAAGATAGACACAATACTTGTTGGGGACTCTTTAGGGATGGTTGTTTTAGGATATGACAGTACTGTAGAAGTAACAATGGAAGATATGATTCATCATGCTAAAGCAGTTAGAAGAGGCGCGCCAGAAAGTTACGTAATCGTTGATGTGCCATTTGGTGCAGTAGGAATCGATCAAACGACAGACATGAAGCATGCCATTCAATTATATAAAGAAACGAAAGCAAACGCCGTCAAAATTGAAGGTGTGCATTTAGAACTGATTAAAGGGTGTACGCAAATAGGTGTACCAGTTGTGTCACACTTAGGGTTAACACCTCAAAGTGTCGGTATTACAGGTTATAAATTACAAGCTGGTTCAAGGGAAGAAGCAGAGCAACTAATAGAAGATGCGAAAAATGTAGAACAAGCCGGAGCCGTAATGCTTGTATTAGAAGCCATTCCGAGTGATTTAGCAGCAGTTATCAGTGCACAATTAACCATCCCAGTAATAGGTATCGGGGCTGGTAAAGAAACAGATGGACAAGTATTGGTATATCACGACTTATTGAATTATGGCTCAGAACATATCGCTAAATTTGTTAAGCAATATGGTGACTTTTCAAATGGCGTAGAAGCATTAAAGACATACAATCAAGAAGTAAAAAGTGGTGCATTCCCTTCAGAAGCACACACTTATAAGAAGAAAGTGATGGGAGAGACAGATCAGTGACACAAGTAGTCGAGTATGTAAAAGACATGATGGATATCGCATCAACCTATCGATCACAAGGTAAAACAATTGGATTAGTGCCAACAATGGGTGCGTTACATGATGGTCATTTAAAAATGATGAAACAATCAATAGAAGAAAATGATGTAACGGCAGTAAGTATTTTCGTAAATCCATTACAATTTGGTCCTAACGAAGACTTTGATGACTATCCAAGACCATTTGCATCAGATTTAGAAAAATTAAAACAAATCGGCGTAGACTATGTATTTCATCCGACAGTAGAAGAAATGTATCCTGGAAAGCTAGAAATGACAATTACTGTAGTCCACTTAGCGCAAGTATTAGAAGGAAAGAAACGACCAGGACACTTTGATGGCGTTGTAACAGTCGTTAATAAACTTTTTAATATTATACAACCGACCAAAGCATATTTTGGGAAGAAAGACGCACAACAACTTGCCATAATCGAAAAAATGGTAGAAGAATTCAATCATGCAGTTCATATCGTGCCGATAGATATCGTAAGAGAAGCAGACGGATTAGCAAAAAGCTCTAGAAATATATATTTAAGAGATGAAGAAAGAAAAGAAGCGGTTCATCTATCTAAAAGTTTAGAATTAGCACAACAACTATATGATCAAGGCGAGAGAAATAGCGAAGTTCTCATAAACGAAATCACACAATATTTACAAAATCATGTGAGCGGAGAAATCGTAGAAGTAGCCATATATAGCTATCCCGAATTAGAAGAACAAGTTACAATAAGCGGACAAATATTCATATCATTAGCAGTTAAATTTAGCCAAGCAAGATTAATCGATAATATTATAATTTAGGTCACGAAGATGGAAGATTAGGTCATCCAAATAGAGTGAAAATGAATAAGGAAAGCCACCAAAATTGATTTGGTGGCTTTTTTGTGTGTTGAGGGAAATGGGGTATGAGGAATTTTGGGAATGTGAAGCGAAATCGTGAGTTTATTCCAAAGTTAATCCAAGACATCGCCCAAGTCGTGAGTTAAGTCCGAAGTTAATCCAAGACATAGCCTAAGTCGTGAGTTAAGTCCGAAGTTAATCCAAAAAAGAGCAACTCTAAAATAAAATTTAGAGTTCCACTTAAAAGTTAATATACAATTGCAATTTGGTGTTCATCGCAGAATTGTTGTATGTCTTGAGGAGGATTTTTATCTGTGATTATTCTGTCTATATCTATCAAGTTACAATAAGTTAATAGCGTTGATTGTTCCATCTTACTATAATCTGCTAGTACATATGTCTCTTTAGCTTTCTTTGTAATATGTTGTTTGATGAGATTTTCTTCCATCTCTGAGTTGGATAATCCGTTTTGGATGTTTACGCCTGTAGCTGCCATAAAGCATTTATTTATATTGAACTTAGTCAATAATAAATTTGAATCAATTCCAATAAAAGATCGTGTTCGTGGTTTGTATTTTTCGCCAATGATAAATAAAGTTACGTTCTCAAATTGAGACGCTTTATTCATGATATCTAAACTATTTGTAATGATTGTGAATGAAAGTTTTTTGTCGACATAATCGAGTATATGTATTGTTGTCGTACCTGTATCCACGTAAATAATATCATTAGCTTCAATTTCTTTGGCAGCTATTTTTCCAATATGCTTTTTTGAATGATAATTTTCGACATTTCTTTCTTGATAGTCGACTGCTTTATATTCATTTTCTATTAATTCAACGCCTCCGTATACCTTTTTTACGATATTCATCTCGGCTAATAGATTTACATCTCGCCTGATCGTATTAATAGACACATTGAATATTTCTTTCAATTCTTCGATAGAAGCAGTCTTATTTTTTTTTATGAATGATTCAATTTCATAAATGCGTTTCGATTTCATATGCGATTCCCCCATTTCTTACAATATACCCAAAAATTATAGATTTAACAACTATAAAAAAAGATAAGTTACTCAAAAGTTGACATATTATTCAGTTTATTATAATATTATTTCAACAAGTAACCAACAGTTAATCAATACATACTCATTTTTTTAAATGGTTTTGTAAGCGGTTACTTAAAAATAATAACTGGAGGATTTTAAAATGACAGAAATCTTAAAGAATTATATTAATGGTAAATGGCAAGAATCTAAAAGTAAGGAAACAATAGATGTATTAAATCCAGCAACAAAAGAAATAATTGCTAAAGTTCCTGTTTCAACTAGAGAAGAATTAGATGAAGCAGCACAAATTGCTCATGAAGCTTTTCAAGAGTGGAAAGAAGTAGCAGTTCCGAAACGTGCTAGATTATTATTTAAACTTCAACAATTATTAATAGATAACAAAGATGAATTAGCAGAAATCATTACTAAAGAAAACGGTAAAAATACAACCGAAGCATTAGGTGAAGTACAACGAGGTATTGAAAATGTTGAATTTGCTGCGGGTACACCTTCATTAATGATGGGTGATTCATTATCAAGTATCGCAACAAATATTGAAGGTACTAGTTATAAATATCCAGTAGGTGTTGTTGGTGGTATTACACCATTTAACTTCCCAATGATGGTTCCTTGTTGGATGTTCCCAATGGCGATTTCAGTAGGTAACACTTTCATCATTAAACCATCTGAAAAGACACCGTTATTAGTAAATAGACTTACAGAGTTAGTTGAAGAAGCAGGTTTTCCAAAAGGTGTGTTTAACGTAGTCCACGGTGCACATGATGTAGTAAATGGTATTTGTGAAAATGAACATATTAAAGCTGTTTCATTTGTAGGTTCTAAACCGGTTGGTGAATATGTGTATAAAAAAGCAACGGAAAACTTAAAACGTGCGCAATGTTTAACAGGTGCTAAAAATCATACAATTGTTTTAAATGATGCAAATATTGATGGTGCTGTTAAAGATGTAATTGGTGCAGCATTTGGTTCAGCAGGGGAACGTTGTATGGCTGCAGCAGTCGTAGCAATACAAGAAGGTGTTTATGATGAGTTTAAAGAAAAACTTGTTCAAGCATCTAAAGATATCGTAATCGGAAATGGTTTAGAAGATGATGTATTCTTAGGTCCAGTTATTAGAGAAGAAAATGTAGAGCGTACGATAAATTATGTCGATCAAGGTGTTGCTGAAGGTGCCAAGCTTGTATTAGATGGTAGAGAAGGCAATAACGAAGAAGGATATTTTGTTAAACCAACAATATTTGAAGACGTTACAACTGATATGAAATTATGGCAAGATGAAATATTTGCACCAGTGTTATCAATTGTAAAAGTTAAAGATTTAAAAGAAGGCATAGAATTAGCGAATCAATCAGAGTTTGCTAACGGTGCTTGTTTATTTACAGATAGTGCATCATCCATTAGATATTTCAGAGAAAACATCGATGCAGGTATGTTAGGTATTAATTTAGGTGTACCAGCTCCAATGGCAATTTTCCCATTCTCAGGTTGGAAATCATCATTCTATGGATCACTACATGCTAACGGTAAAGATAGTATTGAATTCTATACACACCGCAAAGTCGTAACTGCTCGTCATGTTAATCCACAATTTTAAGGAGTGAATATAGAGATGGCTCGATTATTAAATAAACCTGTACATCATCCATTAAGTGATGATGTACAAGTCATACATGATTTGAAACCTAATGACATTAATTTAGATTACATAGGTTTTAAAGTTTTAGATATTAAATCTCAAGGAACTTATGAGGAATCAACAGGTGATTTTGAACTTTGCATTGTAGCTTTAACTGGAAATATTGATGTTGCAGATGGAAAGAACACTTATCAAGATTTAGGAACAAGAGCATCAGTGTTCGAAAAAATTCCAACAGATAGCATTTATATTTCTAAAAATCATGATGTGAAGATAAAAGCTAACAAAGATTCTAGAGTTGTACTTTGTTATTCACCTGCAGAAGAAGAAAGAGCAACTCAACTCATTCCAGCATCTGAAAATTCTGTAGAAGATCGAGGTAAGTATTCTAATAAAAGACATGTCCACAATATATTACCTGATACACATACGGCAAGTGAAAAATTGTTAGTCGTAGAAGTTTATACTGATCAAGGTAATTGGTCTAGCTATCCACCACATAAACATGATGTTGATAATTTACCAAATGAATCATTGCTTGAAGAGACATATTATCACGAAATGAATCCGCGTAAAGGATTTGTCTTTCAGCGTGTGTTCACGGATGACTTATCTTTAGATGAAACGATGACAGTAGAAAATGGTGATGTCGTTGTTGTGCCTGAAGGATATCATCCAGTAGCAGTACCAGATGGTTATGATGGCTACTATTTAAATGTTATGGCAGGACCTAAAAAAGTTTGGAAATTCTATAATCAACCAGATCATGAATGGATAATTGATCGAGAATAAGGAGTGCTCATAAATGACAAAGAAAAAACAAATTGTGGCAATTGGTCGTGCTGCTGTCGATTTAAACGCGAATGAAATGAATAGACCTATGGAAGAGACATCTACTTTCACGAAATATGTAGGTGGCTCACCAGCAAATATTATGATTGGTACAGCCAAATTAGGCTTGGATGTGGGCATGATAACCAATGTTTCAGATGATCAACATGGCAAATTTATTACCAATTATTTTGAAAAAATAGGCGTTGATACTTCGCAAATTCATGTAGATGAAAATGGTCATAAAAGTGGTCTTACGTTTACAGAAATTAAAAGTCCAAAAGAATCTAGCATTTTAATGTATAGGGAAGAAGTTGCAGATTTATATCTCGCACCTGAACATGTTAATGAACTATACATCAAGAATTCAGAATATTTGCTTATTTCGGGTACTGCGCTAGCTAAATCGCCTTCAAGAGAAGCGGTAATAAAAGCATTATTATTAGCGAAAAAACATGATGTAAAAGTGATCTTCGAATTAGACTACCGACCATATAGCTGGGTTAGTGAAGAAGAAACATCCATTTACTATGAGTTAGTAGCAGATCAAGCTGATGTTGTGATTGGTACGAGAGATGAATTCGATATGGTAGAACGTTATAAACCATTAACGGATAAAGAAATTAGTGAGTTATTGTTTAAATCTACGCCACATTTAGTTGTTATTAAACATGGTGTTCAAGGTTCAAATGCATTTGATAAAGAAGGAAATGTATTTGAAGGTAAAGCTTTCAAAGCTAATGTTGTGAAAACATTTGGTGCAGGTGATTCTTATGCAGCAGCCTTTATTTACGCACTTGTTAAAGGTAAATCTGTTGAAGAAGCCTTGAAATATGGTGCGGCTTCAGCTGCCATAGTTGTAAGTAGTCATAGTTCATCTGAAGCAATGCCTACAGTAGACAAGATAGAAAACTTAATTAAAGAACAATCATAAGGTGGTATTTAACATGGTCAATACATTGAAATTAACAACTGGAGAAGCAATCGTTAAATTTTTAACGAAACAATATATTTCTATAGATGGTGAAGAGACAAGATTTGTTGAAGGTGTCTTGAATATTTTCGGCCATGGGAACGTTCTTGGTATAGGAGAAGGTTTATCACATTATCAAGAAGAATTGAAAATCATTCAAGGAAAAAATGAGCAAGGCATGGCACAAACTGCAGTTGGCTTTAGTAAACAAAGTTTAAGAAAGAAAATTTTTGCAGTTACGACGTCAGTAGGGCCAGGGTCAGCAAACTTAGTAACAGCTGCTGGTACTGCTGCAGCCAATCATATACCCGTTCTATTTTTACCTGGTGATACATTTGCGACACGTCAACCAGATCCAGTATTACAACAAATTGAGAATCCACAAAGTATTGGAATTACGACAAATGATGCATTAAAGCCATTGTCTAGATATTTTGACCGTATTACAAGACCTGAACAAATTATGTCGGCTCTTATACGTGCTTTTGAAGTAATGACGAATCCGCAAACAGCGGGACCTGTAACGATAGCGTTAAGCCAAGATGTGCAAGGTGAAGCGTATGATTTTCCAGAATCATTCTTCGAAAAGCGCGTACATTATGTCGATAGAGTAGAACCTCCAAAACGAGCAATTGAAGCAGCGATTGATACTTTGAAACAAGCAAAACAGCCTTTATTAATCGTAGGTGGAGGCGCTAAATATGCTGAAGCTCAAGAAGTGATTAAAACACTTATGTCTAACACAAATATTCCCATGGCTGAAACTCAAGCAGGTAAAGGAACGATAGAATCGTCAAATCCATTAAATCTTGGTGGTTTAGGTGTAACTGGGAACTTAGCAGCCAATGTTTATGCTAAAGATGCTGATGTCATCGTAGGAATAGGCACAAGGTATTCGGATTTTACAACAAGTTCAAAAACTATGGCTAACTTTGATGAAGCTAAAATTATCAATATTAATGTTAACAGAGTAGATGCATATAAATTAGATGCCATTCAAGTAGTTGGCGATGCAAAAGTTTCAGTTAAACACATAACAGATGCTCTAGGATCACATCAATTTAATACATTAGATGTTGTTAAAAATGTGAAACAAAAGTGGCATGAAGAAAGAACGAGATTATCTCAAATTGATATTCATCAAGCTAATTTCGAAGCGGAAATTGCAGGTCACTTTAACAAAGAGAAATTGAATGAATATATCACTTCACTTCAAACAGAATTACCTCAAACGAATGCATTGATAAAAGTGAACGACGTAATAGAACGAGATGCCATAATTGTTGCCGCTGCTGGCTCATTACCAGGAGACTTGGAACGTTTATGGGAAACAGATGTATTTAATACTTATAACATGGAATACGGATATTCAACGATGGGCTATGAAATTGCTGCAGCAGTCGGTGCTAAAGTTGCAAATCCAGATCGAGAAGTGTACGCCCTAGTTGGTGATGGTAGTTTCCTTATGATGCATACGGAACTATTAACAGCACTTCAATATAATTACAAAATTAATATTATACTTTTTGATAATAGTGGATTTGGATGTATTAACAATTTACAAATGGGTAACGGTAGTGACAGTTTCTGTACTGAATTTACTGATTATAACGGTAATGTTATGAATGTTGATTACAAAAAAATAGCAGAAGGTTATGGCGCGGTTTCATATAGTGTGAATAATCTTGAATCACTAGAAGAAGCTTTAAATCAAGCTAAAAAAGAGACGAAATCAACATTAATAGAAATTAAAACTTTACCTAAAACAATGACTGATGGATATGAATCATTTTGGAATGTAGGTGTGTCGGAACATAGTGAAAAGCCATCCATTCAAGAAGCATATAAAGAAAAAACACAATCTTTGAAGAAGGCTAAACAGTATTAAATTGGAGGCAAAAACGATGTCAAAAATTAAAATTGGCCAAGTTGGATTAGGAAGATTAGGTCAAGTGCACGCAGAAAATATTCTTAACCATGTTAAAGGCGCGGAGTTATATGCTGTAGCAAGTGTTGTTGAAAAAGAGTTAGATTATGCAAGAGATGCATTGGGTGTAGAAAACTGTTATACATCTTATACAGAAATGATAGAAGATGAAGCATTAGATGCAGTTGTTATCGTTTCACCTAGTGGCTTTCATGCTGTACAAATCACACAAGCTTTAGATAAGGGGTTACATGTTTTCTCTGAAAAACCAATCGGACTAGAGTTAGAAAATATTAAACAAGTTGTTGAAAAAATAGATCATAACCAAGATAAAGTATTCCAATTAGGTTTTATGCGCAGATTTGACGAATCATATCAATTTGCTAAAGAAGCCGTCCAAAATGGAGATTTAGGTAAAATTACGGCAATGCGCTGTTACGGAATTGATCCAAGTGCCGGATTAGATAGCTTTATCCAATTCGCAAAAAATAGTGTGAGCGGCGGAATCTTTTTGGATATGTCTATTCATGATATTGATCTCGTTCGTTGGTTTACAGGTTCAGAGTTCAAAACTGTATATTCCCTAGGAAATAATATAGCAGCGCCAGAACTATCTGAATGCGAAGAGCTTGAAACAGGTGCGTGTTTAGCAGAGTTAGAAGACGGCACAATTGCTTATTTACTAGCAGGCAGAAATGCGCAACACGGTTATCATGTTGAAACAGAAATTATCGGGACTGAAGGTATGATCAGAATCGGTAATGCACCAGAGAAAAACTTAGTCACAGTATATGACAAAAATGGTGTCGTTAGACCAACTTCAGGACATTTTCCAGAACGTTTCAAACTTGCATTTATTAATGAATTAAATGCATTTGTAGAATCTATCAACAAAAAAGAGCCATCTTCTATAACGGGAATAGATGGATTGAAAAGTACTGAAGTTGCAATTGCAATGCAAGAATCATTTGAAAGCAAGAAAATCATTACTTTATGAGGTGAGTTAAATGACTAAAGATATACGTTATGCTTGTGCACCTATAGCTTGGACGAATGATGACATGCCTGAGTTAGGGCGAGAAAATTCATTTGAACAATGCATTAGTGAAATGGCACTTTCAGGATATGAAGGTACGGAAATTGGTAATAAGTATCCGAAAGATCCAGAAGTATTGAAATCTTATTTAGAACCTAGAGGTCTATCTGTTGCAAGTGCTTGGATCAGTTTGTACTTAACTTCAGAACCTTATGAGTTAACTGAAGAAGCATTTATAAAACATAGAGATTTCTTACACGCACTAGGTGCTAAAGTAATTGTAGTTTCTGAACAAGGTAATAGTATTCAAGGAGACTTAACGAAAGCATTATTTAAAGAAAAGCCTGTTTTTACAGAACGAGAATGGCAATTATTAGTAGATGGATTAGAGAAGTTAGGAAAACGAGCACATGAAAAAGGGATGGAAATTGTATACCATCATCACATGGGTACAGGCGTACAAACAACACAAGAAATAGATGAATTGATGGAAAGAACAAATAAAGATAACGTTTCTCTCTTATATGATACAGGGCACCTCGTACTTTCGGGAGAAGATCCGATAGAAATATTCAAAAAACACGAAGATAGAATAAAGCACATACATTTTAAAGATGTAAGACAAGATGTTAAAGAAGCTGTAGATAAAGAGTGCAAATGCTTTTTAGATGGTGTGAAAAAGGGGATGTTCACAGTGCCTGGTGATGGTGCTATAGATTTCAAACCAATATTAGATTTAATTTATGAATCGAATTATAGTGGATGGATTGTTATTGAAGCTGAGCAAGATCCGGCAGTTGCCAATCCATTTATATATGCTAAAAAAGCAAAAGAATATATTGCACAGTATCAATAAAAAAATAATAAACACAAAGGTGTAGGAGTCGCAAAACTCCTAAAGGGAGAGGGTTATCATGAGTATGTTTGCAGCAATTTCATTTATAGTAGTTGTATTTGGTGTAGGTTTATATGCTTACTTGCGAAGTAGAAAAATTGACACTCAAAATGCTGATGGTTATTTCATGGGTGGAAGAAGTTTAACCGGCTTTACAATCGCTTCAACTATTATCATGACCAATCTTTCAACCGAACAAATCGTTGGCCAAAATGGTCAAAGTTTTATGGCAGGTATGGAAGTCATGGCATGGGAAGTAACCGCAGCGGTAGCAATTGTAATATTAGCACTCGTATTTTTACCACGTTACTTTAGGTATGGTGTCGATACAATTTCAGATTTTATAGAAATGAGATTCGATACATTTACGAAGAGACTCGTATCATTACTTTTCATATTTACATATGTTGTATCTTTCTTACCAGTTGTACTTTACTCAGGTGCGCTTGTATTTAATAAAATATTCAATGTAAGTGATATGTTAGAAATTAGTGATATGACAGCTGTAATTCTGATTTCAACAATAATAGGTTTGGTCGGTATCATTTACTTATTTATTGGCGGTCTATCATTAAGTGCGCACAGCGATTCTATTTATGGTATTGGTTTAATAGTTGGAGGACTTTCTATCCCAGTTCTTGGTTTAATTATGTTTGGCGACGGCAGTTTTTTAAAAGGTTTCGACAAAGTCGTACAAAATACGCCTGAAAAATTAAATTCCATTGGTGCTATCGATTCTGATATCGTACCTTGGCCGACGTTATTCTTCGGGATGTTCTTTAACAATTTATTCTTCTGGTGTACGAACCAAATGATCGTGCAAAAAGCATTAGCAGGTAAAAATTTAAAAGAAGCTCAAAAAGGTGCAATGTACGTTGGTATATTTAAAATATTTGGTGCATTATTCTTAGTTTTCCCAGGTGTTCTAGCATTTAATATGTTAGGTGACAAAGTTACAAATCCAGATAATGCGTATCCAATGCTTGTTAATGAAGTATTACCAGGATGGGCTTATGGATTGTTTGGTGCTGTTATATTTGGTGCAATACTAAGTTCGTTCGTTGGATCATTAAACAGTACAGCAACATTGTTCTCGTTAGACTTTTACAAATCAATCATGAATAAAGAAGCAAGTAATAAGCAAGTATCAAGAGTCGGTAGATTAGTAACAATCGTAGTAGGTGTGATAGTAGTTATTCTTGCACCAATGATTTCATTGTTCCCACAAGGTTTATACGCAGTTATACAAGAGTTCAATGGTATCTATAATATGCCACTATTAGTACTTGTACTTGCAGGATTTTTTGTTAAACGTACATCACAGCTTGGCGCTAAAGTGATGTTTATTTTACACATATTATTGTATGCGCTTTCAAAAGTTGCGTTAACAGAAATTCATTATTTATACGTATTAAGTGTACTATTCTTTATAGATTTACTTGTATTAATGTTATTCAATAAATGGAAACCATCTGATGAGTTTGATTTCAGTGTTAATTACGCAAAAGTAGATATTACACCATGGAAGTATAGATATATTGTTGGTGGCATTATCATATTTGTAGTTATAGGCACTTATATTTTATTCTCACCACTTGGATTAGCATAGGAGGAAAATTATGACACTTACATTTGGCGTAATTGGTGCAGGTCGAATTGGTCAATTACATATAGATTATTTAAGAACACATAAAGACGTTAGGATAAAATGGATCTCAGACTTAAATTGTGACAAGATGACAGATTGGATTGAAAAGTCAGGTATAGAAAATAAAACGAAAGATCATATGGATATTATGAATGACCCAGAAGTAGATGTCGTTGTCATATGTTCTCCAACAGATACGCATGTAGATATTATTAAAGAAGCATGTGCTAAAGGGAAACATATATTCTGTGAAAAGCCGATTAGTCTATCTTTAGATGAAGCTAAAGAAGCACTTGAAGCGGTTCAACAGGCAAATGTTAAGTTGCAAATGGGCTTTAATAGAAGATTTGATAGAAACTTTAAACAACTTCAAACAATATTAAATAATGGTGAACTGGGGAATATCCAAACGTTAAGAATTACTTCTAGAGACCCTGAGCCACCTCCAGTTGAATATATTAAACGATCTGGTGGTCTATTTATGGATATGATGATTCACGATTTTGATATGGCAAGATATTTAATGCAATCTGAAATAACTGAAGTATTTGCGACAGGTGGTGCGCTCGTTAATCCAGAAATAGCTGAATATGACGATATTGATACAGCTTTAGTAACACTTAAGTTTGAAAATGGATCAATCGCTGTTATTGAAAATTGTAGAAGAAGTGTTTATGGATATGACCAACGTGTCGAAGTATTGGGTGATAATGGCGCTATAGATATAGCTAATGAGCAAACATCAACATTAAATTATCATCGTGCAGATGGTATTTCTAAAAATAATCCACCATATTTCTTTTTAGAAAGATATAGTGAAGCATATAAAGTTGAAATGGATGATTTTATAGAGGCTATTTTAACGGATACAGACGTATTATGTTCTATTGAAGATGGTTATAAGGCTCAAGAAATTGCGGTGAAATGTAAAGAATCGTTGCAATCAAATGAACCTAAATCATTATTAACCGGTCAATCAAACACATTATAAATATAAGGAAGGTGGAACGTTAAAGAATGAATACATTTATACAAAAAGCTAAAAAATCACATTATGCCATTCCTCAAATTAATGTTAATGGGTTAATATGGATAGAATGTATTTTAAAGGCAGCTGAAAAGACACGTTCCCCAATTATTTTAGGAACGACTGATAAAGTAATTGATTTTCTTGGTGGATATGATTTTATATGTAAAACAATCAAAAACAAAGTTAAATCGATGAATATAACGGTACCTGTCATTATACATCTTGATCATGGCTTAACATTAGAAGGATGTAAAAAAGCAGTAGATGCAGGTTATGACTCAGTAATGTTTGATGGTTCAAAATTACCAATTGATGAAAATATTGCGCAAACTAAAGAAATTGTAGGCTACGCACATAAACATAATGTAATAGTAGAAGGTGAAGTCGGCGCAATAGGCGGAAACGAAGATGGTGTAATTGGCAATGTACAGTACGCACGATTAGAAGACTGTATAAGACTTGCAAAAGAAGCAAACCTTGATACACTCGCACCAGCACTTGGATCCGTACATGGTAAATACCAAGGAGAACCGAATTTAGGATTTAAAGAAATGGAAGAAATTCAAAAAGCTATTGATATACCTTTAGTATTGCATGGGGCATCAGGCATTTCCGATGAAGACTTAGTACGCGCAATAAAACTAGGACATGCAAAAATCAATTTTAATACTGAAATAAATATCGCTTGGAGTAATCAACTGAGACAAACATTAACAAATGACCAAAATATATTTAATCCACAACAAATTTTGAACCCAAGCAAAGACGTAATAGAAGAAACTGTCGTACAAATCATTCATAAATGTCTATCAAACAATAGAGCATAGAATGAATATCTTCATACACACAAAACTATATTAAATCATACACATCAGACTAACCAACTGACATTGTATGAACGCAGGCTGCATAGTATCTCGGACTATGCAGCCTGTTTGTTGTGTTCGAGTAAGGTGAAGAAGAATTAAAAGAATACTTATCGTTTAACCTTGAAAAGTACATATCATAAAGGTTTATTTATTATAAAATGGGAAATGTATGTTTAGAGATAAGGATGATGATTATATGTATAATGGCAACAGATAAACTGAAAATGCTATAATTATAACGTGGTAAAAATGAGAGAGTTTTACTATATTAAAAATAAACATTAATAATAGTTATTATATATTTTTTAAAAGCAATTTTATAAAGGGGATTACTATGACAAAAATAAAAAAAGCAATCATACCAGCTGCAGGTTTAGGGACGCGTTTCTTACCTGCTACGAAGGCGATGCCTAAAGAAATGTTACCGATATTAGATAAGCCTACAATTCAATATATCGTGGAAGAAGCGGCGCGTGCTGAAATTGAAGATATTATCATCGTGACAGGTAAACATAAACGTGCGATTGAAGATCATTTTGATATTCAAAAAGAACTTGAAACGACATTGTTTGAAAAGGGCAAGCTTGAGCTACTGGATAAAGTTCAATATTCAACAAACTTAGCGAACATTTTCTATGTTAGACAAAAGGAACAAAAAGGATTAGGTCATGCGATTCATACGGCTAAGCAATTTATCGGTAATGAGCCATTTGCAGTGCTATTAGGCGATGACATCGTAGAATCAGACAATCCAGCGATTAAACAATTGATGGATCAGTATGAAGAAACAGGAAAGTCTGTAATTGGTGTTCAAACTGTACCTGAATCTGAAACACATCGTTACGGTATTATTGCGCCGAAGTCTCAGGAAGCGCGTTTATACGAAGTAGAAACATTCGTTGAAAAGCCTGCACAAGGAACAGCGCCATCAAACCTTGCGATAATGGGGAGATATGTCCTTTCACCAAGAATCTTTGACTATTTAGAAACACAAACTGAAGGTAGTGGTGGAGAAATTCAATTAACAGATGCAATAGAACGTTTAAATAAAGATGATAAAGTATATGCATATGACTTTGAAGGCCAACGTTACGATGTTGGTGAAAAAATTGGATTCGTGAAGACAACGATAGAATATGCACTGAAAGATGAAGAAATGCGTGAAGAAATTAAGCGATATATTCAATCATTAGATATTTAGGTAAAGGGGATAGGACTTTGAGAGCACAATGGGAAGAGAAAGTTTCTGAAAGCTTAGTAGAACGATTTTATAAACTTCAATCAGAACAAGAAATTGAAGAAGGGTTTTCAGATGTATTATCCTTTGGAACTGCAGGTATTAGGAGCACCTTTGGTATTGGCCCTGGGCGTTTAAATAAATTTACGATTCAAAAGTTCGCTTTAGGTTTCGCTAAATATTTAAAGCATATAACAGCGCAGCCTAAAGTTGTCATCCATTTTGATACAAGATATTTATCTAAAGAATTTGCGATTGAAATAGCGAAAGTATTAGGCACGAATGGTGTGCATGTCATTTTACCTGAAACTTTCAAATCAACACCAGAACTATCATTTGCGGTAAGACATTTAAACACAACGGCAGGCATTATGATCACAGCAAGTCATAATCCTAAGAACTATAATGGAATTAAAGTGTATGGCTCAGACGGTGGCCAACTGCTCACAGATCCATCATTAGAACTGAGTCAATATATCGAGGCAGTACAAGATCCATTAAACATTAAAACAACAGATATCGAAGTACTAAAAGAAGAACAAGTCATCGTACCATTTAATGAAGCGACAACAATTGCTTATAAAGCAGCTGTTAAAGCATTAATAGGTGAATTTGAAACGACATCAACTAAGACTATTTTGACAAGCTTACACGGGACGAGTCTTCCTTTATTATCTGATATCTTAAATGATCTGTTATATACAAATCATGTCGTAGAAGAAGCGCAATCAACACCGAACGGAGACTTCCCAACAGTGAATATTGCGAATCCAGAAGCGGAAGATACATTTGAATTAGGTAAGCAATTAGCTGAACAAGAAAATGCACAGTTGATCGTCGCAACAGATCCAGATGCAGATAGAATAGGTATCGTTGAAAGATACGAAGATGGAACGACAAGATATTTCAGCGGAAACGAAATAGGCTTGTTGCTTATCAAACTGAGAGATAACGCATTATCAAATGATCGACAAAAGTACATCATTAAATCCGTTGTAACAAGTACATTAAGTGAGAAATTAGCTAGATCATTAGATATGGGCGTTATAAACGTTCTAACAGGCTTTAAATATATATCCGAACAGCTGATGAACTTAGAGAACAATCCATCACAACTCGTCTTAGCCTATGAGGAAAGCCATGGTTATTTAATAAATGATTTCTCAAGAGATAAAGATGCGGTACAAACAGCCGCATTGCTTATCAAATATAAAGAACAACTCGCACAAGAAAACAAAACATTTAAAGATGTATTAAACAATATCTATCAAGAACACGGGCATTATAAAGATAGAACACTATCACCAACATTTGAAGGCGCAGAAGGCAGAAAAAAAATTAACCACATTATGTACAACTTCAAACAGCTAGATACAATTGAACTATCAAACTTAACACCATTGTTTATTGAAAACTATATTACGAAAGAATCATTAAATGTTAAAAGTGGTAACAAAGAAATCATACACTTACCACAAACAGATTTGATCAAGTTTATATTTGAAGAAGGATTTATAGCAGTAAGACCATCAGGAACAGAACCTAAAATGAAATTATACTTCTCATTAGACGTAGAGAATTTAGAAGAAGTAATTGAAGAATTTAAAGAGAAATACGGGTTGGAATAGCATACTAAAAGCCTCATTGAGATACACTCAATGAGGCTTTTTAATGTGCATTAATACCAATTAATGGAATAATAGATGTAAAAAGTAACTTACTTAATTGTAATTAAAACTGACTTACAATTTAAGGGGAAAAGAGTATTGAAAAAAATATAACATAATAAAAACTAAAATATGATTAATAAAAGAATTAATATTTTTAATAGTGATAAAGTATAAAAAATATTAATCAAAATTTTACAAACAAACAATGGTAAATGTTAATAATTGTTGTATAATTAAATTGTATTAAATGTGAAAAAGTGGAGGACTTTATGGAAGAAACAATTGATTTAAGTAAATTATTTGCAATATTAAAGAAAAACATGAAGTATTTAATAATTTTACCGATAGTTTTTCTTGTTTTAAGTATGGTAATGACATTCTTATTTATGACACCTAAATATTCATCTTCAACACAAGTACTTGTTAACCAAAAAGAAACAGACAGCCAAATGATGGCTCAACAAGTGCAATCAGACTTACAACTAGTCAATACATACTCAGAAATTATTAAGAGTCCAAGAATATTAGACAAAGTATCTAAAAATTTAAAAGGTAAGTATTCTAGTAAAGAAATAGCAGGCATGCTTACAGTTAGCAACCAAGCAGAATCACAAATTTTAAACATAGCTGTTGAAAATGAAAGTCGTGAAGCAGCAGGTAAAGTTGCTAATGAAATAGCAAACGTCTTTAGTAAAGATGTTAATAAAATTATGAACGTAGATAATGTTTCTATCCTTTCTAAAGCAGATCATAATGGGAATAAAGTTTCACCTAAACTGCTTATCAATGCAGTGGTCGGTGTTTTTTTAGGCTTAATTGTCGCACTTATTATAATATTCTTGAAAGAAATTTTAGATAAGAGAATTAAAACAGAAGAAGACGTAGAAGAATTATTGGATTTACCAGTATTAGGCACTATACAAGACTTTAGTAAATAAGGGGAGGTAAGAATATGGCTAAAAATGAAAATGTAAAACCACTTATTACAGTAGATAAACCTAAATCAGTAATTAGTGAAAAATTCAGAGGTATTCGTACGAACATTTTATTCTCGACAGCAGATAACGATGTTCAAACTGTCGTATTTACTTCTGAAAAACCATCAGCTGGCAAATCAACAATTTCTGCTAACGTTGCAATCACATATGCACAAGCTGGATATAAGACATTATTGATAGATGGTGATATGAGAAAACCTACACAACATTATTTATTTAATACGACGAATATTGATGGTTTATCAAATTTAATCATTAATAAGACGGATTATTCTAAAGCAATTCATAAGACAGATATTTCAGGGTTAGATTTGCTTACATCGGGTCCGATTCCGCCGAATCCTTCGGAATTAATTGGTTCAGAAAACTTATTAGAAATATTTCAATATGTAAAAAAAGAATATGATTTTATTATTATTGATACACCCCCGGTAAATACCGTAACAGATGCGCAATTGTTCTCTGAAATTGCTAAATATGTTGTCTTTGTAGTAGATGTACAAAAGAATGATCGAAACGCTGTTAAAAAAGGTAAAGAACTCATTGAAAAAGCGGGTGCGAAAATTTTAGGAGTTGTGTTAAATAAAGCGCCTGAAGATAAATCATCTAGTTACTATTATTACTACGGGAAAGATGAAAAATGATCGACATCCATAATCATGTTTTAGTAGGAGTTGACGATGGGCCACAATCTTTAGATGAAACCATTGCTCTATTAAAGCAAGCAAGTGCACAAGGGATTAAAGGTATTGTTGTAACACCACATCATCTACATCCTAGATATGATAATACTTTTGATACAGTGTTAAAAGGGATTGATGAACTTAACAACATCGAAGAGATTGCACAATTAAATTTACAGCTTTATCCAGGTCAAGAAATACGTATAACAGATAAAATTTTCGAAGAAATCGAGCAACAAAGAATTTACGGGATTAATAAATCAAGATACTTACTTATTGAACTACCTTCAAATGAAGTACCACACTACACTAAGAAACTTCTATATGAAATTCAAACTAAAGGCTTTATACCTATTATTGCGCATCCAGAACGCAATAAAGCGATTGCTCAAAATATAAATTTACTATATGAACTGATCAATCACGGAGCACTTAGTCAACTTACATCATCATCTTTAACAGGTGAGCTTGGTAAAAATATACAAAAATTATCTATACAAATGTTAGAACACAATTTAGTACATTTTGTTGCTTCAGATGCACATCATTCAGAAAGTAGACCATTTAGTTTGGATGCTTTGTTTAGCACGCCTAAATTAAAAAATATTGAATCTGATATAAGCGTGTTACTAGATAATAATGAGGCAATGATTCAAGACAAAAATGTAGTTACGGGAAGGCCCATTGAATTTAAGAAGAATAAATTTTTAGGTCTATTTTAATTAAGGAAATCGGGGAATGAGAATTGAAATATATATCAACTAAGCAGAAACTTTTGATGTTGTTGTTCATAGACTCGCTAATTGTAACTTTTTCAGTGTTTTTAGGATATTACATCTTAGAACCTTTTTTTAAAGGATATTCAATTAACGTGTTGATTTTATCATCACTCATATTGCTTATATCGCATCATGTATTCGCTCAAATCTTTGATTTGTATCATAGAGCTTGGGAATATGCGAGTGTTAGCGAATTAATATTAATAGTTAAAGCGGTTACGGGATCCATCGTTGCTACCGGGATAATTGTTTCAATATTTACGCTACAACCACCATTTTTACGATTGTATTTTATAACTTGGATGATGCACTTATTGTTAATCGGTGGATCAAGGTTGTCGTGGAGAATATTTAGAAAGACATTTATTAGTAAAGAAGGCGAAAAGAAACCAACACTTATCGTAGGTGGTGGTAGAGGTGGTTCATTACTTATTCGTCAAATGATGAATACACCATATATGGGAATGGAACCCGCACTTGTAGTAGATGATGACCCTAATAAACAAAAAATGTCTATCGCATCTGGCGTTAAAATTCAAGGTTACATTGCAGATATACCAGACTTAGTAAAGAAATTTAATATTAAAAAAATCATCATTGCGATACCGACACTTTCACAACAGAGATTAAGAGAAATTAATAAATTGTGTGAAGGCGCAAATGTAGAAGTATTTAAAATGCCTAACATAGAAAATGTTATGTCAGGTGAAATTGAAGTTAATCAATTGAAAAAAGTAGAAGTCGAAGATTTACTAGGAAGAGATCCAGTAGATCTAGATATGGCATCCATTTCAAAAGAATTAACACACAAAACGATACTTGTAACAGGAGCAGGTGGATCAATCGGTTCTGAAATATGTAGACAAGTATGTAAGTTCACACCAGATAGAATCATGCTACTTGGTCATGGAGAGAATAGTATATATCACATTCATCAAGAACTTACTGGACTATATAAAGAAGAAATAGAAGTCATACCCATTATTGCAGACGTTCAAGATAAAGAGCGTATGAAAGAAGTGATGCAAGCTTATAAACCATACGTTGTTTATCATGCAGCAGCACATAAACACGTACCATTAATGGAGTACAACCCACAAGAAGCAATTAAGAATAATGTTTTAGGAACAAGAAATACAGCAGAAGCAGCTAAATTAGCAGAAGTAAGTAAATTTGTAATGGTATCAACAGATAAAGCCGTAAATCCACCAAACGTCATGGGTGCAACAAAACGAATAGCAGAAATGGTTATACAAAGTATGAACAATGAAACAAGTAAGACAGATTTCGTAGCAGTACGATTCGGAAATGTGCTTGGTTCAAGAGGATCTGTAATACCACTATTCAAAAAGCAAATAGAAACGGGCGGTCCAGTAACAGTGACTCACCCAGATATGACAAGGTACTTTATGACGATACCAGAAGCATCAAGACTAGTCTTACAAGCAGGCGCGTTAGCAACAGGTGGAGAAGTATTTGTATTAGATATGGGTAAACCTGTAAAAATAGTAGACTTAGCCAAAAATCTTATTAGATTAAGTGGTTATAAAGAAGAAGACATCGGGATAGAGTACAGTGGCATTAGACCTGGTGAAAAATTATTTGAAGAACTATTAAATAAGGATGAAATACATCCGGAACAAGTGTACGAGAAGATTTATAGAGGGAAAACTACTATAAATTCACTTTCATATATTGATGAAAAAATAATAAATAAATTAATAAATGAAAAGAATATCGAAGAATGTAAAAAGTTACTTTTATCCAAAGTTAATGAAAAATAAGAGGTGGATATTATGAAGGTTTTGATTTTCACTAGAAGTGAATGGTCAGATGAAAATAGTACAGGAAATACGATGTCTAACATTTTTGGTGATTTTGATAAGACTAATATAGCGAATATATACGTTAGAGATGCTAAACCAAATAATAATGTCTGTGATAATTATTATTCAGTGTCAGATATACAAATTTTTAAATCACTGCTAAAAATAAAAACATTACCAGGTAAACATTTCAAAAATAATTTAGCTCAAAATCAATCTATAAATAATAAAACATCATTTGAAAAGAAACTATATAATTTTTTTAGAAATAGAAGCAAGCTATTACCATTTATGTTTCAAAACCTTTTATGGAATACAAATAAATGGAAAAATGAAAATTTAGATAATTTTTTAAATGAATTTAAGCCAGATATTATATTTTCACCTTCATTTTATACTGTATATACACACAAAATTCTTTGGTATTTACAAAAGAAAACGAACGCAAAAATAGTGCTATTTCATGCAGATGATTATCTCATGTTAACAGAAAACAATGGTGTGAAAAAATTATTGAACAAAAATAGAAAAAAAACAATAATTAAGAGTATTAACCTAGCTTCATTGAATTACTGTATTTCACAAGAACAACAAGTAGAGTATCAAAATGAATTGGGTAAAAAAATGAAGTTGTTGTATAAAGGAGGGGTTTTTAATGAATTCCCTCTATATAGTATGAATAATGAAAAAACCATAAGAATTATCTATATTGGAACATTACAATACGGTAGATGGAAAACAATATCTCAACTTGTTAAAAGTATAAAAGAAGTAAATGAAAAAAGCACTATTAAATTTACACTTGATATATATTCCCAGTATAAACCAGATAAAAAAATGTTAAATAAAATAGAAATTAAAGATATTTCTAAATTTAAAGGTAAGATTCCTAATAATAGAGTCATAGAAGAGATGAAAAAATCAGATATTGTATTGCATGTTGAATCTTTTGATGAAACAGAAAAAAGTTTGACTCGCTTATCATTTTCAACAAAAATAGTTGATTGCCTTAGTAGTGGAAGAACTTTATTAGCTATAGGAGATACTAATTTAGCTAGTATAAATTATTTGTTGAAAAATGATGCGGCAATTATTGCTAGAACTGAAAATAGTATAAAAGATCATCTAATAGAAATTCAGAATAACCCTACAATATTAAATGAATATGCTGTAAAGGGTTGGAAAACAGGAGTTAAAAATCATAAGTTAAGTACTGTAAGAAATAAATTTTACAATGAACTTGATAATTTAATTAAGGATGTAAATAAAAATGAAAATAGTACAAATTAATGCAGTAAACGGAATAAAAAGTACAGGAAGATCAACAATTGAGCTATCTGAATGTATAAAACACGAAGGCTATGAAAGTTATATCGTATATTCTGAAGGATTAAATACTGATAATAGCTATAAGATTGGAAATAAAATAGAAAAAAAAATTCATGCGTTATTAAGCAGAGTAATTGGGAAGCAAGGTTACTATTCTGATTGTTCAACCAAAAAATTAATTAAGTATTTTAAAAAAATCAACCCAGATATTATACATTTGAATAATTTACATGCGAACTATATAAATATAGAAATATTAATGAATTATATTATTGAACATAAAAAAAGTGTAGTTTTAACTCTACATGATTGCTGGTTTTACACTGGAAAATGTACACACTATACTGCAGACAACTGTTTTAGATGGAAAGATTCATGTGGCAGTTGCCCTAGATTAAAAAAAGATATCCCAAGTATTATTTTTGATAGAACTACAACTATGTTAAGAGATAAGGAAGACTGGTACAAAAAAATTGAAAAATTAGCTGTAATTGGAGTTTCAGATTGGATAACTGAAGAAGCAAAAAAATCTGTATTAGCTGAAGCTAGTATAATACAAAGAATTTATAATGGAATAGATTTAAAAAAATTCTATCCTAAAAAAAATAATGAATTTAAAAAACATCAAAATTTACAAGATAAATATTTGATATTAGGAGTAGCAAGTCATTGGACTTCAGAGAAAGGGTTAAATAAATTTATAGAGTTATCTGAAATATTAGATGAGAATGAAGTGATAATTTTAATAGGAAATATAAGCGATATGCAAAAATTACCTAAAAATATAATTAATATTAAAGAAACAGAAAAAATAGAATTATTAGCAGATATTTATTCTAGCGCAGATTTGTTTTTGAATTTGTCTCTAGAAGAATCATTTGGGAAAACTACGGCTGAGTCATTAGCTTGCGGTACTCCAGCAATAGTATATAATTCTACTGCAAATCCTGAATTAATTGGCAAAGGATGCGGTGAGGTTTTATATTCGGAAGATATAAATGAATTAAGAGAGAAAATAAACAAAATAAAAGTAAGTAGTAAAAGTGAATATAGCAATGCGTGTAGAAAGTATGCAGAAGACAATTTTGATAAAAATAAAAATAATAATATGTATATTGAGTTATACAAAGAATTATTAAGGTGATTTTATGTATATAATTTTTGCTTATATAATTGCAATAGTTATTTTGAAAGTTATACTTACAAAAAATAAAATCACAGAAAACATATTTTTAACACTTGCTGCATTCTTAATGATGTTAATTGTTTCATTAAGAAATCTAAGTTTTGGAACTGATACTTTAGTATATGTAGAAAAATTTAAGGAATATAATTCAATAGATTTTTCACGAATTATAGATTACTTAAACAAAATTGATGAAAAAGATAAAACATTTTATTTAGTAGTAAGAGCATTAAATTTTATTGGTGTAGAAGAGTCGTTAATAGTTGTTCTATTTTCCATACTTTTTTTGATATCAGTTTTTTGGATGATCTATAAATATTCCAATAACACTCTAATTAGTATTACTTTATTTATATGTTTAGGCTATTTATTTTTCAGTCTAACTGGATTAAGACAAACATTTGCACTTACATTTATTATAATTTCGTATAAGTATTTAAGAGAAAGGAATATATATAAATTTATTATATTAGTACTATTAGCATCGTTATTCCATTCTACGGCATTAGTATTTTTAATAGCATATCCGCTAGTTTATATGAAATTAGGAATTAAACATGTAGTAGTTTTGATTATAGCGTTCTTAATAAATATATTATTTAACACTCAAATATACAGTCTATTAAAAAACTTTATTTTTAATGAACAGTATGAGTACTATTTAAATAATAAAGAATCATTGAATTATTCAGGTTTTTTAATACAGCTGAGTATTTTTTTATTCTGTTTGTTATTTAAAAAAACGAGTCTTACAAACTCACCTAAAAATATAACTTTTTATAATTTGATATTCATCGGTTTAATTTTTCAATTGTTTGCAACAAATATAGCTGTTGTATTTAGAATTAGTCTTTATTTTAGCATATTTTCAATAATATTATTTTCTAATGTAATTAGTAGCTTTAAAGACGTATATATAAAAATTTTAGTTAATATAATAGTTATAGTTATTTTGATAATGTATTTATTTATAAGTGGATATTATGAAGGATATACTTTCAACTGGTGAGAAGTGTAAATATTGTTTATGGAGGTGTTTAGGTATGAACATAAAATATATTGGATTTTATGATATTGAAAATAGTATAAGTGATAGAGTTAGTAATATAGCAGCAATTAAAAAAATGGATTATATAACTAATTCTTTAATTAAAATAGGATATAATGTAGAAATCATTTCACCATCGTGGATGGGTAGAAATTCAACAGTTAAATTTGAAAAAAAACAGGTTTTAAAAAGAAATGAAAGCCATAAGGTAACTAGATGTTTATCATGGTATACAAAATCAAAAACTGCAGAAAAAATCAAAATTATGTATTCTTTAATATGGCTTTTTTTATATTTACTTATAAATGTAAAAAAAGGAGAAAGTGTTCTAGTATACCATGTGGAATGGCTTTCTTACCCAGTAAGAATGGCTAAATTTATAAAAAGGTTTGAACTAATATTAGAAGTTGAAGAAATCTATAGTAAGGTATGGAAAAAATCTAAGTTATTAGAAAAAATGGAAAATAAGTTAATAAAAAGTGGAGATAAGTATTTATTCGTCTCTGATGAGCTGAGAAAGCTTTTTGATATTGAAGATGAAAAATGCATAGTTTTGTATGGAGCATATAACGTAGTGGAATTAGAAGATAACAAAAAGTTTAATAAAGAAAATATAGATTTAGTCTATGCCGGTTCTATTGATGAAGTTAAGGGCGGGGCCTTTAAATCACTTGATATTATTCTAGGATTGCCTGCTAATTACAAATTGCATATTTTAGGCAGTGGAAATGAAAAAAATATAAAAACTTTAAATAATAAAATTAAAGAGATTAATAAAATTAAGAATGATGAAGCATGCTATTATGTTGGACTTTTACATGGTGAAAAATTTGATGATTATTTAATGAAATGTGATATAGCTTTAAATCCTCAACATATTGGAGACTACATGGGAACAGCATTCCCATCAAAAATCATTTCGTATTTAAGTCACAACCTACATGTGGTAAGTACGCCAATAAAAAGTGTGAAATCATCAAAAATTAAGGATTATATTGTTTTTGCTAATAATGATCAAACTCAATCATTTATTAAAGCTATAGAAAGTATAAATTTGTCTAATGAAAATCAAACTACAAATATAATTAGAAATTTGGATGTAAGATTTCTAAATGACTTAAATAAATTACTAAAATTATAAACGTTTAATTTAATTAGTATTTAGAAAAGAGAAGTAGGAATGATATTAATGAAAAAATTAAAAACCAAAAAAGTTTCTGAGATTTCAAATACAAGAGTGGTAATTACTAATATAATGAATGCATTTATTATAAAAGGTGGAGCAATGATTGTATCTTTTTTTACAATACCAGCCTATTTAAATTACTTTAATGACTATCAAATATTAGGGTTTTGGTTTACCATTTTATCAGTTTTAACTTGGATGTTAGCTTTTGATTTAGGAATAGGAAATGGATTGCGTAATAAATTAGTAACGCTTTTTCTTATTAAAGATGATTTACTAATTAAAAAATATATTTCGTCGTCATATTTTATGATTGCTTCAATAGTAATAGCCATAATAATAGGATTTGGATTTATAAAGAATAGTTTTAATTGGAACATAATATTTAAAATTTCAAATAATATTGTTCCTGAAAACACACTTAACAATGCGATATATATATTGTTTATTGGCATAATGATACAGTTTTTATTTAGAATAATAAACTCGATTCTTTACGCTATGCAAAAATCATTTATGAACAACCTTAATCTTTTAATTAGTAATGGTATCATTTTATTTTATTTACTAATATTTGACATCAATAATATTGAAGAACAATTATATTCACTTACTATAATCTATTCTTTAGCAATTAATCTCCCGAATTTTATAACTTCAATTTTGGTATTTACAACTACTTTAAAGAGAAGTAGACCAAATTTAAAATACTTTAGTATTAATCATTCAAATGAAATATTAAAAGTAGGAGTTGCATTTTTTTGGGTGCAAATCATGTATATGCTATTGACAACAACAAATGAATTTTTAATTTCATTATTTTCTAACACTGAAAATGTTGTGGAATTTCAAATATATAACAGGATATTTTCACTTGTAGGAACTATTTTTTCGTTAACTTTGATTCCGATTTGGTCTATAGTAACAAAAGCATTTGCTGAAGAAAATTATATATGGATAAAAAAAACATATTCTGTTTTTGTTTTTATAGGAGTTATTGTTATGTTACTTGAGTTTTTGATAATTCCTTTTTTACAGATTATTATTGATTTTTGGTTACAGGATAAAAGTATCGATATTAATATTTATTATGCAATTTTATTTGCAATATATGGAAGTATGATCGTTTGGATTGGTGTTAATAATAATTTTGCCAATGGTTTAGGAAAACTTAAAACCCAAACAATCTTTTTTACGTTAGGTGTATTAATTAAAATACCACTCTCTTGGTATTTTGTTAATGTACTTGAGTCTTGGATAGGAGTTTTAGTTGCATCTGTTCTTTCACTTAGCATGTATTGTATAGTACAGCCAATATGGCTGAATAAACACTTAAACAATCATTTGAAATACAAAAAAAATTAAGAGGAGATAATAATGTTTAAAAATAAAATCATACTAATTACAGGTGGTACAGGGTCATTTGGAAATGCAGTGATGGAGAGATTTCTACATACTGACATTAAAGAAATTAGAGTATTTTCAAGAGATGAAAAGAAACAAGATGATTTAAGAAAAAAATATAATGATGATAAATTGAAGTTTTATATTGGTGATGTTCGAGATGTTGTTAGTGTGGAAAGTGCTATGAGAGGCGTTGATTTCGTCTTTCATGCCGCCGCTTTAAAACAAGTTCCTTCTTGTGAATTTTTCCCAATAGAAGCTGTTAAAACAAATATATTAGGTACAGAAAATGTTGTGCAATCTGCAATAAGAGCTAATGTAAAGAAAGTAATTTGTCTTTCTACAGATAAGGCTGCCTATCCAATAAATGCTATGGGTATTTCTAAAGCAATGATGGAAAAAGTGTTTGTTGCAAAATCTAGAAATGTGGATAAAGATCAAACATTAATTTGTGGAACGAGATACGGGAATGTTATGGCTTCAAGAGGTTCTGTAATTCCTTTGTTTATTGAGAAAATCAAAAACAATGAACCGTTAACAGTTACAGATCCTAATATGACAAGATATTTAATGAGTTTAGAAGAAGCTGTTGAATTAGTGATACATGCTTTCAAACATGCTGAAACTGGAGATATTATGGTTCAAAAATCAGCTGCTTCTACAGTTGGTGATTTAGCACAAGCACTATTAGAACTTTTTGAAGCGAAAAATGAAATTAAAATAATTGGTACAAGACACGGTGAAAAACAAGCTGAAACACTACTTACTAGAGAAGAATATGCTCAAGCAGAAGACATGGGTGATTATTACAGAGTTCCTGCGGATTCTAGAGAC
Source organism: Mammaliicoccus sp. F-M27 (assembly GCF_022387115.1). NCBI lineage: Bacteria > Bacillati > Bacillota > Bacilli > Caryophanales > Staphylococcaceae > Mammaliicoccus > Mammaliicoccus sp. F-M27. The sequence continues at coordinate 14,335 of NZ_JAJNIE010000003.1, read as the reverse complement.
TTAAATTATAGTAATTATTTTGAAGATGGTAGTAAAGAAATAACAGAAGCGTATGAGTATAACTCAGATAATACTTATCAACTTTCAGTAGAGGAAATTAAAGAAAAATTATTATCACTTGATCTCGTAAAAAATGAACTCAATAAATATAAAAATAAAGCTTAAATAGGAGGTTTACATGAAATCAATCGTCATAACTGGTTCAAATGGTTTTGTAGGAAAAAATTTAAAGTTTGATTTAAAGCAAACGACTGATTATCAAATACTTGAAATATCAAGAAATACTTCTATTGAAGAGAGAAATGAATATTTAACTAAAGCAGACTGTATTGTTCATCTAGCAGGTGTAAATAGACCAGTACGTGAAAGTGAATTCTATGAAGGAAACGTGTCACTTTTAAATGAAATGTTAGATTCGATTAAAGACAATCCTAATAAACCTTCAATTATTTTATCATCTTCCATTCAAGCCAACGCAGATAATTCATATGGAAAAAGTAAAAATGAAGCAGAAAACTTATTAAAAGATTTTTCTAAAAATAATGGGAATAAAGTTTATATTTATCAATTACCGAATTTATTTGGTAAATGGTGTAAACCTAATTATAATTCGGTCATTGCAACATTTTGTCACAATATTGCTCATGGCAAAGAAATAAGCGTGAATGATAGAGAAATCATGTTATCACTGAATTATGTTGATGATGTTATTGCTGAAATCAAGAGAGCAATTGAAGATAAACCTACCATTATTGATAACAAAGTAGAAGTTCCAAATGTATATAAAGCAAGCTTAGGAAAAATTAGTGATTTAATTGTGTCTTTTAAAGAAACAAGAGAAAAAAGAACTTTACCAAAGTTAGATGATTCCTTTGAAAAAGCTTTATATAGTACTTATTTAAGTTATTTACCTAAAAATGAATTTAGTTATCCTCTTAAAATGAACATTGATGAAAGAGGATCTTTTACAGAGTTTCTCAAAACGCCAGACAGAGGTCAAGTATCTGTCAATGTTTCAAAACCAGGCATAGTCAAAGGAAATCACTGGCATCACACTAAAAATGAAAAATTCCTTGTCGTTTCTGGTAAAGGTGTTATTAGATTTAGACTACCTGAATCTGATGAAATTATAGAATATTATGTGTCAGGGGATAACTTAGAAGTAGTAGATATTCCAGTAGGCTATACACATAATATTGAAAACTTAGGTACAGAAAACATGGTAACTATCATGTGGGTTAATGAGATGTTTGATCCAGAAAACCCTGACACATATTTCTTGGAGGTTTAAAAATGAATAAATTAAAATTGATGACAATTGTTGGAACGAGACCTGAAATTATTAGACTATCAGCTACTATAAAAGCTTGTGATAAATATTTCAATCAAATATTAGTACATACTGGTCAAAACTATGATTACACACTTAATCAAGTATTCTTTGAAGAATTAGAATTAAGAGAACCCAATCATTTTTTAGAAGCCGTAGGCAAAGATCTTGGTGAAACAATGGGGAATATTATAGCTGAATCTTATGAAGTGTTAGCAAAAGAAAAACCTGACGCGCTTCTGATACTAGGAGATACAAATAGCTGTTTAGCAGCAGTATCAGCTAAAAGATTAAAAATCCCTGTCTTTCATATGGAAGCAGGTAACCGTTGTTTCGATCAAAATGTACCTGAAGAAATTAATAGAAAAATAGTTGATCACGTGAGTGACGTAAACCTACCATATACAGAACATAGTAGAAGATATTTATTAGATGAAGGATTTAAAAAAGAAAATATTTTCGTTACAGGTTCACCAATGCGCGAAGTATTAGAACAATATGAAGATAAAATTAATACAAGCGATGCACTGAAGACATTAAATCTAGAAAAAAACAAATACATCTTAATTTCAGCGCATAGAGAAGAAAACATTGATATTGAAGATAACTTTAATTCATTAATGAATGCTATTAACGAGATAGCAGAAAAATATCAATTACCAGTAATCTATTCAACACACCCAAGAAGCTGGAAAAAAATCGAAGAAAGATCATTTGAGTTTCATCCATTAGTAAAACAACTGAAACCATTCGGCTTCTTCGATTATAACGCATTACAAAAACATGCCTTTGTTGTTCTTTCAGATAGTGGAACACTGTCAGAAGAATCATCAATGCTTAAGTTCCCAGGAGTTCTAATAAGAACATCTACAGAACGACCAGAAGTATTAGACAAAGGATCAGTAATTATCGGTGGCATTAAATATGATAACTTAGTGCAATCTGTAGAACTTGCAAGAGCAATGCAAAATAACAATGAACCAATGATAGATGCAATTGACTATAAAGATACAAATGTTTCACAAAAAGTAGTGAAGATTATACAGAGTTATACGGAGATTATTAATAGGAATACGTGGGGGAAATAATATATAAATAGAAAATAGTATTTAATTTAATTATTTTGATCCTTAAGTTATTACAAACGAAATTTAGATATTTATTATATGAACTAAGTAGCTCTACTAACCTGAAATTTCATATAACAATAAGACATTTAGTAGTAAGAAGTATATTGAGAAAATTCGAAAAAAATATATAGGAAAACATGTAACATTAAAAAATATAGAAAGATGTTCTTTTGGAGATAAAGTGAGTATACATGATTTATCTTATATCAATTGCTCATAGTTCCTCAATTCTTAGTAGTTCACATACTTGGAATGACCTTACAAAGCCTATTAAATATAATCCAATTACCAAGGGAAGTGTAACCATAAATAATAACGCAAGGATTAGTTGTGGTGTTAGGATTTTAAATAATGTTCATATTGGAAGTCATACTATTATAACTGCTAGAAGTGCTGTTAATGAAAATGTTGGTTAGTTGTAGTAGTACCAGTGGTGCTAAAAAGAAAAATAGGGAGATATAAATAATGAAAATTTTAATTACAGGTACAGCAGGCTTTATAGGTTCACATTTATCAAAAAAATTAATATCACAAGGTCATGAAATTGTAGGTATTGATAATATTAATGATTATTATGATGTCACAATTAAAGAGGATCGATTGAAATCAATCGGTACTGAGAATTTCACATTTTACAAAATAAATCTTGAAGATGACGCATCAATGGATGATATATTCAAAAATGAAAAACCGCAAGTAGTTGTTAACTTAGCTGCTCAAGCTGGAGTTCGCTATAGCTTGGAAAATCCTCGAGCATATATTGATTCAAATATAGTAGGATTTATAAATATTTTAGAATGTTCAAGACATCATAAAGTAGAACATTTAATTTATGCTTCATCCAGTTCGGTATATGGGGCTAATACTTCAAAGCCGTTTTCAACTTCTGATAATATTGATCATCCTTTAAGTTTATATGCAGCTACTAAGAAATCAAATGAACTAATGGCTCATACTTATAGTCATTTATATAACTTACCTACTACAGGATTAAGATTCTTTACTGTATATGGTCCGTGGGGAAGACCGGATATGGCATTATTTAAGTTTACTAAAGCAATTGTTAATGATGAAGCAATTGATGTTTATAATCACGGGAAAATGATGAGAGATTTCACATATGTTGACGATATAGTTGAAGCTATTAGTAGATTAGTTCAAAAACCAGCTCAACCAAATCCTGAATGGACTGGCGACAATCCAGATCCAAGTTCATCTTATGCACCATATAAAATTTATAATATTGGTAATAATAGTCCTGTCAGACTTATGGAGTTTGTTGAAGCAATTGAGAACAAACTAGGAAAAGTAGCTAAAAAGAATTATATGGATTTACAACCAGGAGATGTACCAGAAACTTATGCAAATGTAGATGATTTATTTAATAATATTAATTTTAAACCAAAAACTACGATTCAAGATGGTGTGAATAAGTTTGTTGATTGGTATTTAGATTATTATAAATAAAAAATATTAAGGGAGATTATGACATGAAAAGAAAGATAGCTGTCGTTGGGTTGGGCTATGTAGGATTACCTGTAGCCGTTGCTTTCGGGAAGCAACAAGAGGTTGTGGGGTTTGATATTAATGAAACAAGAATTAATGAATTGAAAAAAGGTTATGATCGTACGAATGAAGTGAATGATGAGGATTTAAAGAAAAGTAAGATTAAGTTTACTAATGAACCTGAGGAATTAAGCAAAGCTGATTTTATTATTGTAGCAGTTCCTACTCCAATTAATGAAAATAATCAACCTGATTTAACACCATTGGTTAAAGCTAGTGAAACAGTAGGTAAAGTATTAACAAAAGATACTATAGTAGTTTATGAATCTACTGTATATCCTGGTGCTACAGAAGAAGATTGTGTCCCAGTGCTTGAAAAATTCTCCGGCCTAACTAATGGAGCAGATTTCTTTGTGGGATATTCTCCTGAACGAATTAATCCTGGCGATAAAGTACATACATTTGAAACTATTACAAAAGTAGTTTCAGGTCAAACACCTGAGGTGCTAGAAGTTGTTGCAGAAGTTTATAGCATGGTAGTAAAAGCAGGTGTGCATAAAGCATCATCTATAAAGGTAGCAGAAGCGGCTAAGGTTATAGAAAATACGCAGCGTGATGTCAACATTGCTCTAATGAACGAGATTGCTATTATTTTTGATAAAGTTGGGATTGATACTTCAGAAGTGTTAGAAGCATCAGGAACAAAGTGGAACTTCTTAAACTTCAAACCTGGATTAGTAGGTGGACATTGTATCGGTGTGGATCCATATTATTTAACACATAAAGCACAAGAACTAGGACATCATCCTGAAGTAATATTAGCTGGTAGACGTATCAATGACAATATGTCTAAGTATGTAGCTTCTAATATTATCAAAGAGTTATTAAGAAAAGGTATTGAAGTACAAGGTATGACAATTAACTTATTGGGATTAACATTTAAAGAGAATTGTCCTGATTTAAGAAACACTAAAGTTATTGATATTGTTCGAGAACTAGAAGACTATGGTATGAATGTTATTGTTAACGATGCAGAAGCAGATAAAGAAACTGCAAAAAAATTATATGGTATTGAATTAAAAGATAAAAATGAAATGACAAAAACAGATGCATTAATTTTTGCAGTTCCTCACAATGATTATATTGAAGATAAAAATAGCTATTTAGAATTATTAAATGATAATGGGGTAATTATTGATATCAAAGGGCTAATTAAGAATAATGATTTAAAAGCCAATCAGACTGTATGGAGATTATAAAAAACGATTACCTTTCTAGAATATTATTAATATATTAGTAAAAAAATTAAAATTTATTCAAAATAATAATTAAGATTTGGATGATAAAATGAAAAAAAGAAAAGTATTTCAAATAATTACAGTATCCAAAAGTGTGAATTTATTAAGAGGACAGATTGAATATTTAAGGGTAAATGATATAAATATGCATCTTATTTCTTCTGAAGGGAAGGAATTAGAACAATATCCAAATGATATAATTCATAAAATAGAAATGAATAGAGAAATTTCTATTTTAAAAGATATAAAATCTTTGTTGAAATTAATTAATTTATTTATAAAAGAACGACCATATATTGTGAATGCAGGAACACCAAAAGCCGGTTTGTTAGGGATGATTGCTTCATATATTACCAGAAGACCACACAGAGTATACACGGTACGTGGTCTTCGATTAGAAACAGTTTCAGGCATTAAATATAAAATATTATTTTTAATGGAAAAGATAGCTATGCTTTGTGCCACTGATATTATAGCAATTTCTGAAAGTTTAAAAACTAGGATAGTTGAACTAAAATTAAATAACAATAAAGAAATTATAGTTTTTGGTAATGGTAGTTCTAATGGATTAAATCTAAATGAATTTAAAAGAGATAATAATAAATTAGACAATAAGATTGCGGATAAAATACGAGGACAATTTATTGTTGGATATGTTGGAAGAATTGTAAAAGACAAAGGTATTGAAGATTTGATAAAAGCATTTAAATTACTAGAAAAAAAATATAGTAGTGTGAAATTATTGGTAATTGGATCGGTTGAGAAATTAAATAGTATAAATAATTCGGATTTAGAGTACATAATGAATAGCGAAAACGTAATATATATAGAACATGTGAAAGAACCTGTCAAATACTATAATAATATGGATGTTTTTGTTTTTCCTACTTATCGCGAAGGATTTGGAAATGTAAGTATTGAAGCACAATCAGTAGGTGTACCTGTAATAACTTATAATGTAACTGGAGCTAAAGATACAGTGTTAAATAATGAAACGGGATTCATAGTTAAACCTGGTGATTATATTGAAATTGCAAATAAGTTAGAACTATTGTTGAACGATCAAATTTTAAAAGGAAATTTAGGCGTTAATAGTCAGAGATGGGTAAAAGAAAATTTCTCTAATGAACTTATTTGGAAAGATATGCTAAGATTCTATAATAATAAATTAAAATAGAAATTATAGTATTATTATAATTAAATTAGCTATAAGGAGAGATATAATTGTTAAAAAAATTATTTGACGTAAGTGTTAGTTCTTCTCTATTAATATTGAGTTCTCCTTTAATACTTGGCGCATCAGTAATAATCTCTAAAAAAATGGGTAATCCTGTTTTATTTAAACAAACTAGGCCTGGTAAAGATGAAAAGCCCTTTGAAATTTTGAAATTCAGAACAATGACAGATGAAAGAGATGGTAATGGTAATCTATTGCCAGATGAAGAAAGAATGACGAAAACGGGCGACTTTATTCGTAAAACGAGTATAGATGAATTACCACAATTAATAAATGTATTAAAAGGCGATTTGAGTTTAGTAGGACCAAGACCATTACTTATGGAATATCTACCTTTATATACAGAAGAACAACGAAAAAGACATCTTGTTAAACCCGGCATTACTGGATGGGCTCAGATAAATGGTAGAAATGCTATTTCATGGGAAGATAAATTTAAATTAGATGTCTGGTATGTAGAAAATCAATCTTTCACTCTAGATATGTATATATTATATAAAACTTTCTATAATGTTATTAAACGTAAAGATATAAGTGCAAGTGATCATGTAACGATAGAAAGATTCAAAGGAAGTTTAAAATGAAGCCAATATTACTAATAGGTAATGGCGGACATGCAAAAGTGATTAAAGATATTATTAAACAAAGTGAAGATTATAGTTTTAAGGGATATTTAGATGATAATATCAATGAATTTCATGAAGAGAATAATATTATATATGACCGTTTAGAAAATATTAGTAATTATGCGAATGATTATCACTTTATTATATCTATTGGTAATAATGAAGTTAGAGAAACCATTTATAAAAAGGTAAATATCCCTATTGAAAAGTATTCAATTTTAATACATCCTACTTCAAGTATAGGATCTAATGTAAAAATTGGATATGGCTCAGTTGTAATGGCTAATACAGTAATAAATGCAGATACTAGTATAGGGAAACATAGCATTATTAATACGGGAGCTATTGTTGAACATGATAATAATATTTCAAATTTTGTACATGTTTCACCTAATTCTACTTTGACTGGTGGAGTTACAGTTGGATCCAAGTCTCAAATAGGTGCTAGTGCAACGGTCATACCTCAGATAAATATTGGGAAAAACACGATAGTTGGAGCTGGTTCAACTGTTGTTAATGATATTGGTGATAATCAGATTGTAGTAGGTACGCCTGCTAAACCGATTAGGAGATGAATTTTATGACAGAGAGAATATTACTATCATCGCCTCATATGGGGGGCAATGAGCAAAAATATATTAATGAAGCTTTTGAACAAAATTGGATTGCGCCTCTTGGTGAGAATGTATCAGAATTTGAGAAAACTGTACGTGAATATGTACAAGTCGATCATAGCTTAGCGCTAGGAAGCGGGACGTCTGCAATACATCTTGCTTTAATAGAATGTGGTGTAGCAGAAGGAGATATAGTATTTTGTTCATCATTAACTTTTTGTGCTACATCTAATCCTATTTTATATCAGAATGCTACGCCTGTATTTATTGATTCAGATAATGATACTTGGAACATGTCTCCTTATGCATTAAGAAAGGCATTCGAAAAGTATGAGGAGATTGGAAAGCTACCTAAAGCGGTAATAGTAGTGAATTTATATGGTCAATCAGCTAAAATGTATGAAATCAAAGCTTTATGCGAAAAATTTAACGTTAAACTAATTGAAGATGCTGCTGAATCACTTGGTTCTGAATATAAAGGAAGAAAAAGTGGTAGTTTTGGTGACTATGGTATTTTCTCCTTTAATGGAAATAAAATTATTACCACTAGTGGTGGAGGTATGTTAGTTTCAAATAACAAAGAAAATGTTGAACATGCATTATTCTTATCTACACAAGCTCGTGATCAAGCGATTCATTATCAGCATAGTGAATTAGGTTACAATTATAGATTAAGTAATATTTCAGCTGGAATTGGTAGAGGTCAAATGGAAGTATTAGAAGATAGAGTAAATAGAAGAAGAGAAATATTTGATACTTATCATAAAGAGTTAGGCCATATTGAAGGAATAGAATTCCAACCTGAATTAACTAATACTAAATCTAATCGATGGTTAACTGCTTTAACTATTATTCCTGAAAAAGTTGGATTTAATGCTCTTGAATTAATTGATCATTTACAGAAAAATAATATTGAAGCAAGACCAGTATGGAAACCAATGCACTTACAACCTTTATATGAAAAATACGATTATATAGCTGAAAATAATGATAATGCAAAAACATTATTTGAATATGGTGTTTGTCTTCCATCTGGCTCTAACATGACCAATACAGAATTAAGTACAGTTATAAAAACAATTCAAGATTTCCTAGGTAATAAGAATTTGTAGAAATGACAAAAATATAAAAGCTGAATGAGACTTCAAAACTCAAACAGCTTTTTTTAATTGAGTATAATTATTTTTGTAATAAAACATATCGCTAAATGTTGATGTTTATAATGTAATTGTTTTCATTTTGTAGTTAAGTAAATTTTTAATTAAAAATGTAAAAATCAATTTTACAAAAGTAAAAAATTGTAGTTTAATAAGAATATTGATTAAAAAACAGGAGAGAGGTAAGTCATTGAAAAATATAATTCTTGTAGTCATTATTTTCTGCCTTACAGTACTTTCAGCTTATTTCATGATAACAACAGATAATAAGCAGGAAGATAAAAAAGATGCCAATAAAGAAAAAACAGAACAAGCATCTAAGAAAAAAGAAAAGGCTCAGAAGAAACAAGAAAATGAGCCGAAAATTAAAACGCAAAAAGATTTATCTAAAGTTATATATAGCGATAAAGATGAACAAGCTAAGATGAATGCATATAATGAAGCAATTGATAAAGGAATACTTCCAAGAAGCAATAATTATCAAGAAGCGGTATATGCGTATGAAGAGTCTGTATGGTTGAAGAATAATACGGGAACCGAATAAATAAAAATATAGAAATGATCAAGCATCTTCGAAAGGAATAATTAAATTGAAAGTTTTTAATTTAAATGATGATATTAAATACGAAAACCAAGAAAGAATATTGGTTAAAACAGGTAGTGATAAAAATTTATTACAACTTGCAAGAAAAGACAGTGGTTTGAAAATAAAGTATAAAGAATTGCTGGCAAATGATTATATCTTATACTTTCATGACAAAGAAATATCAAGATTTTGTAAGAGAGAGCATGTAAATAAATTATTTGATGGTTTGAATTTAGAACAATACAAAAATATTTTCTATAGACTTTCTATGCCACAAGGAAGAAAAGTGAACAATAAGGTAGAAAAAAAGTTAATTGTTATTTTTGCAAAAATGCCTGGTGCTAACCAATATGATAGTCCTAAAATCCCTCATAGAATGTTGCCTCCCTTTTTTGATGATTTAGAGAGAAGTCTAGTTAAAAATGTATATACAATGAGAATTATGGATTTGAATGTTTCTCATGGTTCACATTATATAAATACTGTAAATTATCCTGATTATGAACAAGAAATTCAAGAATCAATAGAAAATGTAAGGAACTATTTAGACATAGATAAGAAAAATGTTGTTTTTTATGGAGTGTCTAGAGGAGGAGCAGGTGCAATTGTACATGGAACCTCAATGGATTATAAAACATTAGCAGTTGATCCAATATTAAATATTGGAGATAAATTAGAAGCTAATGATAGAAGGTTATTAAAAGGATTAAGAAAAGAAGATTTAGTCCCTATGGTAAATGAAAATTTAAGTGAATCAAATAAATTTCAAAAAGTAATTATATGTAGTGAGAATGTGAAATTATATTATGAACAATCAATGCGCATAGACAAAGATAAAGCAAAAGTTATAAATATGAAAGATGATAAAATTACTTCTCATCCAGAAGTTTCTCCTAATACTGTGCCAGAACAATTAATGATTTTAAATAATCTATTGAGCGGAGTAAGTGTGTAGATAACTATAAGTAGAATCATCTTATAATGTAGAGTTTAATAAGACGATTTATATAGAAGGTTAAGTAAATTGTGTTTTATAGGGAATGTATATTGATTTATATTTTAGGAGTGAAGTAATGTTTTCGGTAATAATCTCCACATACAATGGAAGTAAAAATATAATACATACGATTGAAAATATTGTGGAAAGTTTAAATAATTTCAACTATGAAATTATTATAATTAATGATGGAAGTACAGATGACACAAGGGAACTTCTTGAAGACTATAAAGACAATATTCAATTTAAAATATTTGATCAACTTAATAAAGGTATAAGCGCTTCTAGAAATAGAGGTATTAGACATTTAAGTGATAAATCAAATTATGTAGTATTTATAGATGATTCTGATACAGTAAAAAAGAATTTTTTTAGAAAAATAGATGAATTTTTCAATACCAACAAAGAAATTGATGTTGTAGCAACACCCCTTATAAGAACTAATAAGCAATTGAAAAAACACCATAGTTTAAATTATCGATTTCACTCTAATATAGAAATTGTTAATATACATAAAGATTATAAGTATATTCATTTTCATATTGGAGGTATGGCATTTAGAAAAGAAGTTTTTAAAAATGAATATTATAGATTTGATGAAAAATTACATTTTTGGGAAGACGCGAAATTTATTAATAATTTACTGTTAGATAAGGAAAAGTACGGATTAATACATGATACAGCTTATTTTTATAATAGTGAAAACCCAAATTCACTTAGTAAATCAGCGTGGACATTAGAAGAAAGATATATACCATTAATTGAGAATAGTTATATGTTTTTAATAGAGCAATCTAATAAAAAATTTGATAAGACCATAAAGTATGTTCAGTTCTTAATTGGTACTCATTATATTGAATATTTAAAAGAACATAATCAGAATAAAATAATAAATAGTCCATTTTTTGACAGAGAAGAATTTGAAAAGTCGTCAAGAGTGTTATTTGAAAATATAGATTCTAACATTATTTATGATTTAAAAACACATTATTCATATAAGAATTATATGCTAAATTTAAAAGAAGAAAAATTGATAACTAGTAAATTTTCAAATCAGCTAAGTGTATATATGCATTCATTTAATCTTGTGAATAGGAATATAACTTTTACATTTTCTAATGAAACCTGCTCATTACCTTCAGATTCAGAAGTATATATTGAGTTTTTAGGTGATAAAATAAAAAAAGCATCTCTTATAAGACAAAGAAGTTTTAAAATACTAGGAAAATCTTTTAGTGATTTTAGTAGAAATATTTATCAAGTTAAATTACCATTGATTTCTATATTTACAGGAAGTAGAATGCTAATAGTTCAAAATGATATAACTTATAAAATTAATAACCCTTCAATAATGAATAGGGTACTTAAAAATATAAAAAAAACAAAATAAAAATAATTTCGGAGGAAGTAAATTGAGTAATAAAATGAAAGTTTCTATTATTATTCCAGTATATAATGCTGAAGAATTTATCATAGAAACATTAGAGTCTGTTGAGAAGCAAACATTTAAAGAGAATTTTGAAGTTATATTAATTAACGATGGTTCAGAAGATAACTCAGTTAATTTAATAAATGACTTTATAGCAAATAGTGAAAAAGAGAACATCCATTATAAAATGCATGATGATGGTGAGAATAAAGGGCAAGGTGCTAGAAGAAATTTAGGTATTGATATAGCTACTGGTGAATCGATATTATTTTTAGATTCTGATGATTTAATTGCAGATACAACTTTGGATATAGCATACAAGAGATTAAGTGGAACAAAAGAGAATGATTTTGTAATCTTTGAATGGGCTTATTACTATCCAGAAACTGGTGAAACAAAGTATGTTAACAAAGAAAAATACAATCTTAAATTAGCATTATATCGTAATACAGTTGAAATGTTATTAGGGTGTTCAACATACTTTAGTGTAAACAAACTATATAAAAGATCATTTTTACAAAGACATCAAATTAGATATGGTGAAGGATATATTTATGAAGACTTCGAATTCTACGTTGCTTGTGCGCTAAAAGCATATCGAGTACCGGTAATTTCTAATATTTTATATAAAGTTAGAGTACATGATAAATCTACTACTAAAACTGATTATACAAGTACTAAACATAGAGACTCATTCTTGATAGCAATAGAAAATGCAGCATCAAAATTACAAGATGGCTATCGTGATCAATATACCCCTTATCAAGTGAATAAATACTTTATATATAGGGCTTTATTGTATTCAGAAAAAAGGTTGCCAAATAATAAAAATATGAGAAATGATTTCATTAAATCGACAATGAAGATCATAAACGAGTATAGTCCTAATATTAAGGTTCCAAACGGCGTATTACCATTATATAATTATGCATTTTCTAAAGGCGTAGTTAAAAATTTAGATGTAGCAGAGATGAAAAAATTATTTAAACTGCATAAAAAAAATAAAATTAATTTCTACTACACACGAGAAATTGAAAAAAATAAACGAAAAAATAAAGTTATAAATAAAGTGAAGAATAATTATTACCTTAAACCTTTAGTTTATAATACAAGAAGAAAAGTTCATGCAAAAAGAAATAAAAAAAGAGCAAATGAAATTGAGAATTATATGAGCTTAAAAGTAAAATCTGGAAATATTATAATGATGGGATTCGATTACCAATATCGAGGGAATTCTAAGTACTTATTTGATTATTTAAAGGATTTATATGAACCAGAAAATCTCAAATTTGTAACATTTGATAAAAAGGTGCCTGAAGAATATAGAATTAATCCAAAAAGTAAGGAATTTTTCAATTATTTCTATACTTCAAATATAGTGATTTGTGAATCGTGGATACCAGCTGCATTTAGAAAGAAAAAAGGCCAAAAATGGATTCAATTATGGCATGGTACGCCATTTAAAAAAATGTTGTTTGATTCAAATGAAGCGACTATGCTAAGTTTAAATCCTAATCATAAAGTGAAGATGAAAAACGATATTGCAAGATGGGACTACTTAATTGCAGATTCAGAAAAGGCAAAACAAAAATTCAAGACTTCATTTGATATCTCGAGTGATAAAGTGATAACTTCTGGTTATCCAAGGAATGAATGGTTGAAAGAAAATCATTCTAATGAAGAGTTAGTTAGAGAAATTAAAATTAAAAATAATATTCCACTTGATAAGAAAATTATACTTTATGCTCCAACTTGGAGAGATTATAATTATAAAATTGCTGAAAGTAAAAAAGATAAAGATTATATGCTTCAATTCAGAAAAATTTTAAATCATTTAGGGAACGATTATTGCATCATTAATAAAGCACATTCTATGGATACACAGCCATCTTGGAACAATGGAATTACACAAGTATATACTGTTAATGATAAAGTGGAAACACAGGAATTGATAGCTATATCAGATGTTATAATATCTGACTACTCATCAATTTATTTTGATGCTATTCATATAGATAAACCATTTTATTTCTTGATTAAAGATTATCCTAAGTTCAATTTATCTAGAGGTGTCTACTTAGATATGTATAATGATATATTGAAATTGGTAGCAAAAGATGAAGCAGAACTTGCTAAAAAAATTAAAACAAATGTTTTTAAAGATTTTAAAGCACCAGAAAATTATATTAATAAAAATATTGAGAATGCAAATGAAAGCATAGCTCAAATAATATCAGAGAATATAAAGCAAGATGAAAAGAGTATTGAAATAAATCACTCTAATAGTATGCAACAAGTATAATGCTTGTAAAATGAAAACCCATCAACATCCAGTGATATGCTCCCTGTTAAGGAAACACTTAAATAGTGAAAACTTAGCAGGGAGTTTTACTATGACTAGAAATATTAAAATAGATATAAATAC